>CAZLRW010000082.1:0-17587 GCA_964561925.1 uncultured Flavobacteriaceae bacterium
CGCGCATACCATGGGCGAACCTACCAAGTTGCTGAAGGAACGGTCGAGAATTTCCAAACGCCTCGATGCGGTGACAGGGGCGCAGAGACGTTCAGGGTGAACGGCGTCGGATTCCACTACGCGGACGCCAGGATTCAAATGGGGTTCAGGCAAACCCGATGCTCGGGCGGCCCGATGCGAGGCGGCTTGTACGTCAGAATTTGGTCCGTCGAAATGCCGTCCAGAACCCGGCACATCATCCGCCTCGAGATCCGTCGGTGATAACTACGCCTTGGTCGGTCACGCAGCGTGTCGATTCAAGCCGAGCCCGCTCGTCTTGGAAGTGGAAGCACAACTGGAGCTGCTATGCGCATCGCCGTCGCCGCCTTACTCGCCTGCCTCAGCCTCGCCTCCGCCCGCGCGGATGTTGCGGTGCGCACCGCCGAACCCGGCGCGAAGCCGCTTCGGGCGAAGGTGACCGACATCGCGTGGCTTGAGGGGGCGTGGGTCGGCTCAGGCCTTGGCGGCGAAACGGAGGAAGCCTACGCCGCGCCGCTGGCCGGCACGATTGTCGGTTACTTCCGTTTCGTGAAGGACGGCAAGCCGGTCTTCTACGAGATTGTGACGCTGGTGGAGGAGGGCGGCGGCGTCGTGATGCGTCTGAAACACTTCCACCCGAACCTCGTCGGTTGGGAAGAGAAGGACAAATCGCAGGAATTCCCCCTGATCGCACTTGAAGGCCAGACCGCCTATTTCGACGGCATGACGATGAAGCGCGAGGGAGACAAGCTCTTCAGCGCCGTTCGCATCCGAATGAAGGACGGCACGACGAAGGTCGAGCAGTTCGTCTACGATCGCAAGCGTTGACTACTTCGCGAAGATCCACTTCGGCCGGCTGCCGTCGAACTCGACGAACCACTCGTTGTTGCGCAGGTTGCAGTCGCCGTAGGGCCCGTCGACGAGCGCGCTGCCCATATCGTCGTACTTGATCTTCAGCGAGTAGGTGCGATGGAATCGCCGTTTGTTGACGGCCTCAACCGGTGCCTCGAACAGAAAGCGGGCGGCGACGCCGGAGCGCGGGTCGATGCGGTCGAACGGCACACTGGCGACGACGCGGCCCTTCTTGCCGGAGATCAGATCGTCCTCGACGACCACGACCGATTGCTTGCCCGCTTTGCCCATGAACGGCTTGTCGCCGATGTTGCGCACGCGCATGACGAAGGGCCAGTGGAAGATGCCGTCGCCGGTGACCCAGCCGCTGACCTTCTGAACTTTCGTTGCGCCGGCGGGCGCGCGCTGCGAGATGTCGATCTCTAGGAAACGGTCCGCTGCGGGATCGGCGCACGGCGTGATCAGCGGCTCCAGTTGGGGCAGGTGGACGGTCGCCGGAATGTCGACCGTGGGCGGCGCGGCAAGGGCTGCCGACGCGGCGACGCACGCGGCCGCGGCCGTCGCGAAACAGGATTTGAACATAACGGTTCCTTTCAAACGATCGCCTCGGCGGTGTTCAGCACGTGCGCCGTGCAGGTGAGGACGAGCTTCACGGCTTCGAGAAGTTCGGCTTCGCGCATCGTGCCGCCGAACGCGAGCTCGCGGCCTTGCGCGGCGAGGCGTGCGACTTGCGTGTCGAGATAGGGCACATGAACGAAGCCTGCGGCGCGAAGGCCAAGCCGCTCGGCATGCGTCAGAAGTTGGTAGAACAGAAGATTGCAGATGTAGTCGCCGGCGTCGTCCGAGCGGACCACCGGCAGTTTCGCCTTTTGCAACGTCAGCGACATGTCGGCGAGCGGAAGCCGCGTCGGCAGCAGGGCAGGGCCCGTCGCCGACAGCACCGGCTCGTCGCGCGTGGCACCCGCAAAGTCCGGCCGGCCGGTTGCGATACGATTGCGGGCCGTCGATTCTAGCGTGATGCCCGTCGTCTTCGCGCTGAGGCCGAAAGCGACGACCGCGTCGGGGTTCGTTTCCGCCAGGAGCGGCGCAAGCTCGCGCTCCCACACGTCGTAGCGGACGGCGAGCGTACGCGTCGTCAGGCGCGCCCCGGCGGGCTGCCATCCCTCGCGCTGCAATGCGGACATCGCCCAAGCCGTCGGATTCTCCGGTGCGCCCGGGAAAACGGAGAAGCCTGTCGCAAGAATGTGGGCCGTCATAAGGGCATAGAAGCACGAAGGCGGCGCCAGGCGAAAGCGCCTCGCGACCGCGGAATCTCAAGGCTTCTTAGGTGTGACGCGCGCCGGCCGGGCCGTCTTTCGGCTGGCGGTCAGGTTGCCCCAGGCCGCGCGAAGCGCGCTCTCGACGGTCGGGCCGTCGGCAGCCTTGAGGTGCAGCCATGTCGCGCCCTTGTCGCCCCACGCGTTCGGGATACGCTGAAACATACTTGGTTCGGCCGCCGTCATCATCTCCTGCTGCTCGGGCGAGAGCTTAACCATCGCGCGCGTGTCTTTCTCCGACAGCGTCGCGAAAATCTTGCCGCCCGCGCGGAACGAGGCCAACTCGAAGTGCGGCGCCTCGACCGCGTCGGGCAGCGCGAGCGCCATCTTGCGGAAGGCCGCGACCGAAACCGCCATTAGGGCGTCACGACGGGGAAGTTCGGATTGACCGGATCGATCATCGCGACGAGTTCTCTGTAAGCCGCCGAAGCACCCGTCACCTTGATCGCACCCGTCGTCGTCTTGAGTCCGACCGGCACACCGGCAAGCAGCGTCTCGAGCATGTCCGCGCGTTTCATGGTCGCGGTCGCGTCCGCCTTGTCGTCGCGCACGCCCGCCTCATGGATCAAGACGCCGTTTTCGACCGTGATCAGATGCGTTTCGTTCATGTCGCTGAGCACGAGGTTGATCTTCAGCGTCTTGCCTTGCGCCTTCTCCGGGTTCAGCCGCACGGCGGCGAAGTCCAGCATCATCGTCGTCGGCGTCGCGCGGATGAGCGCGAGGCTCAGCCGCTGCGTCGGCCAATCGATCACGCCGTGGCGAAGCTCCTGCGCGCCGGTGAGGTAGATGTTGCGCCACGTTCCCGCCTCGGCCCGGTAACCGAGCTGGGTATAGATGTCGGCAAGCATGCCGCGCGCCTTGGTGTTGTCCCCATCGGCGAAGATGACGTGGTTGAGGAGCATCGCGGCCCACCGGTACTCGCCCGCCCTTTGCGCTTCGTCGGCTTTCGCGATCACGGCGTCCGCGCCGCCCATAGCCTCGACGTAGTTCTTGCCAGCGGCGACCGGCGGCAACGCGTGCAGCGACGCGGGGTTCGCGTCGTACCAACCCATGTAGCGCTGATAGACCGCCTTCGAATTGTGGCTCATCGTGCCGTAGTAGCCGCGATTGTACCATTCCTTCGCCAGCACGTCGGGCAGCTGCAATTGCTCGGCGATCTCGACGCCGGTGAGGCCGTTGTTCATCAGGCGAATGGTCTGATCGTGCAGATATTTGTAGGCGTCGCGGTGCTTCGACAGGAAGTCGCGGATCACCTCGGTCCCGAAACGCGGAATGCCGTGCGCCGCGAACATCACGTCGCTTTTATCGGCATAGAGCCTGATGGACTCGGTCAGATAGTCCGCCCACGCCTTGCCGTCGCGCACCAACGCGCCGCGCGCGGGCAGTAGATTGTGCATCGTCGCGTTCGCGTTCTCGGCCATGAACAGCGCCCGCATCTGCGGCAGGTGGAAGTTCATCTCCGCCGGCGCTTCGGTGCCGGGCGTCACCTGAAAGACGAGCGTCACGCCGTCGATCGTCATTTCCGTGCCGGTCTTGGCGATAATGTCTGTCGGTGCGATCAGCGACACCGTGCCCGTCGAAACGCCGGGTCCAAGGCCCGACGTCATCTCACCTTCGGCCCCGCGCGTCAGCGTGCCGCCGAATTGAAAGCGCGCGCGCCGCGTCATCGCAGGCCCCGCGATCACATTCTCCGAGACCGCGTGTTCCATGAAGCCTTCCGGCGCGATGATCTTCACGCGCCCGGCCTTCACGTCCTCTTCCTTGGTGACGCCGGCGACGCCGCCGAAATGGTCGGCGTGGCTGTGCGAATAGACGACGGCGACGACCGGCTTGTCCCCGACATGCTTTTTCACGAGCCCCAGCGCCGCCTTCGCGACCTCGGCCGTCGTCAGCGGATCGACGACGATGTAGCCCTTGTCCGTCACGATGAACGACACGGTTGACACGTCGAACCCGCGCACCTGATAGATGCGCTCGGCCACCTTGAAGAGACCGTGCTTCGTGACAAGCTGCGCCTGTCGCCAAAGGCTGGGATTCGCGCTCTCCGGCGCGTCACCTTTCAGGAAATCGTAGCCCGCGGTGTTGAACACGACGCGCCCGGTATCGTCCTTGACCTCCGGGTTCTCGAGCGACGCGACGAAGCCGCGGTCTGCGAACTCGAAATCTTGCCGGTTCGCGAACGGCAACTCCTTCAGGATCTTCTCGCGCGCCTCCTTCGTGGAGGTCGTCGCCTCGGCCACCACGTCCTTCGGGATACTCGGCGCCGGCGCGCCCAGGATCATCGGCAGCACGCCGCGGAACATGTAAGCGAACCCGACCAGGATCAGCGCCGTCACCGCAACGCCGAGCGCTAGCCCGCGAAAGAAAGATCCCATGTGGCGCGTCCTCGAGGTGTCGTTTCGGCCACGTTAGCCGACGCGCGCCGCCACGGGCAACCAGCCCGGGCGTCGCGCGGCGGCGCAAAGTGTCACCATTCGCGCCTCTTCAGCTTCTCCGCGAACACGCGCTTGGCCATCCGTCCGAAACGGCGATTGCGCGCATGCGCCTCGGCGAGGCTTTCGGAGTTTCGTCGGTCTTCGCGCTGCAGCTTCTGATACCGCTTGAGCCGGCTCTCTTCGAGCGCGCCGCTCGCGATCGCCGCCTGCACCGCACAGCCCGGCTCGCCATCGTGCGCGCAGTCGCCGAACCGGCACGACGCGGCGAGATCCACGACGTCCGCAAAGATGTCGTCGATACCGGCGGCCGCGTCCACGATCTGCAGCTCGCGCATGCCGGGCGTGTCCATGATCCACGCGCCGGTCGCAAGCCGGTGCAGCGAGCGCCCCGTCGTCGTGTGCCGCCCGCGCGCATCGTCTTCGCGGATGCCCCGCGTGTGCTGCAATTCGTGCCCGGCAAGCGTGTTGACGATCGTGGATTTGCCGACGCCCGACGAACCCATGAGCGCCAGCGTCTGGCCGCTTCCGAACCACGGGCTGAGGCGCGCAACCGCCCCCGCATCCCGCGCATCGAACGCCTCGACGACGAGGCCCGGCATCAAGCGCCGCGCCTCGGCGACATAGGCGTCGGCGTCGTCGCTGAGATCGGCCTTCGTGATCACGACCACGGGCGTGACCTCCGCCTCCGACGCCAGCGCCAAGTAACGCTCGATCCGCGCCACGTTGAAGTCCTGGTTCGCCGACGTCACGAGCAGCAACGTGTTGACGTTGGCGGCGATCAGCTGCAGGCGCCGGTCCGTGCCCGCGCTCTTGCGTTTGAAGAGACTGATCCGGTCGAGCACGCGCCGTACGCGCCGCCCGCTGTCGTCGAGCAGCACCCAGTCGCCGACGGTCGCGGCCTCTTCCTCCTCGCCCGCGAACGGAAGCACACGCCCGTCAAAGCCGGGTCCCGCCACGTCGAGCGCGTCGCGATGCACCGCCATCACCCGAACGGGCGCGGCGTTCAATTCATCTTCGAGAAGCTGCGCTTGAAAATGCGCGCTCCAGCCAAAGTCCTTCAATGTGGATGTCACAGCAGATTCGTCCGATCAACGCGGCTGCACGAAGGCGGCCGCATGCGAAATGGAAAGCGCGCCCGAACAATCGGGCACGCACGAAAGAGCTGGACGGGAAGGGTGTCGTTAGACGCGCAGCCTTACGCGCGGCCAGCCCGCGGGGAAACGGCGACAATGGTCATATTTCCTCCTGCGGTTGGCGGGTTCGACGCGCACAGGTTAGGGCAGGGGCTTTGCCGCAGTCAACGCCCTTGATCAGCCCACGATTTCGTCCCGGATCGTCTTGCGCGCCTGCCAAAACAGCCAAAACGCGATCACGTTCGGCAGGATGGAGATGATGAGCGCCCAGCGAATGCCTTCGGCTTTGCCGAACGCCCACACATTGGCGAGCACGTCGCTCAAGGCGCCGACGGCGATGGGTCCGAGACCGAGTCCGATCAGGTTGATGATGAAGAGCAGAATGGCGGCGGCGGTCGCCCGCATATGCGGCGGCACGATGCTCTGCGCTGTCGCATAAACCGGGCCGTACCACAGCGCGCCCATGATCGCGTTGAACCCCAGCATGGTGAAGCCGACGACCACATTGTCGGCCGTGATCGCGAAAATGTAGACCGGGATGGTGACGAGCGCCGCGATCGCCGGCACGCTGACATAGGCCCGCAGATCGCGCGCACCGAAGCGGTCGGCGATGAACCCGCCCAGGATTGCGCCGATCGCGCCGGCGATGCCGCCGACCAGCCCAAGCGTCGTGCCCGTGAACCCCACCGGTCCCAGATCTTGGCTCGCCGCCAACTGGGCGATCTGCTCCGGGTGGTTGCGCAGGAAGAACGAGGCCGTGAACGGCGCGTGGCCGTAACCGATGAACGCCTTGATCGAAGCGGCAAACGCCACGAGCCAAAAAGTCTGCTTCGTCGCAAGCACCGCGAACGCCAGCTTGAAATCTTCAAGATTGAGAGAAGCCTTCGCCCGCGCTTCCTTCGTCCGCGTCTCGACGAGGGTCAGGGCCGCAAGAAGCGCGACGGCAAGGCCTGGCAACCCGCAAACGAAGAACGCGACGCGCCAGCCATAGGCGTCCGCCACAATCCCCCCGACCGCCATGCCGAGCAGACCGCCGAGCGGAATGCCCATCGAATAAAACGCCAGCGCCGACGCCCGCCGTTCCTTCGGCACGTAGTCGGTGATGAGCGAGTGCGCGGGCGGCGTGCAACCCGCCTCGCCGATGCCGACGCCGATCCGAGCCAGCACGAGGTGGGTGAAGTTCTGCGCGAGGCCCGAGAGCGCGGTGAACGCGCTCCAAACGGCGAGCGACACGGAAATGATCAACGGCCTGTTGTGCCGCTCCGCAAGCTGCGCGATCGGCAGCCCCAAGAACGTGTAGAACACCGCGAACGCCAACCCGCTCATCAACCCGATATGCCAATCGGCGAGCCCCAAATCGTCCTTGATCGGTTCGGCCAGAATGTTGATCACCGACCGGTCGACGAAGTTCAGCACGTAGATAAGAAGCAAAAGCCCCAGCGCATAGCCGCGATAGGCGACGCTCAAGACCTTGACCGGGGGCGCCGCCGGCCGGGCGGTTTCATCGGCGATGTCGCTCATGCGGAAAGCCCGCCCCCCAAAGGCGGCGCGGTGCGCGGCATGCCCATGGTTCCTCCCAAAGTCGATGCGTGTTCTTTGTTAACCGCGATGGTGCGCGCAAAGGGTGGGCGCGTCAAATCCGGGTCCCGGTGACAGCGTGGGGCCGCTCACGTATCGCGACAGGTTTGTCGCGCACGTGACGCACGTCGCTCGCGAACATCAATTCGCCAAAGTCGCTGCAACAAGGCCCCAATCGCATCGCAATCGCGTCGCGATCAAGGCGCGAGATGGCGTCCGCAAGCGACGACATGGACCCGTCGCCCAAGGGGAACCCTCTCATGAAACCGAAAACGCATATGCGCGGCGTCCCGCTCGGGTCGCCGCATGTTTGGCTGCAGGCGGGCCTGATCGCCGCCTGCGCCACCCTCACCGCCATCGCCGCCCACGCCACCCGTGCGGACACGGCCGCGGGCGCCACGCCTCAGCCGGCGATCCTGGTCTCGCCGGACGAGATGGCGACCGGCGCGCTGCTTCTGAAAACGACGGAAGGCGGCAAGTACCTGGAGGCGCCGCGCGTCAAAACCGACGTCTCGATCGACGTGACCGGCCCCATCGCCCGCGCCCGCATCACCCAACGCTTCGAGAACCCGTCCGACAAATGGGTCGAGGGCGTCTATGTCTACCCGCTGCCCCAGAACGCGGGTGTCGACACGCTGAAAATGCAGGTCGGCGACCGCTTCCTGGAAGGTCAGGTGAAGGAGCGGGTCGAAGCCCGCCAGATCTACGAGAAGGCCGCCGCCGAAGGCTTCAAGGCGACCCTGATCGAGCAGGAACGGCCGAACATCTTCACGAACTCCGTCGCGAACATCGGCCCGAAGGAAACGATCGTCGTCCAGATCGAGTATCAGGAGGCCGTCCGCCTCGACGGCGACCGCTTCTCGCTCCGCGTGCCCTTGGTCGTGGGCCCGCGCTACACACCGCCCGGAACGGTCGCGATGGTGGGCTATGACACGGGCGCCGAAATCGTCGCGATCTCAAACCCGGTGCCGGACGCCTCGCGCGTAACCCCGCCGGTCATCCACCCGAAGCACGGCAAGATCAACCCGGTCAGCCTCAGCGTCCGCTTGAAGTCAGGCGTGGCGCTCAGCGCAATCGAAAGTCAGTTCCACACCGCCAAGGTCGAGCGCGAAGGCGACAAGGCGGCGACCGTGACGATCGACGGTCCGGTCCCCGCCGACCGCGATTTCGTGCTGAACTGGACGCTCGCCCCAAGCGCGATGCCGCAGGCGAGCCTCTTCCGCGAAACGATCGGCGCCGAAAGCTACTACCTCGCCATGATCCTGCCGCCCGCGGGCACGAAGAAAGTGCGCCAGCCGCGTGAGGCGATCTTCGTCATCGACAATTCGGGCTCGATGGCCGGCGAATCCATGCGTCAGGCGAAAGCGGCGCTCGGCATGGCCCTAAAGCAGCTGAAACCCGGCGACCGCTTCAACGTCGTGCGCTTCGACGATACGTTGGAGGTCCTGTTCTCCGACGCCGTTCCGGCCGACGACGAACATCTGGGCATTGCGGTCCGCTTCGTCCTCGGTCTGGAGGCGAACGGCGGCACGGAAATCTACCCGGCGCTGAAGGCGGCGCTGGCCGACAAGACGCCGAACGACGCCACGCGCCTGCGCCAGGTGATCTTCCTGACCGACGGCGCCGTGTCGAACGAGGACCAGGTGCTCGCCGAAATCGGCAAGTCGCTCGGCCGCTCGCGCCTCTTCACGGTCGGTATCGGTTCGGCGCCGAACTCGTTCCTGATGGAGCACATCGCCTCGCAGGGGCGCGGCACGTTCCTGCACATCGGGTCGGAGGGCGAAGTCATCGCTCGCATGACGGAGCTCTTCAACAAACTCGAAAGCCCGGTCATGACCGACCTGCGCGTCGCCGACGGCGTGAACCTCGACACCGCGCCGAACCCCATCCCCGACCTCTATGCCGGTGAACCGGTCGTGCTCACGGCGGTCACGGGCACGCAGTCGGGCAGCGTGCGGATCGAAGGCCGCCTCGGCACCAAGCCCTGGTCGACGACGCTGGACCTCGCTCAGGCGACCGAAGGCAAGGGCATGTCGAAGCTCTGGGCGCGCACGAAGATCACGTCGATCGAATCGCTCCGCTACAAGGGCGCGAATGAGGGCGACGTGGATGCGCAGGTGTTGAAGGTGGCGCTCGCGCACCATCTGGTCTCGCGCCTGACGAGCCTCGTCGCTGTCGACATCACGCCGAGCCGCCCTGTGGGCGAAACGCTGACCAGCCATGACATGCCCACGAATCTGCCGCACGGCTGGGACTTCGAAAAGGTCTTCGGCGAGGACGTCGAGTCCGATCCGCTGATCAAAGCCTCGTTCGAAGATCCCACGTGGCAGAAGCTCGCCATGTCGGACAAGGTCGCGACAACGAAGGACGGGCAGGGCATCGCGCTGCCGCAGACCGACGCCGGCACCACGCTGATGCTCTTCGTCGGTATCGTCATGCTGATGAGCGGCCTCTCGCTCCTTATCGTGTTCCGCCCGCGTCCGGTGCGCGCGTCGTGACCCCGCGCCGGACGAAGGTTCTGGCGTTGCTCCTCGTCGTGGCCGGCGCGCTTGTCGCCGGCCACGGCCTCTTCATTCGCGCGAAGGCCGAGGTCGCGCAAATCCTGCTCGACCGTGCTTGGGAAGAAACGCTGACGACCGGCCGCCCGACCAAAGCGTGGTCGTGGGCCGACACCTGGCCGATCGCGCGCATCTCGTTCCCACGCCTGCATGAGACGGCGATCGTGCTGAAAGAAGCCGGCGGCGAGGCGCTCGCCTTCGGCCCCGCGCATGTCGCGGCCTCCGTCGAGCCCGGCGCGCCTGGCACCAGTGTCATCGCCGCTCACCGCGACACACACTTCAGCTACATCAAGGACCTGAAGCCCGGCGACACCGTCGAACTGACGACGAAGGACGGCAGCAAAGTCGCCTATCTCATGACCGGCGCGGCGGTTGTCCACGCCCAGGCCTCGGGAATCGCGCCGCGCGGCGCAACCCCGCGCCTGGCGCTTGTGACATGCTATCCCTTTGACGGACTTCAGCGCGGACCGTTGCGCTACGTCGTCTTCGCGGAGGCGGTGCGGAACTGATAGGCTGGCTGGGCACTAACAAAGAGTCGTCCATGTTCCGGCTGATCGCCCTGTCGTTCCTCGTCTGCTTTTTCGCCGCCGCAGGCACGGCCGCACCTGAGCCGACGGTCGCCCGCATCGACAAGTTTCACGACGCGCTGCTCGCCACGATGAAGCAGGGCGAGGCGCTTGGCACGGCCGGCCGGTACAAGAAACTGGAGCCCGAGGTCGACGCCGCTTTCGACCTCCCCACGATGACAAAGTTCACCGTCGGCCCCCCGTGGGCCAAGATGTCGGAGGATGAACACAAGGCGCTGGTCGCCGCCTTCCGTCGCATGACGATCGCGAGCTACGCCCACAATTTCGACGTCTTCAAAGGTCAGAAATTCGTCACCGACCCGAAGGTCGAGGCGCGCGATCCCGACCGCCTCGTCAAGTCACAAGTGGTGCCTGAGGGCGAGAAGCCCGTGAACCTCACCTATCGCATGCGCGAGGTCGGCGGCGAGTGGAAGGTGATCGACGTGATCTACGAATTCGTGAGCCAACTCGCGACGCGCCGCTCGGATTTCGCGGCGACGGTGGCATCGGGCGGCGCGCCGGCGCTCGTTAAGAAGCTCGACGAGATCAGCGACAAACTCATGAAGTCGAAGGGCCGCTCCGCCGATCGCTGATCTGAAGCAGCGGCGGCAGCACGAAGAGCACGACGATCAAGATCCAGCCGAGCGAGATCATCAAGAGCTCGCCCATGCTCGACGTGCCCGGATGGCTCGAGAACCACAACGCGCCGAAGCCGGAAGCCGTCGCGCCCGCGCTGAACACGACCGCCCGCGTCAACGGCGATTGCAGCAGCGCCCGATTGCCCGCCCGCCACGCCATCACGAAATAGATGTCGAACGCGACCCCGATGCCGAACAGTAGGGGCAGTGCGATGATGTTCGCATAGTTGAGCGGCATGCCGATCGCGACACACGTCGCAAGCGTCAGCGCGCCGGCGAGCGCAAGCGGCGCCAACGCCACCACTACATCGCGTGCGCTGCGCAGTATCAACCCCAGCAGCAGTGCGATCGCGATGAACGAGTAGATCCCGGCCTCCGCAAACGCCCACGTGATCGTGCGCCCGGATTCCTCCAGCGACACCGGCACCCCGACCGCGGTGGGCACGACCGCCGACACCTCCGCGCGGAACGCCGACATGGTCGCCGTGTCCGTCGGATCGCCCTTGGGATAGATGCGCACGCGGACTTCGCCTGAGGGCGCGATGAAGTCGCGCGCGATCTCCTCGGGCAGCGTCCCCAGTGTTATTGCTTCCGCAGTAAGAAGGTTGCGCAAATTGCCGAGCAACGTCTGAAGGCCGGAGGTTAGCATTTGCGCTGCTGTCGCGCGCCGCGATGGGTCGCCCTCGGCCAGCGCCGCCAGTTTGGCGCCCAGCGAACGGCTGACCGCCGCCGCCGAAGGTGCAGTCTCCGCAGCCTTGATCAGCGCCGACGACGTGGCGCGCAAAGCCGCCACGACATCCGCATCGCTCGGCGCAGGCTTCGTGTCGATCGGGCTCAGCGACAGATCGAGCAGAAGCGCGGCATCCGCGATCAGCGCGAGCTTCGCCTCTTGGTCAGCCGGAATGAAGTCGTCGATCGTCACGACCTTGGCGACGGTCGAAAGCGCCTCCAGCTTGCGCTTCAAGGCCGACGCGTCCTCGCGCGTCGCGACCGCCGCATCCATGGCGTTCGGCGAGCGGTCGGGATCGTGCGCGAGATCGAGCAGCGTCGCGATGGACTCCGCCTCGCGCGAGCGCAGATTGAGCAAGTTGAAGTCGAACGTCAGCGACGGCAGCAGGGCCACCGCGGCCGCCCCCGCCAGAACCGCTGCGCCCAGGAACACGCGCGCCCGCGAAAGCAACGTCGCATTCAACGGCGCAAGCCCTAGAAACCCCGTCTCTTCCTGCTCGCCCGCGGGTGACGTCAGCCGGATCAACGCGGGCAGCAACGTCAGCGTCATCGCAAACGTGATCAACATGCCCGTGCCCGCGATCAGCCCGAGTTCCGCGACGCCACGATAACTCGTCGGTAGAAAGCCGAAGAACCCCGCCGCGATCGCGAATGCGGCAAGCGTGAGCGAAGGCCCAATGCCGCGCGCCGCCTCGATCAGCGCCGCGTCAAGCGCCGCGCCCGCGTGGCGCTCCGCCCGGTAGCGCACGCCGAATTGAATCCCGAAGTCGACGCCGAGCCCCACGAACAGCGCCACGAACGCGACCGAGATGATGTTGAACGCGCCCACCATCGCAAGCCCGAGCGCCGTCGTCGCGATCAATCCGGCAAGGATCGTCGCCATCACGCTTGCGATCAGCCGCCATGATCGAAGCGCCAACCACAGCATGAACACGATCACGCCGATCGTCGCCGAGGCGATTGGCACCGCCCCCTCGGTCAACGTCGCGAACTCCTCGTCGAAGATCGGCACCGGTCCCGTCAACCGCACGCTGACGCCGTTCGCGGGCGAAAGGCCGAGCTTCGCCGCCGCCTCGCGGATCACGCGCGTGGGCTGCGCGCCCGCCTGTAGCTGCCCGAAGTCGAGCTTGACGAGCGCCTCGATCACGCGCCGCATCTCGCGCAGATCGGGCTCGCCCTCCAGCATCATCCGCCGCCAAGAAAACGGCGCCGCTTCGCCCTTCTCGAGCGACCCCAGCGCGCGATCGATCTCGCCCAACGGCCGCGCCAGCCGGTCGAGCGTGATCTGCCCGCTCTCGACGCCGAGCAGCGCCGCCGACAGCGCATCCATGATCCCGCGCAAACTCGGATCGGCGGCAAGCGCGCCCAAGAACGGCTGCGCCGAGATGATCTGTTCGACCGCGGACTGCGTCTGCGCCAGCGGCGGATAGAGCAGCCCGTTGCGCTCGAAGAACGGCCCGCCGCCGGGTTGGCGCAACGAGATGAAAAGGTCCGAACGTTCCTCCAGTGCGGCGCCGAGCGCACGCGCCGCCTCCTGCGCGCGCTCCGGCGTCGCGCCGTCGATCACGATCAGGATCAGGTTCGGCGGCTGCGGGAAGATCGCCTGAAACCGCGCCTCATCCTTGCGCCACGGCAATTCGGGCGACACGAGCTTCGTCGTGTCGGTGTTCATCTTAAAGTGCGTCGCCGCAAAGACACCCGCGCCGAGCGCGACGACCAACGCTATCAGCGCAACGATGGCGGCATGCCGGACGCAAGTTCCAACGATCCGGCCGATCGCCGCCCCCAGCATACTGCCTCCCCCGAATCGTTTTGCGGCCGCCGTCGCCCATTTCGTAACGGCAGCGGCGGCTAAGTCAACGCCGCGCTTCCAAGCGGCCCGCCTGTCGCGCTAGGCAGGCGCATGAGCACGCATCCCATCGACACCGACACCGCACTTGAGCGTATCGGCCCCGCCCGCTACGCCGCGCGCACGAGCCAGGCCTACTCGAACTTCAACGGCACGTTCGGCGGCTTCACCGCGGCGATCCTGTTGCGCACGGTACTCGACGACGAACGCCGCCAAGGCGTGCCGGTCGCGCTCACCGTGAACTACTGCGCCGCCTTGACCGACGGCACGTTCGAACTCGCCGCGCGCGAGGTGCGCACCGGCAGGTCGACGCAACACTGGTTCGTCGAACTCCGCCAAGGGGACACGGTGGTGGCGACAGCGACGATCGTCTGCGGCCAGCGCCGCGCCGTCTGGTCGCATCACCCGGCCGAGCCCCCGCACATGCCGCCGCCCGAAACGCTGCCCGTCTTCGACGGATTCAAGCCCGGCGGTTGGACCGGCAGCTACGAGATGCGCTTCGCCGAGGGCGCGCCGAACTGGGTCGATCAGCGCGCGGACGACGACATCCGCTCCGCCCGCTCGCAACTCTGGATGAAGGACAAGCCCGAGCGTCCGCTCGACTATCTCTCGCTCGCCTGCATGAGCGACGCCTTCGTCATCCGCGCGTTCCTGGCACGCGGAAAATTCGTGCCCACGGGCACGGTCACGCTGACCACGTTCTTCCACGGCAACGAAGAAGCGATGCGCGCCCAAGGCACGAGCCCGCTGCTCTGCACCGCCGACGCCCACCTCTTCGCCGACGGTTTCGCCGACCAAATCGCCCATCTCTGGGGCACGGACGGAAAACTCCTCGCCACCTCGACGCAGATCGTCTGGTACAAGGAGTAGACTCGCCGCAAAGCGCATTTGAACAATTACCCCAAATTAGCTATTTTCGGGATATTACGGAACATAGCCAAAAAGGTGCGCGGCATGGGTAAAGTCCAAAAAGTCTCGTCGAGCGAGTTTGCCGGCAAGTTCGGCCATTGGTCGTTTGCCGCTCAATCCGCGCCCGTGATGGTGACCGACCGGAAGACCGGCATCGTCAAAGGCTACTTCGTCTCGGCCGATGAGTTCGGCGAACTGCTCAAGCTGCGTGATCGCATGCCCAAAGCCGTTTATGCGTGGGAACTCAGCCCGGAGCTGGCCGCGGAACTCGAGAAGCCGCTCCCGCGTAACTACCCCAAGCGTCGCGCCGCGAAGGGGAAATGAGACGCCGCCTGATCGAGCCCCCTCAAGTCGGTGAGTTGATCCCGTACTGGTACCTGTGGCGCGCGGAGTTCGAAGCGGGCGAAGAGTCCGGACGCAAAGCGCGCCCTTGCGCTGTTGTCGTCACGGTCAAAACGACATCGGGTGAAACAAAGATTGCCGTCGTTCCCGTCACGCACACAAACCCGCCGCCTTCGAGATCGGCTGTCGAGCTCCCGCGCGAAGTGAAATCGCGGCTTGGGCTTGACGCAGCAAGATCACGGGTCATTTGCGACGAAGCGAACGAATTCACGTGGCCTGGGTACGACATCGCGAAGACGCCGTCCGGCCGCCCAAGCTTCGGCTTCCTCCCACGCGGTCTGCTTGAACGGATTCGCGCCGAATTCGCCGCAGCCCGCGCCCGCGGTGCGGTGAAGCCGGTTCCTCGCGACGAAGAAGACAACTGATGCCCCACGTCGCCATCATCGGCGCAGGGCCCGGGGGGCTCATGGCGGCGGAGGTGTTGAGTGCGGCGGGGCTCGCCGTCACCGTGTTCGATCGCATGCCCTCGCCCGCGCGCAAGCTGTTGATCGCGGGCAGGGGAGGCTTGAACCTCACGCATTCCGAGCCGCTGGATCGTTTCGTCGCGCGCTACGGTGCGGCGGCCCAGAAGCTGAAGTCGATCGTGGATGCCTTTCCGCCGCGGGCGCTCGTGGCGTGGGCCGAAGGGCTGGGCCAACCCACCTTCGTCGGCACCAGCGGCCGCATATTTCCGAAGGCGCTCAAAGCGTCCCCGCTTCTCCGCGCCTGGCTTGCGCGCCTCGGCAATCAAGGGGTCGTTTTGAAGACGCGCCACGACTGGCAGGGTTGGGACGCAACCGACGCTCTCGTGTTCGCGCACGAGGGGACGCTCGTTCGCGTCACGCCGCACGCGACCGTGCTCGCGCTCGGCGGCGCAAGTTGGCCGCGCCTAGGATCCACGGGCGCATGGGCGCGCATTCTCCAACAGCGCGGCGTCGAGGTCCGCCCGTTCAAACCCGCGAATTGCGGCTTCACTGTCGCATGGAGCGAACCCTTCCGCCGCTTCGCCGGCGAGCCGCTGAAAGGCATCGCAGTTACATTCGACGGCGCGACCGTTCGCGGCGAGGCGATGATCACGGCGGCAGGCATCGAGGGCGGCGCAATCTACGCGCTCTCCGCCGCCTTGCGCGACCGTATTGAGCGCGAGGGCAGGGCGACGCTCGCGCTCGACCTGCGCCCCGAGATGCGCGAGGCCGACATCGCGGCCAAACTCGCCCGTCCGCGCGGCGGCGACAGCCTCTCGAACTTCCTGCGCAAGACGCTCGCGCTTGCGCCCGTCGCGATCAACCTCCTGCGCGAGGCGCACGGACACGCGCTCGCGCAAGACCTGCACGCGCTCGCGCGCCAAATCAAATCGCTGCCGCTCACGCTCACCGGAACGGCCGCGATCGACCGCGCGATCTCGAGCGCAGGCGGCATCGCCCTCGACGCTGTCGACGAAAACCTCATGCTCCGCGCGGCTCCAAACGTCTACGCCGTAGGCGAGATGCTGGACTGGGAGGCCCCGACCGGCGGCTATCTGCTGCAGGCGACGTTCGCGACGGCGGTCCACGCCGCCCGCGCGATCGCGCGTCACTTCTCCGCCGGCAACGCCAGCGACGCCTGAACCAAGGCATAGGCGTAGCTCTCCTACGCGCGCTTCCAACCCGGCCCGCGCACGAAGCGCCCGGGTTTCGCGCCCGTATGTTCGCCGTCGCGGAGCACCTGGACGCCGTTCACGAACACGTGCGCGACGCCGGTCGAATATTGATGCGGCTTGGCGAACGTCGCGTGATCCTGGATCTTTGCCGGGTCGAACACGACCACGTCGCCCATCATTCCGGGCGCAAGAAGACCACGTTCTTTGAGCCTAAGCTGCTGTGCAGGCAAACCGGTTACGCGCCTGACGCCTTCGGCCAGCGAAATCACCTTCTCCTCGCGCACATACTTCGCAAAGAAGCGCGCGAACGCACC
The DNA here is from genome assembly GCA_964561925.1 of uncultured Flavobacteriaceae bacterium. Taxonomy (GTDB): domain Bacteria; phylum Pseudomonadota; class Alphaproteobacteria; order Micropepsales; family Micropepsaceae; genus SZUA-430. The sequence goes on from CAZLRW010000082.1 coordinate 16,916, forward strand.
ATAGGCGCGCGGGTGCGGGTTCGATTTCAAGAACACGCCCTCGGGCGCGAGGCTCTCAGCATCTGACCCGACCGCGGTCCACGGCCACGCGATGTTGCGGCGGATGTTCTCCTCCGTCATCACGAAATAGGCGGTGCCGACGCGGCTGTCGTCTTCGATCACGAGGTCGATCATCGTCTCTTCCGGCGACGACCCGCGCATCCGCGCAACCTCGGCCAGCGTTTTGCCGGTCAACGGTTTCAGCGCCTCATTCTTGAAGCCGATGAGGATGACGTTCTTCGCGCCACCCGCCGCGCGATAGAGGCTCTCCCACCCGACCGGCTTGCCGCGCATCTCCCGGATGACGCGCCGGCGGATCGCCGGCTGCTTTAACCGCGCGACCCACTTGTCGTGCCCGCCCTCCTGCACCCAAAGCGGCATTGCGGCGTCGAGCCCCGTGGCGCCCGCCGTATACGGATAGATATTCCCGCTGACGTCGATGCCCGCCGCCCGCGCCGCATTCAGCTTGGCAAGTCCCGCCTTGCTCTTGTGCCAGTTCGCCTTGCCTGCAGGCTTCATGTGGTACATCTGCACGGGGGCGCCGGTGCGACGTCCGATCTCGACCAGCTCGTCGACCGCTTCCAGGAAGCGATCCGCCTCGCTGCGAATATGCGAGATGTAGGTCCCGCCATA
>CAZLRW010000083.1:0-17185 GCA_964561925.1 uncultured Flavobacteriaceae bacterium
TCCGCGATCAGCCGTGGAACGACTATTACGGTCCGGGGTCGCCGCTGCAGAAGCTTTGCGATGCGGGGGGCAAGGTGCTGCGGCTGGGTGCCGATCCGAACACGGTGACCGTGCTTCACTACGCGGAGTATCTCGCACGGGTGCCGAACAAGCGGCGGACGCGGTGGGACTATGTCGTTGCCGGTGCTGGCGGGCCTCAGCATGTGTGGATCGATTGCCTCGACGATTCCGAGGGGATCGTTGATTGGGACGGCGAAGATTACTTCGCGATGATCACGAAGGCGTACGTTGCGACAGGGGCGGCACGGCAGGGTCTTGTGGGCCGTGCGGCGAGCGAGTTGATGGATGCTGCCGCCTTCGCCGCGTTCGGCGCTGCGTGGATGGAAGAGCACTTCACTTAGGCTATGCGCGCTCGATCAGTGCGGCGTAGCAGCCGCGACGGGCGAAGTGGGCGTGAAGATAGCCGACGTCCGGGTTGGCGAAGAAACGCTCGATCACAGGTTCGAGGTCGCGGCCCTCGGCGACATCGGCGTCAAGCATCATGCCGTCGCTTGCGTATGCGCGGAGCGATATTAGGCGCGTTTTGATCTGCTCTGGGACTTCGGCTTCGAACGCGGCAGGTGTGTTGCTCCGTTCGCGGACGAAGATCGGGCCCTTCGCTGCGTAGGCGGTTTGCGAGATCTGGTGTGCGTGGGGGACCAGCAGCAATGTCTCACCAGCTTCCGCATCTTCGAGTGTCACGCGGCAGGGGAAGCCCGGCCTTGCGTTTGCCACGTAGCGCTTGGCGTTGTGGCGCGCGAGGTCGGCGTCGTTCATGCCGAACAGGTATTCGAACGGCTTCGAACTCAAGCCGGTGATGCGGAAGGTCATGTTCGTGCTCCTATGTTGGAACCGAACATGGGCCGATGCGGGCCGTCAGGCACTCCGCTTTCTGATCTCGAACTTCAGAGACCTGCGTCCTTCACCACGCGATCGAGCGTCGCGCAGTAGGATTTCAGGTCCTGGCGTTCGGCCCAGTCGCGGAAGCCGTTGCTCATCGTGTTGTTCAGGGCGGCGTATTCGTCGGGCGTGATTTTGCCCTGCTTGCGCGCTTCGACCAGTTTGTGGGTGATGTCTTGCGCCCTTTGGCCCGCTTGTTCGGGCGTCGTGCAAGCGACGCGCACGGGCGGGCTCGACTGCTTCGGCGCTTGCTCGCCGCACGCGGCGAGGGTTACGAGGGCGAGGATTGCGGCGCTTCGTTTGATCATGCGGCGGTATTTCGGGGTTTTGCGTGGGCGCGTCAATGGGCGCTGGCTGCTCGCTTCAGCGAGGCGAGGTCGACCTTGAAGACGGCGACATCGCCGCGCTTTTCGACGATGCCGGTCAGGCTGACGCGGTCGGCGACGTAATCCAGGATTTGCTCTGGTGCGATGCGGCCGCCGTCGGCGAGCGTCATCAGCATCACCGGCGGGGCCTCGCCCGTGCGGCTCACGAACATGGGCGGAATGCCGCCGCGGATGCAGAGCGTTGCGCAAGCTTTGTGAATATGGCCGTCGCCCGGGCGCATGACGCCGAGCCAGCATTTCGAATCGACGATCTCGCCTTCGAGCGTGACGGCGCCGTGGATTTCGCGATCGGCGTCCGCGACGGGCGGGGCGTCGGTCTTCGCGACGTCGTTGCCTGTGGCCGCGAGTTGGATCATGCCGACCGCCGCGCGTTCGATCAGATAGCCTTGGATCTTGACCGACGTTCCGTCCTCGATGCCTTCGAGCATCGCTTCGGCGCCGCGCTTTTCGTCCGAGATGACGATGTAGGTGCGCGCCGTGCCGTTCTCGATCGTGCGCAGCGTCGGGTAGGGCGCGCGGGTGAGCGTGCCGACGAATTCCTGCGGCGTGTCGGCCCAGCGGCCGTCGCCCGGCTGCTGCTGCAGTTGTGCGACGAGCCAGGCGTCGAGCGCGACGAGGCCCAAGAGTAGGGCGACGAGGCCGCGGATGATCCATTTCAAGCGCGGCGGCATTGCGAGGTAGCCGACGTAGAACTCCGGTTTCTTCGTCATGGCCTCACCCAATCGCCGCCGGCGTCGCCGGCGTTCCCTTCGGGTTCGGCTTTGCATTCACGTGCACGCGGCCGTCCTTCACGCGCACGGCGAAGGTTTCGACCTTCTCCGTGTAGGGCGCGGGCGAGCGGCCGGTTGCCGGATCGTACTGCCAGCCATGCCACGGGCAGGTGACGAGGCCGTCGATGATGCAGCCTTCGGCGAGCGGGCCCATCTGATGCGCGCAGACGTTCGAGATGGCCGACACTTTGCCGTCGTAACGGAAGATCGCGATTTGATCGCCCTTCGGCGTTGTGACGCGGCGCGCACGTTTTTCCGGAATGTCGGCGACGGCGCAGGCGTCGATCCATTCGCCTGTGTCGGCGGTTTTCGTCTTGCTGTCGCGGGTGCCTTGAACGAAGGCTGCGGCGACGTGCAGGCCCGCGATGAACGCGAAGCCTGCGGCCGTCGCCCAGGCGTAGAGCGGGCTTCCGCCGTGGCCGCTGGCCGCGCCCAGCAACACGTGCAGCACGATCGCGCCGTAGGCCGGGTAGATCAGCATGTGCAGCGTCTTCCACACGGCGGGCGAAAGGTTGTTCAGCCAGAAGTCGTGGCTGGTGATCGCCATGAAGAAGAGGATGACGAGCGCGAAGGCGCCGAGGCTTTCGAACGGGAAGGCGCCGATCGCGTCGTAGCGCGGGTTCGAGACGAACAGCGAGACGATCGGGTTGATCACGCCGAAGCCGTGATACCAGATCGTGGCGTAGATCGCGTGCGCGGCGGCGACGACGAAGAGCGCCACGCCCAGATGGCGGCGGTTATAAAGCAGCGGCAGGAACTTCGGGGAGAGGCGCGCCAGCGGTCCGATCGCGAGCACGACGTGGATCATGAAGAACGCGCAGGCGCCGAGTGCGCTGATCGTCAGGATCTCCATCGACGTGTTCGCGGTTTCGGCGGTCGTGTAGCCGACGGCGACGAAGACGGCGATGTAGAGCGCGATGCCCGCGACCAACACCACATCATAGATGCGCTTGTGCCGGTTCCAGAGGACGGGCTTGTAGGTTGCGGCCATGGGTCAGCGTCCGAGCATGAGTGCGGGGTCGCTTTGCACGAGCGCCGCGAAGACGGCCGCGACGGCGAGCGCGACGACGAGCCAGATCCAGGGATGCGCGCGGCGCTGCCAAAGCCTCATCGTCAATCTCCGTGCGGCTGGCCGCCGGAGAGCCAGCGGATCAACATCAATGGCCAAAGCGCGATCAAGCCAGGCAAGATCATCAATCGGAAGCCGAGGCCCGCACCCTTTGCGCCGTGGTCGATGCGGGTGAGGCCGATGAGAAGGAACACGAGTGCGAATACGGCCCCTGCGCCGAAATAGAGCGCGACGCCTTCCAAGACTGCCGTGACCGTCTCAATGCTCCCCATGCGTGCAAGGATGGCATGCGGACCAAGGGGCCGCCAATGCCGGGCATCTATCAAACAGGCGGCGTTCGGGTATTGTCCGCCTCATCTCGAATTTTTCGGAGAACGATGATGGTGCGCATTCTCGCTCTGGTGGTGCTTTTGCTCGTGGGCGCCGGGGCCGTGGTTGCCGATGTCCCGCCGCCTTACGAACCCTATGGGGTCGGGGCGCGGCTGGTGGACGCGGAGCCCTATCCCAAGTTCGACGACGTGAAGGCGGGCAGCCCGGCGGCGAAGGCGGGCTTGAAGGTGGGCGATGCGGTGCTTGCGATCGACGGCAGTTACTCGAAGAGCGGGCGGGTGCCGTTCTACTTCTTCGCGCGCGGCATGCAGGGGCGGCAGGGCAGTGCGGTCGTGCTCGTCATCCTGCGCGACAATCAGCGCGTCTTCACGGTGAAACTCGCGCGCACCGTCGCGCTCCGCGGCGGCTGGTAGGGGGCGGCCATGCGGATCGAAAACCGTCTCTCGAAGCTCCTCGGCGTCGATTATCCGATCGTGCAGGCGCCGATGGGTTGGATTGCGCGCTCGCAGCTGGCGTCGGCCGTGTCGAATGCGGGCGGGCTCGGCATCATCGAGACCTCGTCGGGCGAACTCGACGCGGTCAGGGCCGAGATCAAGAAGATGAAGCAGCTGACGGCGAAGCCGTTCGGCGTGAACATCGCGCTCGCCTTCGTGCGCGATCCGAACATCGTGAAGTTCGTCGAGGATGCGGTCGCGAAAGAGGGCGTGAAGTTCGTCACGACGTCGGCCGGCGATCCGTCGAAGTTCTGCCGCGAGTTGAAGGCGCTGGGCCTTACCGTGTTTCACGTCGTGCCGACCCTCAAGGCCGCGTTGAAGGCGGTCGACGCGGGCGTCGATGGGCTCGTCGTCGAAGGGGGCGAAGGCGGCGGGTTCAAGAACCCGCAATCCGTGATGACGATGGTCCTGCTGCCGCTCGTGCGCGAGAAGGTCGAAGTACCGATCATCGCCGCGGGCGGGATCACGTGCGGGCGGACGATGGCGGCGGCGTTCGCGCTGGGGGCCGAAGGCGTGCAGATGGGCACGCGCATGGTTTCAGCGGCTGAGTCGCCCGTGCATCAGAACTGGAAGCAGGCGATCATCGATGCGGAAGACACGGGGACGGTGTTCCTGAACCAGTTCTCGCGCCCGGCGTTGCGCGCGCTGCGCACGGAGAAAACGGCGCGGCTCGAGCGCGAGTTGGTGCCGACCTATCAAGGGCCGCCGGTGATGGCCGAGTTCGGGCGCGCGAAAGACCTCTATTTCGGCGGCGACATGGAGGCCTCCATCGCGCTCTCGGGCCAAGTCGCGGGACGGATCGACAGCGTGAAGCCGGTGAAGCAAATCATCGACGAGACGGTGGCGGAGTTCTTTGAAACCGTTGGTTCCCTTGGAAGGCGTTATGGGAGCTAGACACATGTCCAAGAAGGCTGGCGTGCGCGGCTCGCGAAAGGCACGAGGTGCGACGAAACGTGATCGTCCCAAAGCTATTGCTGACGCGGCACGGCCTCACAAGCCGAAGACGATGGAAGAGTGGTTTGCAGCCATGGATTCGATTCCTAGGAAATTCCCGAAGCGAGGGAAGCAGCCCAAGCAATCCAAACGACACGAGATTATCTGATGCTCGCACCAGCCTCCGTTTCCGATTATCGCGAATTGGCGCGGCGGCGGTTGCCGCGCGTGTTCTTCGACTATGTCGACGGCGGGGCGTTCGAGGAGGCGACGCTCAACGCCAACCGGAACGATCTGCAGCGGCTGGCGTTGAAGCAGAAGGTGCTGCGCGACGTGTCGGCGTTGGATACGTCCGTCACGTTGTTCGGGCAGAATCTCGACTTGCCGCTCGTGCTCGCGCCGGTCGGGTTTGCGGGCATGATGGCGCGGCGGGCGGAGGCGCAGGCGGCGCGCGCGGCAGAGAAGGCAGGGATTCCCTTTACGCTCTCGACCGTCGGGATTTGTCCGATCGAAGAGGTGCGCCAAGCGACATCGAAGCCGTTTTGGTTTCAGCTCTACATGATGCGCGATCGCGGGGTCGTGAAGGAGATTCTCGCGCGGGCGGCGGCGGCGAATTGCGGGGCGCTGGTGTTCACGGTCGATTTGCCGGTGCTGGGCACGCGCTATCGCGACATCCGCAACGGGTTCGGCGTGAAATTGTCCGCGCTCGGACGCATGCGGCTCGGGTGGAACGTCGTCAATCATCCGGCGTGGGTATACGACGTGCCGGTCAAAGGGCGGCCGCTGACGTTCGGGAATTTGAGCGGGGTCGTTCCGAACGCGACGTCGCTGGGCGCGCTGCTCGCATGGACGACGACGGCGCTTGATCCCTCCGTGACCTGGAAGGATCTCGAGTGGGTGCGCTCGCTCTGGAAGGGGCCGCTCATCATCAAGGGCGTGCTCGACGAGGACGACGCGCGCGAGGCGGTGGCGGCGGGGGCGGATGGGATCGTCGTCTCGAATCACGGCGGGCGGCAGCTTGATGCGGCGCTGTCGACGATTGCGGTGTTGCCGAAGATCGCGGAGGCGGTCGGCGACAAGACGACAATCCTGATGGACGGTGGCATTCGGTCGGGCCAGGACGTGACGCGGGCGCTCGCGCTCGGCGCGAAGGCCTGCATGATCGGACGGGCATGGGTTTACGGCGTCGCGGCGAAAGGCGAAGCTGGCGTCACCGGCGTGCTCGAAACGATGAAACGCGAACTCAGGACCAGCATGGCCTTGATCGGCAAGCCGCGCATTGGCGACATCGACGCGTCGGTTTTGCAGCGTTAGGACGATTTCAATAGCAACAACGGTGTCGCGAGTTCGCGCAAATGGCGCGGGCGGGCGAGGAAATCTGCCGTCAACGGGTCGCTCGCGGCGATGAGGGCGAGCGTCGCGTTCATCTTGCGCACGGCGGTGGCGATGCCGCCGGCGTCGCGGCGGTTGTTGTCCAATGTCACTGTCTTCGATGTGGTCGCGAGCGCCTTTGCGAGGGCTGCGCTCTCGTCGCTGAGTGCGCGCGTGCCGGTCGAGGTTGAGGCAATGGCGATGACCGGGCCCTTGTTCGGTTGTGCGGCTTCGGGGAACAGCAGCACGCCGCGGGCGTGGGTCAGGGCCTCGGCGATTTCTTCGCGCAGCTCGGCCATCGAGAATTCCATGCGCGGCAGATCGATGGCGACGAGGTCGTCTTCGGCCATGGTGCATTCGTGGGCGAGAACGCCGGCGCAGTGGACGACCTCGAAGCTCCAGTGGGCGTGTTCGCGCGTCGCGATCGTGGAGATCGTTTGGCGGAAGCTGATTTCGGCGCGGCGCAGGCTGAGCTCCATCGTGGCGCCAGATCCCGCTTGTACGGCGGATGCGGTCGCCAATCGGGTGTCGGAGATCATGCGCGCGGCGAGTTCGGCGTCGAACGCCTTGGCGAGGCGGGCCGCGATTTCCATCGCCGCTTCGCGGCGCTGCGCCGGGTCGAGGCGGAGCACGATGCGGCGGGCGAGTGGGCCAGGGCTCATGACGTCGTCTTCGGCGGTTCGGCTTGGCCGAATTTGCGGCGCGCTTCGGAGAACGCGATCAAGCGATCCTCGACGCGGCGGTTGATCGTGTCTTTCGGGTAGTTTCCGTCGGCGCCGCGTTCGCCGGCCTTCACGCCGGTTAAAAGCGCGATGCCCTCGTCGATCGTCGCGATCGAGAAGATGTGGAACTTGCCCTGTTCGACCGCGGCGACGACGTCGCGGCGCAACATCAGATGCTGTTCGTTCGCCTTCGGGATCATCACGCCGTGCGTGCCGTCGAGCCCGCGCGTGCGGCAGAGCGCGAAGTAGCCTTCGATCTTTTCGTTGACGCCGCCGATCGCCTGCACTTCGCCGCGCTGGTTGACGGAGCCCGTGACGGCGATGCCTTGGCGGATCGGGATGTCGCTCAGCGCCGAGAGCAGCGCGTAGAGTTCGGTCGACGAGGCGCTGTCGCCGTCGACGCCGCCGTAGGATTGCTCGAAGACGAGGCTCGCCGAAAGCGACAGCGGACGGTCGAGCGCGTAGCGGCTGGAGATGAAGGAGGAGAGGATCAGAACGCCTTTCGAATGCAGCGGGCCGCCGAGTTCGACTTCGCGCTCGATGTCGACGACCTGGCCGGTGCCGACGCGTACGCGGGCGGTGATGCGGCTCGGCTTGCCGAACGCATAGCCGCCGAGCGAGAGCACGCTGAGGCCGTTGATCTGACCGACTTTCGCGCCCGTCGTGTCGATGAGCATGATCTCGCGTTCGATCATCTCCTGGCTGCGAATGCGCACGCGGTCGTGGCGGCGCTCCCATGCAGAGACGGCGCGGTCGATGTCTTCGGCATCGATCAGTTTGTGGCCGGCCTCCTTCGCCCAAAAATCCGCTTCGCGCAGCTGATCGGCGAGCATGCCGATCTTGAGCGAGAGTTTGGCGGCGTCGGCGGCGTCGCGGCCGAGTTCCTCGATCACGTGGGCGACGGCGGCGGCCGACATCGGGCGCAATTCCTCGCGCCGCGCGATCGAGCCGATCAGGCGGGCGTAGTCGGCGACGGCGGCATCGCTCCAGTCGACGGTGTCTTCGAAATCGACGGCGACCTTGAACAGCTCCGCGAAGTCGGGGTCGTTCTCGAACATCATGTAGTAGAGCTGGCGGTCGCCGAACAGGATCACTTTGGTCGAGAGCGGGATCGGTTCGGGTTTCAGCGTCTGGGTGCTCATGATCGAGACGCGGTCCATCGGCGATTCGATGATGACCGCACGGGCGCGCAAGCAGCGCTTCAACATTTCCCAGGCGTAGGGCTCAAGCAGCAGACGGCGCGCGTCGATCAACAAATATCCGCCGTTTGCGAGATGCAGACTGCCCGGGCGGATCAGCGTGAAGTCGGTGAACAGCGCGCCCATTTGCGCTTGCTGCTCGATGCGGCCGACGAGGTTGCCGATCGACGGATTGTCCTCGATGACCACCGGCGCGTGCGTCTTCGCGCCGTCGCCGACGAGCAGATTGACGCGAAAGCGGCGAAAGCGCGGGTCTGCTTCGGTGACCACTTCGGACAGCTGAATGCCGGGCGCGATCTCTTCGCGCTTGGCAAGCGAGGCGACGCGGAACAGGCCCGCATGGCGTATCAGTTCGCGCGTCGCGACGTCCACATGGGCGACGACTTCGGGCAGATCGGCGAATTCGCCGGCGACATCTTTCATCACGTCGGTGACGGCAAGGCGCGCGTATTCGCGGTCGAGTTCGGTCACGCGTTGGCGGCGCTCGCGCTCCCAGCCCGGCATGCGCTCAAGCAGGGTCGCGAGGTCGTTCTGCAGTGCCTCGATCTTGGCTGCGATCGCCTTGCGGTCCGGATCCGGCAGCGCATTGAAGACCTCGGGCTTCATCACGCCGTCTTGGGCGAGCGGGGCGAACGTGAAGCCGACCGGCGTGCGAAGCAGCGCGACGCCCTGCTTGTGCGCCTTGTCATTCAACGCGCCGAAGGCTTGCTCCTGCGCTTCGTTGACGTCTTCAAGCGCGGCGCGGCGGCGGGCTTGGTATTCTTCGCTCTCGAAGATCGCGGGCACGATCGAGAGCAACTCGTCGATCGCGTGGTCCATCGCAGCCTTGAACTTTTCCGCGCGGCCGGGCGGCAGCGCGATCGCGTTCGGGCGGTCGGGCTGGTCGAAGTTCGCGACATAGACCCAGTCGGCGGGCGGCGGCATCTTCTTGGCGTAGGCGTCGATCAGGCCGCGCACGGTGCCGTGGCGGGCGGTGCCGCGTTCGCCCAGCACGAAAACGTTGAAGCCGGGCTTGTCGATGCGCGCGCCCATGTCCAGGGCCTCGAGTGCGCGGCTCTGGCCGATCAGGCCTTCGAACGGCTCGAGTTCGGCCGTCGTCTTGAATTTCAGCGCCTTCGGATCGCAGACCCGGCGCAGCCGTGCTGGCTTCAGCCGCAAGGGGTGGTTCGCGAACTCGGCCTGGTTCTCCGCCATACAATGATCCTCGGGTGTCGTAGGGTGAATAGACGCGCCGCTTCGCACGTGCAACCGGCGCAAATCCCCAGCAAGGGCGGGAGAATGGACCTGCGCAATCGCCTCTGGCGCGGTCGCTCGCGCGCACTATAGTGGCGGCCCCGGGGATCGCTTCGCACTTCCATCGAGAGACAATACGGCGACGCCTCGGCGGAGGAGATGTTTCGCGCGATGAGTATCGACGCCCTTGACGCGCCGGCCAAACGCTCGCGGCCGGGAATGAAGCCGACGGACATTTCGAACCCCGACTATTTCCATAAGGTCGTCGACTGCCAGTGGGCGTGTCCGGCGCACACGCCGGTGCCGGAGTACATCCGGCTGATCGCGGCGGGACGCTATGCCGACGCCTACATGGTCAATTGGAAGTCGAACGTGTTCCCGGGAATTTTGGGGCGTACGTGCGACCGGCCGTGTGAGCCGGCGTGCCGGCGTGGGCGCGTGGAGGATGAGCCGGTTGCGATCTGCCGCTTGAAACGCGTCGCGGCCGACAACAAGGGCGAGATACTCGACCGCCTGCCGAAGCCCGCCAAGACGAAGAACGGAAAGCGGATCGCACTGATCGGCGCGGGGCCCGCGTCGCTGACCGTCGCGCGCGATTTGCTGCCGCTCGGCTATCACGTCGCGATCTACGATCAGGACCCGGCGGCGGGCGGCATGATGCGGACGCAGATTCCGAAGTTCCGTCTGCCGGAGAAGGTGCTCGACGAAGAGGTCGGCTACATCACGGATTTGCTGCCCGAGCTTCGCTTAGGCAAGCGGGTGGACAGTTTGAAGGCCGTGCTTGCCGAAGGGTTCGATGCGGTGTTCGTCGGATGCGGCGCGCCGCGCGGGCGCAATCTCGAAATTCCGGGGCGCGAAGAGGCGAAGGCGAACATCCATATCGGCATCGATTGGCTGTCGTCCGTGTCGTTCGGGCATACGACGAAGATCGGCAAGCGAGTGATCGTACTCGGCGGCGGCAACACCGCCATGGACTGCTGCCGGACCTCTCGCCGTTTGGGCGGCGACGATGTGAAGGTCGTCGTGCGCTCCGGCTTCGACGAGATGAAGGCCAGCCCTTGGGAGAAGGAAGATTCGATGCGGGAGGGGATCCCGATCCATAACTTCCTTGTTCCGAAGGAGTTCAAGCACACGGGGGGCAAACTCACCGGCGTTGTCTTCGAAAAGGTGAAGGCCGAGTACGACGCGAAGGGGCGGCGCAATCTGGTGCCGTCGGGCGAGCCGGACGTGCTGTTCGAGTGCGACGACGTTTTGGTCGCCGTCGGTCAGGAGAACGCGTTCCCCTGGATCGAGCGCGATGCGGGCATCGAGTTCGACAAATGGGGCATGCCGAAGGTCGACGAGGTGACCTATCAGTCGACGAACCCACGCGTGTTCTTCGGCGGCGACGCGGCGTTCGGGCCGAAGAACATCATCTGGGCCGTCGCCCACGGGCACGGCGCGGCGGTTTCGATCGACAAGTTCGTCCACGGCCAGGACGTGAAGGACCGGCCGCCGCCGTTCGTCAATCTGACGAGCCAGAAGATGGGCATCCACGAGTGGATGTACGACAACGACATCGCGCTCGACCTTCGCTACAAGGTGCCGCATCTGCCGAACGAGGTGGCGCTGCGCGACATCAAGGCCGAGGTCGAACTCGGTTACGACCGCGAGATGGCCTACAAGGAGACGCAGCGCTGTCTGAACTGCGACGTGCAGACCGTGTTTCAGGCCAAACTGTGCATCGAGTGCGACGCCTGCGTCGACATCTGTCCGCTCGACTGCATCACGTTCACGGAAAACGGCGAAGAGGTGGAGCTGCGCACGCGGCTGATGGCGCCCGCCAAGAACGCGACGCAGGATCTCTACATCGGCGACGGGCTCAAGACCGGGCGCATCATGGCGAAGGACGAAGACCTTTGCCTGCATTGCGGCTTTTGCGCCGAGCGTTGCCCGACCGGGGCGTGGGACATGCAAAAATTCCTTCTTGAAACGGCACAAGCGGGCGAGACATGCCAAAGTCGATAGAGGCGACGAACGACTTCGTCGTCAAATTCGCGAACACGAACGGCTCGGGCTCGGCCAGTGCGAACGAGCTGTTCGCGCGCGCGATCTTGCGCATGGGCGTGCCGATCGCGGTTCGGAACATCTTCCCGTCGAACATCCAAGGCCTGCCCACGTGGTACGAAGTGCGCGTCTCGGGCGAAGGGTGGATCGGGCGGCGCGGCGGCGTCGATCTGATGGTTCCGATGAACGGGCAGACCTGGGACAAGGACGTCAAGGAGCTCGAGCCGGGCGGCTATCTCGTCTACGACTCAACGAAGCCGATGCCGCAGTCGAAATTCCGCGCCGACATCAACGTCATCGGCGTGCCGCTGACCGAGATGGCGAACAGCCGCTACGACATTCCGCGCGACCGGCAGCTCCTCAAGAACATGATCTATGTGGGCGCGGTGGGCGCGCTGCTCGACATGGATCACGAGGAGATGGTCAAGCTCGTCAGCGAGACGTACGCGGGCAAAGACAGGCTCATCAAACCGAACGTCGAGGCGCTGGGTTTGGGGCGCGACTATGTGCGCGAGCATTTGAGCGGCCGGTGCGGCCTTTCGGTGAAGCGGTCGGACAAGGTGGGGGACAAGATCTTCGTCGCCGGCAACGATGCGGCGGCGCTCGGTGCCGTTTACGGCGGCGCGACGGTCGCGGCGTGGTATCCGATCACGCCTTCGACCTCCATGGCGGAGGCGTTTGCGGCGCATTGCAAGAAGTTGCGCATCGATCCGGAGACGAAGAAGAACCGGTTCGCGATCATCCAATCGGAAGACGAGCTCTCGGCGATCGGCTCCGTGATCGGCGCGAGTTGGAACGGTGCGCGCGCGTTCACGGCGACGTCGGGGCCGGGCATTTCGCTGATGCAGGAGTTCTTGGGTCTCGCCTATTCGGCGGAGGTGCCCGCGGTCATCTTCGACATTCAGCGCGGCGGGCCTTCGACCGGCATGCCGACGCGCACGCAGCAATCGGACCTGACCCTTTGCGCCTATTCGAGCCACGGCGACACGAAGCACGTGATGATCTTCCCGGAAGACCCGCATGAGGCGTTCGAGTTCGGGGCGCTGTCGTTCGACCTGGCCGAGCGGCTGCAGACGCCGATCTTCGTCATGCTGGATCTCGATATCGGCATGAACGATTGGCTGGTCAAGCCGTTCAAATGGGACGATGCGCGGCAGTACGACCGGGGCAAGCTCGTGAGTTACGAGGAGCTCGAGGCCGGGAAGGAATTCTGGCGCTACATGGACGTCGACGGGGATGCGATCTGCTATCGCACGATCCCCGGCGTGCACCCGACGAAGGGCGCCTATTTCACCCGCGGCTCGTCGCGCAACAAGTTCGCGAAGTATTCGGAGGAAGGCTCCGACTACGTCGAGAACATGACGCGGCTGCTCCGGAAATTCGAGACGGCGAAGAAGTACGTGCCCGGTCCGGTGATCCGGCAGTCGAAACAGCCGTCGCGGCACGGGGTGATCTATTTCGGGTCGACGTCGGCCGCCATGGACGAGGCGCTCGTCGCGCTCGAGAAGCAAGGCATCCATCTCGACACGTTGCGCATCCGGGCGTTTCCGTTTGCCGACAGCGTGATCGATTTCGTCAACGCGCACGATCAAGTGTTCGTCGTCGAACAGAACCGAGACGCGCAGATGCGGGCGCTGCTCGTCAACGAGGGCGCGATCGATCCGGCGCGCTTCATCTCGATCTTGCATTACGACGGCACGCCGATCACCGCGCGCTTCATCACCAAGGAAATCGGGGAGCGGCTGAAAGCCTTCGGCAAGCCCGCCCGCACGAAGGTTGCGTCATGACCTATCTCGCGAAACCGAAGTTCCGCCATCCTTCGCTCGAAAAGAACGAGCGCGGGTTTACGCGGCGCGACTACGAAGGCTCGATCTCGACGTTGTGCGCGGGGTGCGGGCACGATTCGATTTCGGCGGCGCTGATCCAGGCGTTCTTCGAACTCAACATCGAGCCGCATCGCGTGGCGAAGATGTCGGGCATCGGCTGCTCGTCGAAGACGCCGGACTATTTCTTAGGGCAAAGCCACGGCTTCAACAGCGTGCATGGGCGCATGCCGTCGGTGCTGACCGGGGCCAATCTCGCGAACAAGAATCTGATCTATCTCGGCGTCTCCGGCGACGGGGACTCGGCCTCGATTGGCCTTGGGCAGTTCGTGCATTGCGTCAGGCGCGGCGTGAACATGACCTACATCACCGAGAACAACGGCGTTTACGGGCTGACCAAGGGGCAGTTCTCGGCGACGGCCGACCGCGGGTCGAAGTCGAAGGTGGGCGGCACGAACAGCGATGCGCCGATCGATCTTGTTTCGATGGCGCTGCTCGCGGGGGCGACGTTCGTCGCGCGCTCGTTCTCCGGCGACAAGCAGCAGCTGGTGCCTCTGATCAAGGCCGCGCTCTCGCACAACGGGCCTGCGTTCATCGACGTGATTTCGCCGTGTGTCGCCTTCAACAACCACGCCGGTTCCACGAAGAGCTTCGACTTCGTGCGCGAGCACAACGAGGCGGTGAACCGGATCGACTTCATCGAAGGGCGGGCGGAGATCACGGTCGACCATCAGCCGGGCACTGTGCAGGACGTGGAGCAGCACGACGGCTCGATCATCCGGCTGCACAAGCTCGACGACCGGTACGATCCGACGAACCGGGTTGCGGCCATGAACTATCTCGCCACGCACCACGAGAAGGGCGAGTTGGTCACGGGCCTGCTCTATCTCGATCCGAATCCGAAAGACATGCACCAGTATCTGCGCACGGTCGACGTGCCGTTGAACCGGCTGAACGCGAAGGAGCTGTGCCCGGGATCGAAGATGCTCGACACCATCAACGACGATTACCGCTGATGAGCCGGCTTCAAGGAAAGCGCGCGATCGTCACGGGCGCGGGGTCGGGCATCGGGCGGGCGACGTCGAAACTCTTCGCGCGCGAGGGCGCTCAGGTGCTTTGCGTCGACAAGACGGAGGCGGTGCACGAAACGGTCGAGGCGATCACCAAAGCCGGCGCGAAGGCGATCGGGGTCACGGCCGATGCCGGGTCCGAGGCCGACGTGAAAGCCTATGTCGGGCGCGCGATCAATGCGTTCGGCGGGATCGATGTAATCTATGCGAATGCGGGCATCTCCGGCGGCTATGCGCCGATCGTCGATCAGACGGTCGAGCAGTGGCAGGAGATTTTGCGCGTCAACCTGATCGGGCCGTTTCTCGCGATCAAGCATGTCGTGCCGCTGATGGTGGCGCAGAAGAAGGGTTCGATCATTTGCACGGCTTCCGTCGCCGGCATTCGCGCGAACGCGGGGCCTACGCCCTACAGCGCATCGAAGGCGGGCGTCATTTCGCTCGTGCAGGTGACGGCGAACGAACTCTACGGCACGGGCGTGCGGGTCAACGCGATCTGCCCGGGTTTGATCGAAACGGGTATGACGAAACCGATCTTCGACGGCGCGCGGGCGCGGGGGAATGAAGGCAAGATCGGCCAACTCAACCCGACCGCGCGCTATGGGCACCCGGAAGAGATCGCGGCAATGGCGTTGTTCCTCGCCTCGGATGAAGCGTCCTACGTCAACGGCCAGGCGTTTCCCGTTGACGGCGGGCTGACGTCGACGCTGCCGTTTGTGACACGACGATAGTGCGCGCGCGAGACAAACTCGGCGAGGCGTTGTTCGTCGCGTTTGCGGCTTGGCTGGCGGTGTTTTCGACGATGTTCTTTTTCGGATTTGCCGTTGCGTGGCTGTTCTTCACGACAGCCGATCAATCGCTTACGGCGTTTATGAGCCAGTACGAGTTCGCGGCTTTTTTTGTCGTGAGCTTTGTGACGGCGCTGCTGTTCGCTGCGTCGGTGGGATTGTTGGTCTGGTGGGCGCGGGGCAAGTCGGCGCGGGATCGAGGACAGGTGGAGCGACTGCTTGATGCCTGGGTCACCAAGTTGAGCCGTAGCGATCGCTAAAGTCAGCCTATGATTGGCACGGCGTACCGCGATTTTGTCTCGATTTGATTCGTACAGATGTGTCAAGGTCGGCGCCCTATCGCTGGGGCCACTCACATCATGTTCGACACTACACGCCTGAAGAAACACGTCGATGGCAATTGGGACGACGCGATCGTTCCTTCGCTGTTCGAGTACATCAAGATTCCGAACAAATCGCCGGCTTACGACGCGGAGTGGGAAAAGCACGGATATATGGACGACGCGGTCAAGCTGATGGAGGCTTGGGCGCGGGCGCGGCTTTCGACGTGGCCGGGCGCGACGATGGATGTCGTGAGGCTGAAGGGCCGGACGCCCGTCTTGTTCTTCGAAATTCCGGGTGAGGGCGACGATACGGTTCTGCTCTATGGGCATCTCGACAAGCAGCCGGAGATGAAGGGCTGGTGGGACGGGTTCGGGCCTTGGACGCCCGTCATCAAGGACGAGAAGCTCTACGGGCGCGGCGGGGCGGATGACGGCTATGCGATGTACGGGTCGCTCGCTGCGTTGCAGGCGCTGAAAGATCAGGGTGTGCCGCATGCGCGCTGCGTGATCCTGATCGAGGCGTGCGAGGAATCCGGATCGTACGATTTGCCGTATTACATCGACCATTTGGCGGAGCGGATCGGGAAGCCGTCGCTCGTCGTCTGTTTGGATTCGGGGTGCGGGAATTACGATCAGCTGTGGCTGACGACGTCGTTGCGCGGCAACGGCGTTGGCACGATGACGGTCAAGGTGCTGACCGAGGGCGTGCACTCGGGCGATGCGTCGGGGATCGTGCCGTCGAGTTTTCGCATTGCGCGGCAGTTGCTGTCGCGGATCGAGGACGAGGCGACGGGCAAGATTCTGCCGAAGGATTTTTACGTCAAGATCCCGGCGCAGCGCGTCGCGCAGGCGAAGAAGGCCGCGAAGGTGTTGGGGCCTGAGGTCTATGCGAAGCTGCCGCTTGCGGGTGGGACGCTGCCGATGGCGAAGCAGCTGTCGGAGCTCGTGCTCAATCGGACGTGGCGGCCGCAGCTGGCGATCATCGGTGCCGATGGGCTAACGCCGTCCGCGAATGCGGGGAATGTGCTTTTGCCGTACACGACGTTGAAGCTCTCGTTCCGCTGGCCGCCGACGTTGGATGCGAAGAAGGCGATAAAAAAAGTCGAGGAATTGCTGACGAAGAAGCCGCCGTACAATGCGGAGGTGTCGCTCGATTTCGATCGCGGCGGGTCGGGGTGGAATGCGCCGGCGCTCGCGCCGTGGCTCGAGAAATCGGTGGCGACGGCGTCGCAAATGGCGTTCGGCAAGCCTGTCGTCTACATGGGCGAGGGCGGCACGATCCCGTTCATGGGGATGCTGGGCGAGAAGTTTCCGGAGACGCAGTTCGTGATCACGGGCGTCCTAGGCCCGCACTCGAATGCGCATGGGCCGAACGAGTTTCTACACATTCCGACGGGTAAGAAGGTGACGATGGCGATCGCGCAGATCGTCGCCGATCACTTCGTGCGGAACGAGAAGAAGAAGGGCTCACGCGAAGGCGCGAAGAAGAAAAAGAAGAAGGGTTGAAACACAAAGGGCACCAAGCTGCTCGATCTCGCCGTTCGACGTCGGTGGCGCGAAGAGGTTGGCGTTTCCCGCAAAGACGCGAAGGCGCAAAGGGGTGAGTGTCTCTTCGGCGCCGTAGGCGCCTGCAATGCGTTTGACTGGCGCTGCGCGCCAAAGAGGGGTCCCGAGCTTCTTGGTGTCTTTGCG
>CAZLRW010000084.1:0-16791 GCA_964561925.1 uncultured Flavobacteriaceae bacterium
AGGAGTGGGCGAGCGTCCGCCCGCGCATGAACGCAAGCGGCGCCACTTCGATCACCCCTTCGTCGATTCGCCGCTGAATCTGCTCGGCCGGCAGCATGTCGTAGAGCGCGTCGTAGAGCGGCCTCAGATACGGATCGACCTTCTCCTTCATGTCGCCGGGTAGGAAGCCGAGCCGCTCGCCCGCCTCGACTGCGGGGCGCGACAGGATCAAGCGGTCGACTTCGCCGCGCGCAAGCAAGCTGACGCCGACCGCAACGGCAAGATAGGTTTTGCCCGTGCCTGCAGGCCCGAGACCCAGCACGAGTTCGTTGCGCAGAAGCGCTTCGAGATAGCGCGCCTGCCCGGGCGTGCGCGGCCGTATCGTGCGCCGCGGCGTGACCACGCTGGCCCCGCTCGGCACCACCGATTCCGCACCGAGGCCCAGCCGGATCGCCCGGTCGACGTCCGTCGTCGACACGTCTTGGTCCTGATCGGCATGCGCATAGAGGTCGCGCAACACCTGGCCCGCATGCGCGCGCGCCGCTTGCGCGCCGTGCACCGTAAAGTGATTGCCGCGCCGCGTGATCTCGACGCCGAGTTTGCGCTCGATCTCGGCCAGATGCCGGTCGTGCGCGCCCACGACGCGCGCGAGCACGGCGTTGTCGGCGAACGCGAGATGCGAACCCTGCGCCTCGTCGCGCGGTTTTTTCGATTTCGTCGTCAAAGGGCCATCGCCATTTCGTGTGGCACCTCGCACAGCGTTGCGCGCAGGCTGTTCGACATCACGGCCGTAACCCGCACGCGCACGATGTCGCCGGCCTTGTGGCCGCGCGCATCGAGATGCACCGGTTGAAGATAGGGGCTGCGCCCGATCATCTGCCCCTCATAGCGCCCGGGCTTCTCGAGCAGCACGTCGAACGTGCGCCCGACGCAGCTTTGCGCAAACGCCTGCGCCTGCTCGTTCAAGAGCGCCTGAAGCCGCTGCAATCGCTCCGCCTTCACCGCCTCGGATATTTGCCTGCGCGCCGCCGCCGCCGGTGTGCCAGGGCGGGGCGAGTACTTGAAGGAGAACGATTGCGCAAAGCCGATCTCGCGCACGAGGTCGAGCGTCGCCTCGAAATCCGCATCGCTCTCGCCCGGAAAGCCGACGATGAAGTCGGACGACAACGCAAGGTCGGTGCGGGCCGCGCGAATACGATCGACGAGCCTGCGATAGTCCTCGCGCGTATGGCCGCGGTTCATCGCTTCGAGCACGGTATCGGACCCCGACTGCACCGGCAGATGCAGATAGGGCATCAGTAATTCCTCCCGCGCGTGCGCTTCGATCAACGCGTCGTCCATGTCGCGCGGGTGGCTCGTCGTGTAGCGCAACCGCTTCAGCCCGCCGATCCGCGCCAAGTGACGAAGCAGCTGACCAAGCCCCCAAACCTGGCCGTCCGGTCCGGCACCGTGAAACGCGTTGACGTTCTGCCCCAAGAGCGTGATCTCGCGCACGCCCTGCGCCACAAGCCGCCGGGCCTCCGTTTCGATCTGCGAAACGCTGCGCGAGTACTCCGCCCCGCGCGTATAGGGCACGACGCAAAATGTACAGAACTTGTCGCAGCCTTCCTGCACCGTCAGGAACGCGGTCGGACCCGATGCCTTCGCCTCGGGCATGGAATCGAATTTGTCGACGGCGGGAAACTCGGTGTCGAGCGCTCGCCCGCCGCGATCGAGCTTGGCGACCAGTTCGGGAAGCCGGTGATAGACCTGCGGCCCGACGACGATGTCGACGAGATCCGAACGGCGCAGCATCTCTTCGCCTTCGGCCTGCGCGACGCAACCTGCCACCGCGATGACCATACGCTCGCCCTGCGCGGCCTTCGCCCGCTTCAAGGACCTGAGCCGCCCCAACTCCGAATAGACCTTCTCGGCGGCCTTCTCGCGGATATGGCAGGTGTTCAGCACCACCATGTCCGCCTCGTCCGCACTCTCCGCCGTCGCATAGCCGTGCGGTGCCATCACGTCCGCCATGCGGGCGGAATCGTAGGCGTTCATCTGGCAGCCGTAGGTCTTGATGAAGAGCTTGCGCGTCACGTGGTCAGTCTAGCCCGAAAAAGCGGCCGGACATATGCGCGAAGAGCGGGACCAAACTCAAGCCGCGGTCGGACGTAAACCATCGCCCGCGACCGGCGGCAATTCGATGGGCTCGTCCTCGTAGGCGGGTCCGGCCGCCCCCGGCCGTCCGGCCAGCGCGTGCGCGACGCCTTCGCCGACCAGCCGCTCGCACTCGGCCGCGAGTTCCTTGCGCGACGGGAACCGGTCGACGGTGAGCGGCGGGTGGTAGTGCACCATCACGTCGATCGGCCCGAGACAGAACGCCTCCCAAAGATGCGGCACCAAGTCCATGTCGCCGTACCAGGCAAAAAATGGCCTGAGCTCGCGGCCCATCGGCATGCCGTGCAGGCGTGTGTAGGCGACCGACACGGGCTGCACGAGCACGCGCCGCATCTGCCCGTTGTCTTCGAGCACCATCGCGTCGGCCGAACTCAAGAGCGCACTCTTGAACGGCAACACCCGGTTGCCGTCACTCGACGTACCTTCCGGGAACAGCACGACCGTGCCGCCCTGCTCCAGCCGCTCGCGGATACGGTCGCGCTGCAGCCCCGCTTTCGAGCGCCGCTCGCGCTCGACGAACACGGTGCGCACCAGCCCCGACAGCGTGCCGAACAGCGGCCATTTCGCGACCTCGGACTTCGCCACGAACGATAGCGGAATGACGGCGGCCAGCACCGGCATGTCGAGATAGGACGTATGATTGGCCGCAAGCAGCACGCCCTTCTCGCGGCAAGGCCGGCCGTACGTCTCGATCCGGATGCCGAGCAGCGTGCACAGCGCGCGCGCATACTGAACCGGCAGCGTATCGCGCAGCTTCCAATCGAACCGGACGGCGAGCGACTGCACGATCAGAAAGGCCAAGGTCACGGCCGCAAACCCGATCGCAATCCCGACGCCGCGCAGGAGCTTCATGGTCAGAGTTTCTTCCGCTTGGCCTTGTCGTCGCCCTTGGCGTCCAACGGAACGCCGTAAAGCTCGAGCCGATGGTCGACGAGCTTGTAGCCGAGTCTCTCGGCGACCATGCGCTGCAGCTCTTCGATCTGGTCGTTCTGGAACTCGATCACTTTGCCGGACTGCACGTCGATCAGATGGTCGTGGTGAATGTCGGGCACCTCTTCGTAGCGCGAGCGCCCGTCGCGGAAATCGTGCCGCTCCAGAATGCCGGCATCTTCGAGCAGCCTCACCGTGCGATAGACGGTCGCGATCGAGATGTGCGGATCGATCGCCGCGGCCCGCCGGTGCAGTTCCTCCGCATCGGGATGGTCCTGCGCTTCCGAAAGCACGCGCGCAATCACGCGCCGCTGCCCGGTCATCCGCAAGCCCTTCTCCAAACAGAGTTTTTCGATGCGATCCATGCCTTGAGCACCGTGTGGTTGGACCGCTTGTAGTCGATTCCGGCGGCCGCCGAAAGCGACGGCTTTCCCCTCAGCGCGATTGCGGGCTTTCCGCGTTAAGCACTTTGCGCATGACCAAGGCGTCCGCCCCGTCGTCGCCGTGCCGGTAGTAGGCCCTGCGCCGGCCGACATCTTGAAACCCTTCGCGCCGGTAGAGCGCGAGCGCGGCGGCGTTCTCCTCGCCCACCTCGAGAAACATCTCGACCGCGCGCGCCGCCGCGGCTGCGTCGACCGCTGCACGCAACAACGCGCGGCCAAGTCCGCACCGCCGCGCCGCCTCTGCGACGCAAAACGTAAGCACCTCCGCCTCGCCGGCCGCAACGCGTACCAGCACGAAGCCTTCCGCAGGTCCCGCGGCGCGCGCACCCAAGAACACGCTCACGCCCTCGCGCGAGAGCAGCGAAGCGAACGCCTCGGCCGGCCACGCGTCGGCGAACACGGGCGCATGCAGCGCCGCCAACACCGGCGCATCGTCGATGCCGCCGCGCCGAACATGCACGCTCATGACGGCAGACGCGCGTCCGGGGCGCGCAGATATGCAGGTGTCGCGGGATAGGCGGCAGGATCGGCATCGACCGCGAGGCGCGCAAGCAAATGCGCGTCGATCCGGTCGCTCCGCACGATCCGCTCGTCGAGCCCTTCGAGCAACGCCGCGCCCGAGCCGGTCAAAATCGCTCGTGGCCTCAGCACGCCCTTCAGCAATTGGCTCGCCTCCGCGATCGGCAGCAGCGCAGCCTCGCAAAGCGGTTCGCGAAGACGCGAGAACGCCTGCACATAGACCTCACCGCGCTTTGCATCGATCACAACGCCGATGCTGGTCCACGGAATGTCGTCCTCAGCCTGCGCCGCGAGGCACTCGAGCGTGGTGAAGCCCAACACCTCGGCGCCGGTCGCAAGCCTCAAACCCTTGGCGAACGCGAGCCCGACGCGCACGCCCGTAAACGCGCCCGGCCCGACCGTGACGGCAATCCGTCCGATCGCCTTGGGGTCGCGCCCGTCGAGCATTTTCTGCACGATCGGCGGCAGCGTTTCGGCTTGCGTCCCTGCCGGATTGTCCGCCTGGACGAAGGCGACCACCCGCCGGTCGAACGTCGCGAGCGCAGCGCCCACCGGACCGAACGACGTGTCGATGGCAAGCACCAGCCGGTCGGTCATACGACCTGGCAAGCCTCGTCGAACGAAAGCCTGGGCGAGCGCGCAAACACGCCCGACGCATCGCCGTAGCCGAGCCCACAGATGAAGTTCGACTTCACGCTTGTGCCCGCGAAGAATTCCGCGTCGACGCCCGCATTGTTGAAGCCCGACATCGGCCCGCAATCGAGCCCAACCGCGCGCGCCGCCATGATCAGATAGGCGCCCTGCAGCGTTCCGTTCCGAAACGCGGTCGTCTCGATCAGCTTCTCGTTGCCGACGAACCAACTCTTCGCATCCGTGTGCGGAAAAAGCTGCGGCAGCTTCTCGTAGAATTCGTAGTCGGTCCCGATGATCGCCGTCACCGGCGCCGTCATCACCTTGGCGACGTTGCCGGGCGCCAGATGCGGCTTCAGCCGCTCGCGCCCCTGATCGGTCGAAACGAACACGAAGCGCGCCGGCGAACAATTCGCGCTCGTCGGGCCCATGCGCAGAAGATCGTAGAGCGCATGCAGAAGCGTCGGCGACACCGGCCGGTTCTGCCATTTGTTCTGCGACCGCGCCGCGCGAAAGAGCTGGTCGAGTGCGTCGTCTGAAATCGCGTGGTGCAAAGCTTGAGCCTCGGGTTTATGCGGGTGTGATGCCCGCGTTGTAGCAAGGCCCGGGCGGCGGAGGAAAGGTTCAGGCCGCCACGGCCTCGACCGCGTTCACTTCGGGCACGTAGTGGCGCAGCATGTTTTCGATGCCGTTCTTGAGCGTCGCCGTCGACGACGGACAGCCCGCGCACGACCCGCGCAGATTGAGGAACACGGTCCCCGTTTTCGATTCGAAGCCGCGGAACACGATGTCGCCGCCGTCCTGCGCGACCGCCGGACGCACGCGCGTTTCGAGAAGCTCCTTGATCTGCTCGACGATCTCTTCGTCCGCCGGATCGTATTCCTCGCGCGCCGTCGCCGCCGGAGCCTCGCCCTCGATCACCGGCAGCCCTTGCGTGAAGTGCTCCATGATCGCGCCCAGGATCACGGGCTTCAGCTGCGGCCAGTCGCCGCCCGCCTTCGTCACCGTGATGAAGTCGGGACCGAACATCACGCCCGCCACGCCGTCGATGTCGAACAGCCTGCGCGCGAGCGGCGACTTCTCCGCTGACGCGCGCGTCGGAAAATCGGCGGCGCCCGCGGCCAGCACCTCGCGCCCCGGCAGGAACTTCAACGTCGCCGGGTTCGGCGTCGATTCGGTTTGGATGAACATGGGTGCTGCCTATATACGAGTGACGTCTTTAAGGCATGACATTTGGCGGCTGTGAACGAAAGTCAAGGCAAGTTGAAGCTGGGCGCGCTGGGCGACTCAGCCGCGGCCCATTTCCTGGCCGATCACCGCGGCGAAGGCCTGACGATCGAAGCGATCGTCGAGGGCCTGAGCACCCGTATGGTTGCCGATGGCCTGCCGCTGATGCGTCTTTCGATCAGCCTGTCCGACTATCACCCGGAGGTGATCGGACGGTCCTACGCCTGGGTGCGGGACAAGGGGATCGAGGTCACCGACCGCGCCTACACGCCTAAGCGCAGCGACACCTATATGGGCAGCCCCATCAAGCTCATCCACGACGGCGCCGACGGCCTCCGCCGCCGGCTCGACGGGCCGAACGCCGTTCTCGACTTCGCGGTCACGCGCGAACTGCACGCGCTTGGCGCCACGGACTACGTCGGCATGGCACTGAATTTCAGTGACACGACGCGCCATTTCGTGTCCTGGGCGACCGACCGTGCCGGCGGATTCTCGACCGAGGAAATCACGTTTTTCGACCTCGTGCTCCCGCTGTTGTGCATGCGCCTCGAACTTGCTCACGCGCGGCGCATCACCGAACAGCTGCTGACGACTTATCTCGGCACCGACGCGACGCGGCGAATCATTTCGGGCGACATCCGCCGCTCGCACGGCGAGGACATCGCGGCGATCATCTTCTATTGCGATCTGCGCGGCTTCACTCGCCTGACCGACGCGCTGCCGCCGCGCGACGTCATCGCGCTGCTCGGCGAATACTACGATGCGGTCGCGGGGCCCGTGCGCCTGCACGGCGGCGACGTGATCAAGATGATCGGCGACGGCATGATCGCGATCTTCCCCATCAAGGACGGCCTCGACCCCGCCAGAGCCGCCTACGAGGCGCTCGACGCGGCCCGCGAAGCGCGCGCGACGCTGGAATCGATCCCCTCCGAACGCCTGCCCGAGGGCGTCGATCGGCTCGCCGCGGGCTTCGCCCTTCACGTCGGCCAAGTCACGTTCGGCAACATCGGCAGCCGTGACCGCCTCGACTTCACCGTGATCGGTCCTGCCGTCAACGAGGTCTCGCGCATCGAGCCGCTGACGAAGGTCTTGGACCATTCGCTCCTGTTGACGTCCGATTTCGCGAATTTACCGTCGGGGATCGAAACGAAGTCGCTCGGCTTCCATGTTCTGCGCGGCGTGCGCGAACCCCGCGAAATCTTCGTTCCCGCTTAAGCGAGCGCGTCGATCTCTTCGTCGCTCAAGCTGCCCGGCACGATCGTGACCGGAATCGGATAGGCGAGCGGCGCCTGCTGCGCGACGAGCGACACCAATGGCCCCGGCCCCTCGCGCCCCGTGCCGGAGGCCAGCACCAGGATCGAAATGTCGGGGTCCTGTCGAAGCAGTGCCATCAGCACCTCGCGCGGTTTGCCTTCGAGCACCATGACCTCGGGCGTCAGGCCGGCGACGTCGTTCACCTCGCGCGCGGCCTCATAGAGCATGCGCTCGGCCTCTTCCATCGCTTCTTCGCGCATCGCGTCTTCGACCGAGCGCCAGTGCTGAAAATCGGCGGGCGTGACCACGGTCATGAGCGAAACGATGCCGCCCGTGTGCTGCGCCCGGCGCGCCGCGAAGCGAAGCGCCTTCTTGTATTCCGCCGACTTGTCGACGACGACGAGGAACTTGCGCCGCCGCTCAGCCGCCTTGGGGGTCGTCTCCGACATGGCCGCCACGATGGCATGGCCGCCCGTTAACGCTCAAGACACGAAGCCGACGACCCGGCGAACCTCGTCCATGACCGGTGCTGCGATCGCACGCGCCCGCTCCGCGCCTTTGTGCAGGACCCGGTCGATTTCGGCAGGATCGCCGAGCAGCCGCCGCATTTCGCCCGCGATCGGCGACAGCCGCGCGACCACGAGTTCCGAGAGAGCGCCCTTGAATGTCGAGAACTGCGCGCCCTTGAACTCGTCGAGAACGGCCTGCTTTCCCTTCTCCGCGAACGCCGCGTAGATCGAAATCAGATTGTCGGCTTCGGGCCGGCCTTTGAGCTCCGCCTCGGCCTCCGGCAAGGGAAGCGGATCGGTCTTGGCCTTGCGGAACTTCTGCGCGATCGCGTCCGCGTCGTCCGTCAAGTTGATGCGGGAATTGTCTGAAGCATCGGACTTCGACATCTTCGCCGTCCCGTCGCGCAGGCTCATCACGCGCGTCGCGGGTCCCGTGATGATCGGCTCCGGCGGCGGGAAGAAATCGGCAACGCCGAAATCGTTGTTGAACTTCTGAGCGATGTCGCGCGCGAGTTCGACATGTTGCTTCTGGTCGTCGCCGACCGGCACGTGCGTCGCGCGGTAAGCCAGAATGTCGGCCGCCATCAACACCGGATACGTGTAGAGCCCGACGCTCATCTTCTCGCTGTTCTTGCCCGCCTTCTCTTTGAACTGCGTCATCCGGTTGAGCCAACCGACGCGCGCCACGCAATTGAAGATCCAGGCAAGCTCCGCATGCGCCGTGACTTGGCTCTGATTGAAGATGATCGACCGCTTCGGATCGACGCCGGAGGCGATGTAGGCCGCCGTCACCTCGCGCGTCGCCTGCGCCAGCGCCTTCGGATCGTGATCGACCGTGATCGCATGCATATCGACGACGCAATAGATGCAGCGATACTGCTCCTGCAGCTTCAGCCAATTGCGGATCGCGCCCAGATAATTGCCGAGATGCAGGTTCCCCGTCGGCTGCATGCCCGAGAAGACCAAAGGCTGGTGCGCGCTCATTCGTCGATCATCCGTTCAACTATGGCAATGAAACGGCGCCCGGGATGGCAGAGATTGCGCGAACCCGCAAGGCCGCGTTATGTCCCCGGCGCTGCGCGGCGGCGGCGCTGCACGCGCACGCCCCCGTCGCCAAGCGCTTCGAGCATCTTCGCGCGCACGTCGTCGATCCGCTGGGCATGCATGATTTTGAGCCCGTAACCGTCCTTGACGTAGAACACGTCGACTGCCCGCTCGCCGTAGGTCGCAATCTGCGCCGAGTGCACGTTGAGCCCCGCGACGAACAACGCCCGGGTCAGATCGTGAAGCAGCCCCGGTCGATCGCGCCCGTTCACCTCGATCACCGTGTAGGTGTCGGACACGCTGTTGTCGACGAGCACGCGCGGCTCGACCTTGAACGCTTCCTCGCGCCGGCGCACGTGCCGCGCGTCGATCACGTTGCGCGGAACCACCTCGCCGCCGAGCACGCGCCGCACCGTCTCGCGCAGACGTTGGATACGCCGCTCGTCGCCGAGCGGCCGCCCGTCGGCGTCCTGGATCGAGAACAGGTCGAGCGCCATCCCGTCCGACGTCGTGAAGATTTTCGCATCCACGATGTTCGCGCCGCACATCGCAACCGCGCCCGCAAGTTGCGAGAACAGCCCCGGATGGTCGCCCGTGTAGATCGAAACCTCCGTCACCGAGCGGAATTCGTCGGTCTTGGCCTCCAGATTGACGCTCTCGCCCGCCGCATCCGCCGCCCGCATCTGCCGCGCCTGCGCCTCGTGCATGCCGGTGTCGAGCGCAAGCCAATAGGGATCGTAGTGCCGCGCCAGCGCACGCTCGCGCGCCTCCGCCGGCCAATCGGAAAGCCGGCGCTCGAGCGCGGCCCTCGCCTCCGCCACAAGCTGCGGCCGCGCGGTGGCGCTGAAACCGCCCAGCATCTGCGCCTCGGCCTCGTAGTAGAGCTGCCGCAACAGCTGTCCCTTCCACCCGTTCCACACGCCGGGCCCGACCGCCCGAATATCGGCGACCGTGAGACAGAGCAGCAGACGCAGCCGCTCCGGCGACTGCACGGCGGCGACGAAATCGCGGATCGTTTTCGGGTCCGAGAGATCGCGCCGCTGCGCCGTGTCGCTCATGATCAAGTGATAGCGCACGAGCCAGGCGACGTTCTCCGTCTCCTCCGGCTTCAGCCCCAAGCGCGGGCACAGCTCGTTCGCGACCGCCTCGCCCTCGATCGAGTGGTCGCCCTGCCGCCCCTTTGCGATGTCGTGCAGCAGCATCGCGACATAGAGCACCTCGCGTGACAGGACCTTGTGGATGATCTCGTTGGCGACCGGATGCTCGTCTTTGTAGTCGCCGCGCTCGATCTTCGCGAGATGCCCGATCGCGCGGATCAGATGCTCGTCCACCGTATAGTGGTGGTACATGTTGAACTGCATCTTCGCGACGATGCGCCCGAAATCCGGAACGAACGCGCCGAACACGCCGGCCTCGTTCATCAGGCGCAACGTGCGCTCCGGATCGCGCCGCGAGCAGAGTGTCTCGAGGAAGTACCGGTTCGCTTCGCGATCGGCGCGGAGCCGATCGTCGATCAAGCTGAGATTGCGCGTGACGAGCCTGAGCGCGTCCGGGTGAATGTCGACGCCCTTCTGGTCGGCGAGGTGAAAGAGGCGCAGGAAGTTCGAGGGCTGGTCGCGCAACACCTCCGCCCCCACGATGTTCAAGCGGTTCTGCTCGATGAAGAACCCTTCGACGTCGACGCTCTTGCGCCCGATCGTGGGAATGATCCGCCCGAACATCGGCCACGGCTTCTTGTGCTGCGCCTCCAGCGCCGCGCAGAAGATGCGCGTCAGGTCGCCGACCGTTTTGGCGGTCAGGAAATAGCGCTGCATGAAGCGCTCAACCCCGCGCTCTCGGCCCCGGTCTTCGAACCCGAGCCGCGCCGCCAAATCGATCTGCACGTCGAACGACACGCGTTCCTCGGCCCGCCCCGTCAGGAAATGCAAGTGACAGCGCACGAGCCAAAGAAACTCCTCGGCCTCCGCGAACGCCTTGAACTCGTCCTCGGTCAGAAAACCCGCACCCACAAGCTCGCTGACATTGTCGACGCGATAGAGATACTTCGCGATCCAAAACAGCGTGTTGAGGTCGCGCAAGCCGCCTTTGCCGTCCTTGACGTTCGGCTCGACCAGATAGCGGCTTTCGCCGGCCGCCACGTGCCGCTTGTGCCGCTCCTCGAGTTTCGCTTCGACGAAGTCGCGCCCCGTACCGGTCACGACCTCTTTCCAGAACTTGTCCATCAACCGGTCGAAAAGCGGCATGCGTCCGCAGACGAAGCGCGCTTCGAGCACCGCGGTGCGGATCGTGTGATCGGACTTCGCAAGCCGCACGCATTCGTCGAGCGAACGCGTCGCATGCCCGACCTTGAGCCCCAGATCCCAAAGCAAGTAGAGCATGAACTCGATCGCGCTCTCGCCCCACGCCGTCTGCTTGTGCGGCAGCACGAACAGAAGATCGATGTCCGATCCCGGCGCCAGGGCCCCGCGCCCGTAGCCGCCGACCGCGACGACCGCGATGTGTTCGGACTCCGTCGGGTTCTGCGCGTAGAAGGCGTGCTTGACCGTAAAGTCGTAGAGCACGCTGATGAGCGTATCGGCCGCGCGCGCCAGCTGCTGCGCCGCGCCGAGCCCGGTGCCGCCAGCCTCAAGCGTGTGGCGAACGTCGGCCCGCGCCTCCGCCAATGCCTGCTTGAACAAAGGCAGCGCCCCGGCGCGCAGCTTCGCCGCGTCCGCCCCCTTGTCGCGCGCCATCGCCGTCAGCGCGTTGCGCAACGCATCGCCGGGCTTGATGTCTGACGTCGCGGGTCCGGACAAAGGGGGGCTCCCGATCTCGCCGCCATGCTGCACCGCAGCACCGCAAACTGCAAGCGACCGTTTGCGGTCGCTCCGACGCGGCTGCGGGACTTACTATGTCACCGCAATAGCGCTTCGCGCCGCTTCAAGCTGGCCGCCGGCCAGAATTTTTCGCGCTCGTAATAGCCCTTGCGCACCGGCACGCTGCCGTCGAGCACGACCCAGGGCTGTTTCGTGGACGTAAAGATGTGAATGTCCGGCGGGCACAGCGCGGGTTCGTCGAGCGTTCCCACCCGCACGAACGAGACCTTAAGGCCCGACCCCGAATAGTGGCTCCACACCGCAATCCGGCAATCGGGACAGCGCACGATCTTCTGCCCGCGCCCGCTCGCCGATGGCGTCACCACGATCTCCGGCGCGCCGCACAGAATTTTCACGCGTGCCGTTTCGATCATCGCGTTGAGTGCGAAGGCAGAGCCCGTCTCCCGCTGGCACCACGTGCAGTGGCAGCAATGCACGAACATCGGACGCGTCGTCATCCGATATCGCACCGCGCGGCATGTGCAGCCGCCGTCGGCCGGAAACGCACGCACGGCCTTCGCCATCAGGGCGGCGCGACCTTGACCGGCACGTGCGTCCGCTGCCCGCTCTGCGTGATCACGAAGAGAAGCACCATCGGCCGCTTCAGCCCTCGCGCTTCTTCGACGGCGAGGTTCACGTCGCCGAGCGTACCCACGTCCTTCGTGCCGACCGCGACGATCCGGTCGCCCGGCCGCAAACCCTTGAGCGCCGCATCGCCCTCGAGATCGATGTCGGTCACAAGCACGCCGCCCGCCTCGTTCGCGAGGCCCAAGACCGCGCGAATTTCTGGCGTAATCGTGCGCAAGCCGAGCCCGAGCGACGTCATCTTCGAAAGCGAAACCTTGGCCGGATCGCTGGCCGTGCCGCTCGCCTCCGCAACCCGATCGCGCTTGGCGACTTGCACGGAAATGTTGAGCTGCTTGTTGTCGCGCCAGATCGTGAAGACGGCCGTCTGCCCGGCTTCCAACGCCGCGATCTTCCGCGACAGTTCGAAATTGTCTTTGATGGCCTGGCCGTTCAACTTGAGCACGACGTCGCCGCGGCGAATGCCCGCTTTCTCGGCCGGGCTCCCGGCGATCACGCCGATCACGAGCGCACCGTTTGCGTTCGGCAAGCCCAGCGCCTTGGCTGCGTCGTCGGTCAGGCTCTCGATCTGCACACCGACGAAACCGCGGCTGACCTCGCCGGTCGCCCGCAGGTCTTTGATCACGCGTTGCACGGTCGCGGCCGGAATCGCAAACCCGAGACCGGCGACGAGCTGCCCCGAATCCGGCGACACGAAGCCCAGCGTGTTCATCCCGATCACGCGCCCCGACATGTCGAACGTCGGCCCGCCCGAGTTGCCGCTCGTGATTGCGGCGTCGACTTGGATGTAGTCCGTGAACTGCGGGCTGCCGACCTGATCGCGCCCGAAGGCGGAGATGATGCCGGCGGTCGCCGTACCGCCGAAGCCGAACGGGTTGCCGACCGCAAGCACCCACTCGCCGACCCGCGCCCGCCGCTCGTCCGCGAATGGCACGAAGCGCAGCGGCCCGCTGCCGTCGATCTTGAGCAGCGCGATGTCCGTCGCCGGATCGCGGCCGACGACGCGCGCCTTCAGGCGATTGCCGCTCATGAAGCGCACTTCGACCTGCGTGGAGGTGCCCACGACATGCGAGTTCGTCACGATGAAGCCGCTCGGATCGATGACGAAGCCTGAGCCCAAACTCGTGTCGCTGGTCAGCGCCACGACCGCAGGTGCGACGCGCGCGAAGATGTCCGCAAGGTTCGGCACGAGCGCCGGCGGCGCACCGGCGATCACCGGTATCGGCGCGGCATTCGTCGCCTTGCCGCCGGAAAAGCCGAGCGTCGCAAGCGCCGCGAGCATCAACGCGCCCGCCGCCATCGCCGGCCACCGCGTGCCGGACCAATTCCCATAAGCCATCGTAGGCACCCCAAGCCCTCGGGCGCCCCCACCCATACCCGGGGATACGCCTCACGAACGGCAGTCTACAGATGCCCGCGCAGCCTGCACGGGCGAACAACGTGAAGACGTGAGGTAAGGCAGACGGCGTGTCGGCCCGGGCACGGCCGGTTACAACCTACGGGAGAATTTCCGCGCTCAGTATTGGCGGAAACGGTCCATCACCCAAGCCCGCCGCCGGGGATCGACCGCGTGCTGCACCTCTGACACGAAATGCCGCTTCGCCTCTGCGATCTTCTGCGTCAGCGGCCCGCGCGGCGCATCGACCGTCCGCATCATTTCGTTCACGCCCTCATAGGCGGCAACGATGTAGTCCAAGATCGGCTGGCGCGTGCCGCGATAGGCGCCGGGTTTGTCCGGATCGGTGACCTTACGACCGACATTCGGAAAGAACCAACGCCCCTCGTCGATCAACGACGACAGCGTGGTCGCGATCATCAGCCCGCGCTCGTTCAGATAAAGCGCGCTGACGTTCGATGCGGCGCTCAAGTGCTGCGCCTCGGCCATCGCGGCGACCGCGCGGTTCGCCCAGCTCATCACTTGCGTATCGTTGTTGAACTTGAGCGACTCGACGCTGACCCGCGTCTGCCGCGTCGTGATCACGATGTTGAGCAGCAACGCCACAACCGAAATGCCGGCCGAGATGACCGCAACCCAATCCGACATCTGGAAGCCCGCAACGTCCATGTGCGCTCACTCCTTCGTTAGGTCCTTGAGTTCGTAAAGCAGCTTCAACGCATCGCGCGGCGACAGGTCGTCGATGTTTGCGGCCTTCAACCGCTCTTCGACCACCGACACGGCCGCGACAGGTGCCGGCGCCGCCGCGGCGAACAGCGGCAATTCGTCGACCACCGTCTTCGCGCGCCGCCCACTGTCGCCGCGCTCAAGCGCGTGCAGCACCTCTTGCGCCCGCTTCAACACCGCGCCCGGCAGCCCGGCGAGCTTCGCAACTTGGATTCCATAAGATCGATCCGCTGCGCCGGGTGCCACTTCGTGCAGGAACACGATCCCGCCCTGCCATTCCTTCACCTTGACGGTCACGTTCGCAACGCCGTCGAGCCGTCCGGCCAAGCCCGTCAGCTCGTGATAATGCGTCGCGAACAACGCGCGCGATTTGTTCACGCGGTTGAGCTGCTCGACCGTCGCCCACGCGATCGACAAACCGTCGAACGTCGCCGTGCCGCGGCCGATCTCGTCCAGGATGACGAGCGAGCGCTCCGTCGCCTGGTTCAAGATCGCGGCGGTTTCGACCATCTCGACCATGAACGTCGAACGCCCGCGCGCCAGATCGTCGGCCGCGCCCACGCGGCTGAACAGACGGTCGACGACGCCGATCTCGGCCGCAGCCGCGGGCACGAACGACCCCGCCTGCGCCAGAATGGCGATGAGCGCGTTCTGCCTGAGAAACGTCGACTTGCCCGCCATATTCGGCCCGGTGACGAGCCAAAGCCGCCCGCGCCCGTTCCCCGACAAATCGCAGTCGTTCGCGACAAAGCCTTGCGCTTGCCGCTTCAGCGCCGCCTCGACGACCGGATGCCGCCCGCGCGAAACCTTGAACGAAAGATCGCCGCGCACTTGCGGCCGCACGTAGTTCTCCTCGACCGCAAGTTCGGCGAGCGCCGCCAACACGTCGATCCGCGCGACGACACCCGCGACCGATGCAATCGCCGCAGCCGCCGCGCGCACGGCGTGGCTGAGTTCGTCGAACAGCGAAAGCTCGATCGCAAGCGCCTCGCCCGCCGCATCGGCGATCCGCGACGCAAGGTCCGAAAGCTCGGTGTTCGTGAACCGCTGCGCCTGCGCCGTCGTCTGGCGATGGATGAAACTGCGCCCCGCCTCGGTCGTCTTGAGCTTGTCCGCGTTCGCGGCCGTGATCTCGATGTGATAGCCGAGCACGTTGTTGTGGCGCACCTTCAGCGAACCGATGCCGGTTTCGCCTTTGAGCCGCGCTTCGAGATCGACGATCACGCGCCGCGCGTCGTCGCGCAATCCACGCGCCTCGTCGAGCCGCTGGTGCGCGCCGACCGCCACGAATCCGCCGTCACGCGCGAACAGCGGCAGATCGGCCCCAAGCGTCGCCTGCAGCTTCGCAAGCAACGGCGCCAGCACGCGCTCACCTTCGTCGATCGTCTGCAACTCCCGTCGCAGGGCCGGCGGCACAACGCTGAACGCATCACCCTTGCGCCGCACGGCCTCGCCGAGCCCGAAGGCGAGCATCAACGCCTCGCGCACGGCGCCAAGGTCGCGCGGACCGCCGCGCTCCACACTGAGCCGCCCAAGCGCGCGCGCCATGTCGGGCATGCGCCGCAACACGCCGCGCACCGTGTCGCGCGCCGCCGCATTGCCGACGAAGTACGAAACCCCGTCGAGCCGCGCCTCGATCGCCACAACCTCGGTCAAGGGCGCCAGGATCCAATCGCAAAGCTCGCGCCCACCGGGCGAGGTCAACGTGCGGTCGATCGTCGAGAGCAGACTGCCCGCGGCCTCCCCGCCCAGCGTTTCGACGAGTTCGAGATTGCGCCGCGTCGCCGCGTCGATCGTCATCACATGCGAGGGCGTCTCGGCTTTTGGCGGCAGCAGCGCAGGGAGTTTCCCCTTCTGCGTGAGCTCGAGATACGAGAGCACCGCGCCCGCTGCCGCAATCTCCGCCCGCCCGTAGGCGCCGAACGCGTCGAGCGCCGCCACGCCGAAATGCGACTTGAGCAACCGCTCGCCGGTCGCGGAGTCGAACTTGACCGCAGGCAAAATCGTCGCGCGCGGCCCAAGCTCGCGCACCGCAGGTCCGGCCGCTTCGTCGTCCATGAGCACGTCGGGCACAAGCAATTCCGCGGGCTCGATCCGCGCGAGCGCATGCGCCAATCCGCCCTCCTCGACCGGCGCAACGTGAAAAGCGCCGTCCGAAATGTCGGCCCACGCCAGCGCCGTCGCGCCGCCGACCTTGGCGATCGCCGCAAGATAATTGTGCCGCCGCGCCGCAAGCAGCTGATCCTCGGTCAGCGTGCCCGGCGTCACGACGCGCACGACCTCGCGCGCGACGACGGACTTCGATCCGCGCTTCTTCGCCTCCGCCGGGTCTTCCGTCTGTTCGCAGATCGCAACCTTGAACCCCTTGCGGATCAAGGTCAGCAGATAGCTCTCCGCCGAATGCACCGGCACGCCGCACATCGCAATGTCGGCGTCGTTGTGCTTGCCGCGTTTGGTCAGCGCGATGTCGAGCGCCGCCGAAGCCTTCACCGCATCGTCGAAGAACAACTCGTAGAAGTCGCCCATGCGGTAGAACA
>CAZLRW010000085.1:0-16711 GCA_964561925.1 uncultured Flavobacteriaceae bacterium
GCGGCGCGCTGACCGGCGTGCTCTACTACGTCCTGATCATCCGCCCGTTGCAGGTGCGCGTCGCCCAGCGCGTCGACTTCGGCGACGTCGCCACCTGGCGGAGGCTGATCGACGAGGAAGGCCGGCGAAGAGGGCCTTAAGGCAACGGCCCCGGCGTTCCGACGTCGATCCAGATCTTCCACGCGCCCGACGCGTCGCGCCGCCACACCGTCGTGTAGCGCGTCGTCACCGCGAACGGCTTGCCGTCTTCGCCTTTGCCGGAGATCGCGGCGATCCCCCAGGTGACGCCGAGATCGCCGTGCGCCACCGCTTCGACCGGCGCCCATTCCCAAAGCGACGTGTCGTCCTTGAAGAGCGCGCGCACTGCCTCGGGCCCGACGGCGACGGGTTGGCGCGGCGGAAAGAGCTTGCCTTGCGCGTGCATGCGCTCGGCGAATGCTGCGGCCGCACCCCGCTTCGCCGCATCGGCGGCGAAGGCGAGATCCGCCTCGACGATCGCCTTCTCCTCCGGCGTCTTCGCGTTCGCGCGCGACTTCGCGGCCGCCGCCGCTACTTTCGCCCGCGCCTCGGCGAGCGTCGCCTCGACCGTCGGCGTCTCAGCCAACGCCGGTGTCGCCAAAAGCATCGCCGCAACCAGGAACAAGAATCTCATAGCCTTCCCCACTCGGTTTGACGGACGCAAGACTATGACGCCGGCCGCAAGGGCACCATTCGCCTCAAGAAATCGTGTTGGCGGAAGGCAAGATTGGCTACGCGAACACTTCCTTCAGGAACCCAAGCGTCGCCGCCCACGACCGCCCGTCGGCATTCTCGTTGTAGGCGATGCCGCGCTCCGGCGCATAGGCGCCCACCGCCGTGAACGCGTGCATCGTGTGCCCATAGGCGTGCAGCTGCCAATCGGCCTTTGCCTTCGTCATTTCTTCGGTAAGGCCAAGCACGTCCTTCGGCGGCGCCATGGGGTCGTCCCAGCCGTGCAGCACCAGCACCTTCGACTTGATCGGTCCCTGCGGCCCCAATCCCGGCGGCGCAAAGATGCCGTGAATGCTGACCACGCCCTTGACGTCGCTCGTCCCCGACCGCGCGATGTCGAGCGAGCACAGGCCGCCGAAGCAATAGCCGATCATCGCGATCCGCGAGGGATCGACGGACGGATGCGCCTTCGCCGCCGCGACCGCCGCCGTCAGCCGCTGCTTCAGCTTCGCCCGGTCGTTCAGGAACGGCATCATCAGCGCGCTGTTGTCGCCCATGGCGTCCCCGCGCACGCCCTTGCCGTAGACGTCGATCGCGATCCCCACATAGCCGAGCCGCGCGAACTCGTCCGCCTTGCCCTTTTCGTGGTCGGTGATGCCGGCCCACTGATGGGCAATCAGCACGCACGGCTTCTTGCCCCCGCCGCTGCCCGCGTTCGCATAGCCGTCGCAAACCGTCTGGCCGTCTTTGTATTCGAATGCACTGCCGGTCATTGTCGTCGTCTCCCGATTGCGAAGCGATTGAATGGCCGATCAGGCCTGCCCGACGCAAGCGGGCGGATATGTGCGCGTGCGCACAACCGATGCCCGTCACAAGTTGTGACGAACGAACACCCACAAACCGCTGGGCTATGCGGCTGCGTGGCCGTCGCGTGACGGTCGTCAACGATCGGTGCGCGCGCAACAGAAAGTTCGTGCAACTGTCATGGTCGAAGCCCATGTAGCCGTCGGCGCCGGAACACTGGGGACCCGCGCCGATCCGAGGAGAGATCACATGAACAAGCCGATGGTAGCCGTCTGTGCGCTCGCGTTGTTGAGCTTGTCGACTGTCGCCGCCGCCGATGAGGCGAGAATGGGGGATCTGAGAGTGGGGGACGATGCCGGCCCCTATGTCCAGGTGCCTTACGGCGATCTGAACCTGCAGAACCAAGCGGGCGCCGCCACGATGTTGAACCGCGTGAGCTTCGCCGCCAAGCGCGTGTGCGGCGGCACGCCCGACCTGCGCGAAATCAAGGTCTACGCGCTGTTCAAGACCTGCGTCCGCCAGGCCAAAGCCGACGCGGTCCGCAACCTCAACATGCCCCTCGTCACCGCCCTGCACGAACAACAGGTGGCAAAAGAGGAACAACACGCCAGCGTGAACTGACGCGCGGTTCAACCCGAACACCGAAGGGGCCCCAAGCGGGCCCCTTATTTGTTGCGCCGATCGGGCGCGGGCTTGGCGCTTTGACCGCCCACACGCACTTTGCTAGACACCGCCGACAGCCACAAGCCTCACGTAGCACTATGGCGACGCGAGGTGGGTCCCGAGGGGGATGGCAAAGGATGAGAACATGACGCTCTTCGCGATTATCACGGCACGAATTAGCGGCGCGATCGCCTGACGGCGCATCGCCTCAAAGTCCCGCGCGCAGGCGGGCGGCCGATTGATTTGACCATCGCGACAAGAGCCATTCCCATGACCGTAGCGACTGCCGACGACGACGCCCCCAAGCGCGAATACAAAGACACGCTGTTCCTGCCCGACACCGACTTCCCGATGAAGGCGGGTCTGCCGAAGGCCGAGCCCGAGTGGCTCGCCTGGTGGGACAAGATCGGCCTCTACAGGCGCCTGCGCGAGACCGCGAAGGGCCACCCGAAATTCATCTTCCACGACGGCCCACCTTACGCGAACGGCCACATCCATCTTGGCACCGGCATGAACAAGATCCTGAAGGATTTTGTCGTGCGCTCCCAGGGCATGCTGGGCAAGGACACGCCCTACATCCACGGCTGGGACTGCCACGGCCTGCCGATCGAATGGAAGGTCGAGGAGAAATACCGCGCCGCCGGTCAGGACAAAGACAAAGTCCCGCTGATCGAGTTCCGGAAGGAGTGCCGCGACTTCGCGAACCACTGGCTGAACGTCCAGCGCGCGGAGTTCAAACGCTTGGGCGCGACCGGCGAATGGGACAACCCCTACGTCACGATGGCGCCGATGAGCGAATCCATCATCGTGCGCGAGATCCTGAAATTCGTGATGAACGGCGCGCTCTATCGCGGCTCGAAACCCGTGATGTGGTCCGTCGTCGAAAAGACCGCGCTCGCCGAAGCGGAGGTCGAGTACCACGAGAAACTCTCGCCCACGATCTTCGTGAAGTTTCCAGTGACCGCCGCCGCGCGGATCAATAACATGGAGCTTCTGAACGAGAACACGAGCGTCGTCATCTGGACGACAACTCCGTGGACGATTCCTGGCAACCGGGCCATCTGCTACTCGCCCAAGATCTCTTACGGCGTCTATCAAGTGGATGGAGTTGGCGAAGGTTCATCGGCCAAAGTGGGCGAACGCTTAGTCCTTGCGGAAACACTGGCGGAGAAGGTCAAGGACGCCGCGAAGATCACGGCTTGGACTAGGTTGAACGACATCAATCCGGCAAGGCTTGGCTGCGCGCACCCGTTTGCTGGGTCGGGCTACGATTTCCCCGTGCCGCTGTTCGCGGGCGAGCACGTCACCGACGACACCGGCACCGGCTTCGTCCACACAGCACCCGGCCACGGCGAGGAAGACTTCGACATCTGGATGCAGCACCCTGAGGCGCATCCGAAGGACGGCCCGAAGGTTCCATTCACGGTGTCGGAAGACGGTTCGTTCTACCCGCACGTGCCGATCTTTGCGGGCAAGAAGGTCTTGACCGCCGACGGCAAGGACGGCGACGCGAACGGCGCCGTCATCGGCGAACTCGTGAAGGCAGGCGCGCTGCTCGCGAAGGGTAAGCTGCGCCACGACTATCCGCACTCGTGGCGCTCGAAGGCGCCGGTCATCTTCCGCAACACGCCGCAATGGTTCATCGCGATGGACAAGCCCATCGCAAACCTCAACGGCAAAACCCTGCGCGAACTGGCGTTGAAAGCGATCGACGACACGCACTTCGTGCCCGCGCAAGGCCGCAACCGCTTGCGCGCGATGGTCGAAGGCCGTCCCGACTGGGTCATCTCGCGCCAGCGCGCCTGGGGCGTGCCGATCACGATCTTCGTGCGCAAGGCCGACGGCGAGCTCCTGCGCGACGCAGCCGTGAACGAACGCATCGCCGCCGCGGTCGAGAAAGGCGGCACGGACGTCTGGTTCACGACCGACACGCAAGATTTTCTCGGCAACGCGTACAAGGCCGCCGATTACGAAAAGATCGACGACATCATCGACGTCTGGTTCGAGTCGGGCTCGACGCACGCCTTCGTCATCGAGAAGGCGCACGGCTGGCCCGCCGACCTTTATCTCGAAGGCTCCGACCAACACCGCGGCTGGTTCCAGTCGTCGCTCTTGGAAGCATGCGGCACGCGCGGCCGCGCGCCGTACAAGACCGTGCTCACCCACGGTTTCGTGCTCGACGAAAAGGGCTACAAACAGTCGAAGTCGCTGGGCAACACGGTCGAACCGCAAAAGGTCGCCGATCAAAACGGCATCGAGATCCTGCGCATCTGGGCCGCATCGTCCGACTTCACCGAAGATCTGCGGCTCGGCCCCGAAATCCTGAAAGCGAACGTCGAGAGCTACCGCAAACTCCGCAACACCATGCGCTACATCTTGGCCAACCTTTCGGGCTTCGCGGAGAGCGAACGCGTCGCGGTGAAGGACATGCCCGAACTCGAACGCTGGGTGCTCCACCGCCTGAGCGAACTCGATCACACGGTGCGCACAGGCTACGCCGCGTTCGACTTCAATCGCGTCTTCACCGCCGTGTTCAATTTCTGCACGTCGGACCTTTCGGCGTTCTATTTCGACATCCGCAAAGACACGCTCTACTGCGACGCGCCGTCCTCGCTCCGCAGGCGCGCCGCCCGCACGATCCTCGACCATCTCTTCAACCACCTCACGGCCTGGCTCGCGCCAGTGATGGTGTTCACGATGGAAGAGGTCTGGCGCACCCGCCACAAAGGCGAGTTCGACAGCGTCCACCTGCGCACGTTCCCGGCCGTGCCGGCCGATTGGGCGAACAAAGACCTGGCCCAGAAGTGGGATCGCGTCCGCGACCTGCGCCGCGTCGTTACCGGCGCGCTCGAACTCGCGCGCCGCGACAAGGTGATCGGCGCAAGCCTCGAGGCCGCCCCCACGCTCCACGTCGCCGACGCGAAGGACGAGGCGCTGCTCAAGGGCCTCGACCTCGCCGAAATCGCGATCACCTCGGACGCGGCCGTCGCGACGGGCGCGGCCCCCGCCGCCGCCTTCAAACTCGAAGACGTGGCCGGCGCCGCAGTGACGTTCGCCAAGGCCCCGGGCACGAAATGCGCCCGCTGCTGGCGCATCCTGCCCGAGGTGGGCAAAAGCAAAGCCCACCCCCATCTCTGCCTGAGATGCGAGGCGGCCGTCGCGGAGCACGACGCGAAGTGAAACTGAACCTCACCATCTTCCAGATCGGCCTCGCGATCGCGGCGGGCGTGTTCGTGCTGGACCAGGCCGTGAAGGCGGTCTTCCTTTACGGCCTGGGCTGGGTCTCAAGTTGCTGCACGGGACCGAACCCGCACCGCATCGAGGTTCTGCCGTTCTTCGACTTCGTCATGGTCTGGAACCACGGCATTTCTTACGGATTGTTACCGGCCGAGACCGATTTCCAGCGCTGGATTCTTGTGTTGTTCGCGCTCGGCGTGACCGGTTTCCTGGTCTGGTGGCTGCGCGGGATCAAGGATTTGCGCCTGGCCCAGGCCATCGGCCTGATTATCGGCGGCGCGCTGGGAAATGTGATCGACCGCATCCTTTATGGCGCGGTTGCGGACTTTTTTCTGCTGCATGCGTTCGGGTACACATGGTACGTTTTCAACGTCGCCGATACGGCCGTCGTGTTGGGTGTGGCGGTCATGGGCCTGGATCTCGCGATCAACGAGTGGCGGGCTCGCGTGCGCGGCGCCAAGGAGGATCAATCGTGAGTGTGGATCAGCGCCGGTCTGTTCCGGTTTCCGGGCGGGCTCTGACGATCGTTGCCGCAGCCTGCCTGTCGCTGGCGGCCTCGGGCTGCACCGGCTTCAAGCAGTCGATGGGCGGCGGCAAGGTCGCGCCTGACGAAACGGCGGTCGCGACGCGCGCCCCGCTCGTCGTCCCCGCGACGTTCGATCTGAAGGCGCCTCAGCCGGGCGCGCCCCGTCCGCAGGATTCGGACACCGCCGCCGCCGCTCAGCGCGTGCTCGGCGGGGGCACGGCCAAATCGGCCCCCGCATCGGAGGGCGAGAAGGCGCTCTTGGGCGCCACCGGCGCCAACGCCGCCGACCCGAACATCCGGCAGGAACTGCGCCAGGAAGTGCGCGAACAACGCAAGCGCAAGTCGTATTCCGACACGGTGCTGTTCTGGCGCGGCGACCGGGTCGAAGTCGGTACCCCGCTCGACCCGCGGGAGGAGGCACAGCGCGTGCGCACGATGCAGCCCACGCCGCAACCGGCCCCGGTGATCGAGAAGATGGACACGGCAGCCCCGGCCCCGACGACGGTCGAAACCGAAGCGGCTGCCGAAGAAGCCGAGAAGAAAGAAGAAAAAGAAGACGAAGAAGGCGGCGGCTGGTTCGACTGGTTCTGACGAAGCCGAGAGGCCTTGTGGAAATCCGACGGGGGCAGCCATCTGCCCCCGTTTTGCGTAAGAACTGTCATCCCGAGCGAACATCCGGGACCCAGCGCAAAAACTTGCGAAGCTCAATAAGATAAGAATCGCCCATGTCGCTCTTCACCCACAACATCGCACCCGCCCTCGCCAAACATGCCGGCGTGAAGGCCGCTTTCGACAAGCGCCAGCCGCAGGCCCGCGAGGCGCTCGCCCATTGGCGCACGTCGCAAAGCCCGGGCTTCGCCGCGGTCCGCCGCTCGATCGAAACCACTGACGATCTCGCCCAAGCGGCCGAAGTCGCCGACCACCTGTCGAAGAACACGACCGAGGTCGTAGTGCTCGGCATCGGCGGTTCGAGCCTGGGCGCCCAGACGCTGGCCCAACTCGCGTTCTGGGGCACGGAGGCCTACACGCCGCGCCCGAACCGCCCCCGCCTCCACATCATCGACGGCATCGACAGCGCCGTGTTTCGCACGCTGCTTACCATGCTCGATCTGCGCACGACGCGCTTCCTCGTCGTCTCGAAGTCCGGCGGCACGATCGAGACGTTGATGCAACTTTTGGTCGCGATCGAAGCGCTGGAAGAAGAGGGCGGCGGCAAATACTTGAAGCACCACTTCGCCGGCATCGTCGAAGAGGGCACAAGCCCGCTGCGCGCGATCCTGTCCGACATGGGCGCCCCGCTGCTGGCGCACGACAAGGATCTGAACGGCCGCTACTCCGCGTTTAGTCCCGTGGGCCTCGTGCCCGCGCTGCTCGCAGGTCTCGACGCCCGCGCGATCCGCACCGGTGCGCGCGAAATGCTCGAAGCCGCGATGGCAGGCGACGCGCCCGCGATCGACGGCGGCGCGCTCAGCGTCGCTGCCCGCGACGCGGCCTTGAGCCAAAGCGTCATGTGGGTCTATCGCGACCGCCTCGCGCGCCTGCCGAAATGGTGGCGTCAGCTCTGGGCCGAAAGCTTGGGCAAGAACGGGCAGGGCACGACCCCGATCGACGCCCAAGGCCCGGTCGACCAGCACAGTCAGCTGCAGCTCTATCTCGACGGCCCGAATGACAAACTCTTCACGCTGATCGACGCGCCCGCCGTCTCCGAAGCGAAGGCGAACGTGCCCTGGGCGCAGAAGCATGGCCTCGATCTGCTCGCCGGCCGCGGCCTTTCCGAAGTCGTCGCCGCCGAACTGCGCGCGACCGCCGAAACGCTCTCGAACGCCGGCCGCGCCGTGCGCCGCATCTCGCTCGCAAGTCCGCTCGAAGAACGCAACATGGGCGCGCTCATGATGCACTTCATCCTAGAGACGCTGATCGCCGCCCGCCTCTGGAACGTCGACCCGTTCGGCCAGCCCGCGGTCGAGCAGGGCAAAGTCCTGACGCGCAAATATTTGAGCGAAGCGAAGTGAGAATTCGCCGCCTCGCCGAGGGCACGATCAACCGCATCGCCGCGGGCGAGGTGGTCGAGCGTCCGGCCTCCGCGGTGAAGGAACTCGTCGAAAACGCGATCGACGCCGGCGCCCGCAACGTCGAGATTGCGATCGCGGGCGGCGGCATGAACCTGATCCGCATCGCCGACGACGGCATCGGCATGTCCGCCGACGAACTGAAGCTCGCCGTCGAGCGCCACGCGACCTCGAAACTCCCGCGCGACGGCACGGGCGAAGACGACCTGACCTCGATCGCGACGCTGGGCTTCCGCGGCGAGGCGTTGCCCTCGATCGGCGCGATCGCCCGCCTTTCGATCACCTCGCGCGCGAAGGGAAGCGCCGATTGCTTCACGATCGAAGTCGAAGGCGGCACGCACAAGGACCTTCGCCCCGCGCCGTTCGAAGGCCAAGGTGCGCACGGCACGATCGTCGAAGTCCGCGACCTCTTCTACGCAACGCCCGCGCGTCTCAAGTTCCTAAAGTCCGAGCGCGCCGAGTCCGCCGCGGTCATCGAAATCGTGAAGCGCCTAGCGCTCGCCCGCGCCGACGTCGGTTTCCGCCTCGCGACCGAAGAGCGGACGGTGCTGAAAGCCGCCGCCGAACCCGGCGACTTGTTCGACGGCCGCCTGCGCCGCCTGGCCAGCGTCTTGGGCGCCGACTTCGCGGAAAACGCGCTGCCCGTCGATGTCGCGCGCGGCGACGTGCGCCTGACGGGCTACGCCGGGCTCCCGACCTTCGCCCGCGGCACGGCCGCAAACCAATTCCTGTTCGTGAACGGAAGGCCCGTCCGCGACAAGCTGCTCGTCGGCGCGGTGCGCGGCGCCTACGCCGACGTGCTCGCGCGGGACCGTCATCCGGTCGTCGCCCTCTTCCTCGATCTCCCCGCCCACGAGGTCGACGTCAACGTCCACCCGGCAAAGACCGAAGTCCGTTTCCGCGACGCCGCCCTGATCCGCGGCCTGATCGTGAGCGCGCTCAAAGCCGCACTGCTCGCCGGCGGCACACGCACCGCAACGACAGTCGCCTCGAGCGCCCTCGATCGCCTCATCGCAACGCCGGGGCAGGGCGGCGCATACGCCTTCGCCGAACCGCGCCCAAGTCCCCGCGCGCTCGCCGAAGCGGCAGCGTTCTACGAACCACAGCAGCGCAACTTCATCGACGCCCCGCCGCTCGCACGCCCGCTCGACCAATCCCCAAGCCCCAGCCCCGATCACCGATTTCCCCTGGGCGTCGCCCGCGGCCAACTCCACAACAC
The DNA here is from genome assembly GCA_964561925.1 of uncultured Flavobacteriaceae bacterium. Lineage (GTDB taxonomy): Bacteria > Pseudomonadota > Alphaproteobacteria > Micropepsales > Micropepsaceae > SZUA-430. Next base: position 9,209 of record CAZLRW010000085.1, read on the forward strand.
CTACATCGTCGCCCAAACCGGCGACGGCATCGTCATCGTCGACCAGCACGCCGCCCACGAACGCCTCATGCTCGACCGCATGCAGCGCGCGATCGCGCAAAAGGGCATCGAACGCCAAGCGCTCCTGATCCCCGAAGTCGTCGACCTCGACGGCCCATCCGTCGACCGCCTGACCGCGCGCGCCGCCGAACTCGCCGAGTTGGGCCTCATCCTCGAACCGTTCGGCCCCGACACGATCCTGGTGCGCGAAGTCCCAGCTCTGCTCAAAGGCGGCGACGTCAAAGCGCTGATCCGCGACCTTGCCGACGAAATCGCCGAATACGGCAACACGCTCTCGCTCAAAGAACGCCTCGACGAAATCTGTTCGACCATGGCTTGCCACAGCGCCGTGCGCGCCGGCCGCAGCCTCAGCCTCGAAGAAATGAACGCGCTGCTCCGCGAAATGGAGCAAACCCCCTTGAGCGGCCAATGCAACCACGGCCGCCCCACCTACGTCGAACTCAAACTCGCCGACGTCGAAAAACTCTTTGGTAGAAGGTAGTCGGGGCACGCGCGGGCAGGCGCTTGAAGACCGCATCCCGCCCGCTATCTCATGGACCAAGGGGAAGAGCCGCGTGCGTGTCGAACTAACCAGCACCTTCAACGCGTCCGCCGAACGCGTCTGGGCGGAGGTCCAGACCTCGCGCCTGTTGATGCATGTCGCAGCTCCGCTCGTCGTCTTCACGCCGGCGGGCGGCACGGTGCTGCCCGAGGTGTGGACGCCGGGCCGCTACCGCGTGTGGATGTGGCTGTTCGGCGTTCTCCCGATGGGCCGCCAATGGGTCGGCATCGAGGAGATCAAACTTCCGCCCGGGCACTACGGCATTCGCGACAACGGCACCGGCGACCTCGTGCGCGTCTGGGATCACGTGATCACGATCGAGCCGATCGACCAAGGCCGCTGCCGCTACACCGACCGCGTCGACATCAAGGCAGGCCTGCTCACGCCGTTCATCTGGACCTTCGCGCGCATCTTCTACGCCCACCGCCAACGCCGCTGGCGCACGCTCATCGGACGCAACTTTGCCTACGCTTGAGTTGTCACACCGGCGAGCGCGCAGGATTCACCACCGCAACGACATCACCGAAATCGCGCTCGTTGAGCGTCACGAACGTGCACGACTGCGTGATGGCGATCGCTGCAAGCATCATGTCGAAGGAGTTCCTTGGACGCCCCCTCGCGCGACCGTCGGACATGAGCTGTGCCCAGACCATGGCTGCATCTTCATCAAAAGCGAAGATGCGTCCGGGAAAGAGCCGTCGCGGGCCTTCGTCGCCGTCGAACCACTCCCGCAAGGCTTGGCGCTTGCGGCCGGCCGGCATGTCGAGAATCCCACGCTGTATCTCTGCGATGCTGATGGATGAGATGAACAGGTCTCTATCGCGCTGACTTTCAGTCCAGGTGGACACTGCTGCGTTTGGTTGCGGCTTGGTGGCTTCGCTGATGATGTTGGTATCGAGCAGGAAGCGGGTCACAGGTCGATCTTGCGCCCGTCCGAAACCTCACGCTTGAACTCGACGCCCGATCCGACCAGTGGCGATCGCCTGAGCGCCCGCCAGATGCCGCCGCGCTCGTCCGCGCCTGCTTCGACCTTCTGCTGCAATTCGGTGCGGAGCTTTCGTGCATCCGCATCTCCGGCGGCGAGCCGCTTCGCGACCTCTCGTATCAGCGCCTTGTCTTTGTCGAGCGCCCGCACTTCGAAGCGGCTGATGCCCTTCTCGCGCATCCGCTTCCGGTTGCGTTCGACGGCACGAAGCTGCGCGCTTTTGACCACGAGGACACCCTCTCAACGTAACCGGTATATAACCGGTTATGTGACTCATTGTCAACACCAACATGAAAAGAACCTCCGCACGGATCGCGCGGAGGCAACTCAGCATGCCGTCGCTGAAAGAAATGTCGACCTCAGGCCCGATTGCGGAGAGGGTTATGCGCCCAACGATTTGGCCATCAAGAAAGTGATTGCAGTCACCGCAAGCCAAACCCAAACGACGATCAACCGCTCTCGCACATTCTTGTCGTGCCAAAGCTCGCCATAGCCGCCGAAAAAGAGGAACTTCACGCAGCGCCAAGTACTCGTCCAGGTCGTAGACAACAGCGCCGGCTCGCCAAGCTCCCGCCAAACCCGATTGCGGTGATCCCGCAGGTAACTGAACAATTCCGTGACCAGCGCCAAATAGACGATCACCGACACGACGGCGGTTGCCGTGACGACCTGCACACCGCTCATGCGGCGCCCCTGCCATGTGACGAACGATCCTTTGATTGCGGAAAGAACGGCCGCACGATCGCGCTGGGTTTGAACGGCTTCCACGTGCCGTCGGGCAGCGCGAGCCGATCGGCGACCACCCACAGAGCCGGCGCATGAAAGCCGAGCCCGATATGCGTGGAGCGCACTTCGATGTTCTCCGCGCGCGGACCCGGCTTCTCCAAACACGCGCGCCATGCGACCACGCCGTCGGCCTTCGTGTAGATCGCGGTCGCAGGCACCGGGATCGGTTCGGCGAGTTGCTTCAGCCGCGCCGGATTGCGCGGCACGTCCTCGCCGGTGAGCAACGTCCACAACGCCCCGACATTGTTCGCGTTCGGATCGGCGAACGGACTGCCGAGCGTGATCACCATCCGCACGTCGTCGGGGATCAGCCGCGAAATCTCGCGCGCCATGATGCCGCCGCGGCTCCAACCGACGAGACTGACCGGCGCCTTGTGCTTCTTCTTCAAGGCCTGGATCTGCGCGATCACCGCCGGCAAATCCTCGCCCGGCCGCCGCACGTTCCGCCCGCGCTTCCATCCGTGCGCGTCGTAACCCAGCAGCGTGAGATAGCGCCGGAGCAGGATCGTCGAACGGTCGTCCGCGCCGAACCCCGGCAGCGCGACGACGCCGTGCGTCGCGCCCCGCGGCGCCGTCAAGAGAAACGGCGCCGCCGCAAACAGGGCAGGGATGTCAATCAAACCGCGCCCTTCGAGCAGCAACAACCGCTTCGACGGCGGCGCAATCGATCGTTCGGTCATGACGAGAGGCTCACGGCAAATCTCACACAATGAAACGATGAAACAATGACGCGCCTTCGGCGCGCGGAGCGCGCCCATTGTCTCATAGTTTCATCGTGCGAGCTATTTGGGCGTCAGAAGCACAACTCTCGTATCGCCGTAGGTCCTCTCGTCGAGCGACTCAAACGCCTCCGGTGTCTCGACCGCCTCATCCTCCGCCATTTCGGCGACGAGCAGGGCATTCGCCGCCAGCCACTTGCCCTCGCGCGCACTCGTTAGCGCCCGCACCACGAGCCCCTTCCGATACGGCGGATCGAGGAACACGAGATCGAACGGCCCGCCCGCGTTGACCGGCATCTCGCTCAACGCCGTCGCGTCGCGGCGCCAGATCTTCGTCGCGCCCGTCGCGTGCGCCGCCTCCACGTTCCGCCGGATCAACCCACGGCTCTCGAAATGATCGTCGACGAAAAGCACGTAAGCCGCCCCACGCGACAACGCCTCGAGCCCCAAGGCCCCTGTCCCCGCAAAGAGATCGAGCACCCGCGCCCCCTCGATCGCAAACCCGATCCCGAAATCGTTGTGCGCCAACACATTGAACACCGCCTCGCGCACGCGATCCGACGTCGGCCGCACCCGATCGTCCTTCGGCGCGGCCAGCGCAAGCCCTCGATGTTTGCCGGCGACGATACGCATGCAGATATCAGATATCAGAAATCAGACATCAGAAAGTGGCCAACCTGGTTCCGCCGCTGGAGCCGGCCCTTCCGATCTCTGATATCTGATGTCTGATATCTGCCATCTGCCTCACGCCCACCCCGCGCCCTTCTTGATCCCGAGCGCCTCGCGGAACACCTTGGTCGGAATCTCGTCGACCTGTCCCTCTTTCAGCTGCCCCAAGTGAAACGGCCCGAACGTCACGCGGATCAGCCGATTGACCTTCACGCCGATCGACTCCATCAAGCGCCGCACCTCGCGGTTCTTGCCTTCCTTGAGCGCGATCGTCGCCCACGCATTGCCGCCTTGCTGGCGATCCATCTTCGCCTCGACGGGTTTGTAGTCGACCCCGTCGATCGTCACCCCGCGCAGCAGGCGATCGAGATCGTCCTGCATCAACTTGCCGAACACGCGGACGCGATAGCGCCGCAGCCACCCGCTCGACGGCAGTTCCAGCTTGCGCGCAAGCTCGCCGTCGTTCGTGAGCAGAAGAAGTCCCTCCGAATTGTAGTCGAGACGCCCGACGGAGATTACCCGCGGCATATCGTCCGGCAGCTGTTCGAATACCGTCGCGCGCCCCTTCTCGTCGCGATGCGTCGTGACGAGCCCCTTCGGCTTGTGATAGCGCCACAGCCGCGCCCGCTCGGGCTCCTTCACCGGCTTCCCGTCGACCGCGATCTTCGCCCCCGGTGTCACCTTGAACGCGGGCGTCGTGAGCGTGACTCCATCGACCGCCACGCGCCCCTCCGCAATCAACCGCTCCGCATCCCGCCGCGAGCAGACCCCCGCACGCGCCAGCACCTTCGCAATCCGATCGCCGTCGTCGCCAGACATTGTGGTCTTGTCCGCCGTCATGCTTCGCCTCTACGGCTTGTCGCCGACGAGGGCGTCGACGGTCTCGATGGGCAAAAACAGCGTTCGTTCACCCAAAGGCGAGCGGATGAAGTGATGTCGCTCGTAGAACCGGACGGCATCGTCGTCGATGGCGTGCACGACGATCCCGCGAACGCCCGCAGACTTACTGACGGAAAGGCACCGCCTCATCGCATCGATCAGCAAGGCCGCGCCCAGCCCGGCGCCTTGATGCCTGTGGTCAATGGCAAGCCGCCCGATGAGCAAGAGCGGTACGTCATCGGGCATCCCTCGGCGCAGCTTTGCGGACGGCAGAGCGGCGCGTTGTTCCAGCGCCGCGGAAACGGTGTAGTAGCCGACGACTTCCTTTGCCTCGGCGCAAATCACAAAGGTCCTCGCGGAAAGTCCTTCGGATGCGAACGCCCGCAGCTTCAGCCATTCATTGAGCGTGGCGTGCTTCCCGTTGTCGAACTTGGAAAGGTCATGGTCGGCCTGAAGCGGTTCGGGCGGTCGATCGTTCCAGTTCACCATTTCCGCTTCTTGTCGAAAAGCGCTCGCAGTTCTTTGGTCGGTTTCTGAGGGTTGTCCAGCAACGCCAGGAATTTCCGGTGGTCCTTGTCGTTGAGCAGAAAGACTCGCCGGTCGAGCAAGTCCTCCTCCGCGCGCCGTCGAATGCTCTCGATCGCGTACTCCGACAATTTTTGTCCGCGCAACGCCGCCGCTTGATTGAACAGCGCCTTCATTTCCGCCGAAGCCCGGATTTGGATCGTCTCGTCCTTGCGGGTCGTTTCTCGCTTGCGCGACGCCTGGGCCATGGTTCAGTCATCCTTACGATAGTTGAGCACCGTAGTGGAATGTAATGACATTGTCAATACAATCAAATGAGGCCGACGAACACTGGCTCGCCGTCGCCCTCGCCGAAGCCGAGGCTGCGGCAGCCCGCGGCGAGGTGCCCGTCGGCGCCGTGCTGACCGGGCCGGACGGCGCGCTCATCGCCTCCGCCGGCAACGAGATCGTGGCGACGCACGACCCGACCGCGCATGCCGAAATCCTCGTCATTCGCGAGGCTGCGCGTCGCCTCGGCAACGAGCGCCTCGTCGGCACGACGCTCTACGTTACGCTCGAGCCCTGCACCATGTGCGTGGGCGCGATCGCCTTTGCCCGCATCAAACGCGTCGTCTACGCGGCGGCCGACCCGAAGGGCGGCGCGATCGTGCACGGGGCGAAGTTCTTCGAACAACCGACATGCCACCACCGGCCCGAAATCGTTCACGCGAAAGCCGAGGCGGAGGAAAAGGCGTCAACCCTGCTCAAGGACTTTTTCCGCGCCCGCCGTCAATAGACCGGGTGGCTTTCGAAACTCCCTTCGGCCACATCGGTCGGCAGTTCGCCGATGATCAGCGCGCCGAACAACCGGTCGGGGCCTAGATACACGGCAATCCCTTCGACGAAGCGGGGCAGGTGATCGCGAATACGCACAACCTGCCGCATCCATGTCGGTTGATGCTGGGTCGCGCACAAATGGAACCCTTCGACGACGTCCGCCCCGCGCGGCCCATGGATGAAGTCCTCAAGATAGCGCCCGACCAGCGGCCGCTGGAACGCCTGATCGAGCGCCGTACCCGTCAGCCTGATCTTGAGCCGCACCAAATCCAAGCACGGCTCGATTTCGAGCACGAACATATGAGGCAAGATATCCGCATCGACTGCCGCGGGATTGAACTCCGCGGCGTACCGCTTGCCCCTCAAGTGCTGGGAAAGGCGTCGCAGGCGCTGGTCCATGAGCGCGAACTCTATGCCGCGCCCGCCCGCCGCGCAAACAATCCGCCTTGGTCCAGGCCCCCGGGGACGTTAATGTCCCGCCCATCGACATTGGGAGATATGGAGGACGCTATGAACTTCGACTACACGCCGAAGCAGAAGGAATGGATGCGCCGCGTCGGCGACTTCATGGACAAGCACGTCTATCCGGCCGAGAAGACCTACAACGACCAGATGAACGACGCCCGCGCGAAGGGCAACCCGTGGATCGTCGTGCCGGTCGTTGAGGAGTTGAAGGTCAAGGCGAAGGCACAAGGCCTCTGGAACCTGTTCCTGAACGAAAGCGAACACGGCGCGGGCCTCACGAACCTCGAATACGCGCCGCTCTCCGAGATGATGGGCCGCGTGGGCTTTGCCTCGGAAGTCTTCAACTGCTCCGCTCCCGACACCGGCAACATGGAAGTGTTGGAGCGTTACGGCAACGATCAGCAAAAGGCGAAGTGGCTGAAGCCGCTGCTCGCCGGCGAAATCCGCTCGGCCTTCATCATGACCGAGCCCGAAGTCGCCTCCTCCGATGCCTCGAACATCCGCACGCGCATCGAGCGCAAGGGCGATCACTACATCGTCAACGGCCGCAAGTGGTGGTCGTCGGGCATGGGCGACCCGCGCTGCAAGATCATGATCGTGATGGGTAAGACCGACCCATCCGCCGACAAGTACCGTCAGCAGTCGCAGATCCTCGTCGAAACGAACACGCCCGGCGTGAACGTGAAGCGCATGCTGCCGGTCTTCGGTTATGACGACGCCCCGCATGGCCACGCCGAAATCGTCTTCGAGAACGTGAAGGTCCCGGCCGAAAACCTGATCCTGGGCGAAGGCCGCGGTTTCGAAATCGCGCAAGGCCGCTTGGGCCCGGGCCGCATCCACCACTGCATGCGCACGATCGGCGCCGCGGAACGTGCGCTCGAACTGATGTGCAAGCGCCTGATGACGCGCGAAGCGTTCGGTAAGCGCATCGCGGAACACTCGGTCTGGGAACAGCGCGTGGCGGAAGCCCGCATCAACATCGACATGTGCCGCCTACTCACGCTGAAGGCCGCCGACATGATGGACAAGGTCGGCAACAAGGTCGCCCGCACGGAAAT
>CAZLRW010000086.1:0-16582 GCA_964561925.1 uncultured Flavobacteriaceae bacterium
AAGCGCTTTTTCGTAACACTCTTTTGCGGTCTGGTGGTCGCCCTCCATCCAGGCGATGTTGCCCTGCCAACTTGTGGCCAAGCCAATTTCGGCGGGATCGTCGAGCGCCGTCCACAACGGCACGGCCTCCTCGACAATTCGCTTCAAGCGCTCCACATCCCGAAGTTCGAAGTAGATACCACACGACGCGGTAAGAAGTTGCGCTCTCTCCCGATCGCCGACACCGTCGCGCCCGCCATCAATGAGTTTGTTCAACCGGTCGCGTGCCTCGGCCAGATGGCCGCGAATGCGCCAGTAGATCGCCAAACAATCCGCGAGCACAAACGCCTGTGCGCGATCGTGCGCGCATAGCCATTCGAAGGCGGCGCGCAAATTGTCGTGCTGAGGGTCGAGGCGTGCGAAGTTGCGGTTGTTTCGCAACTCATCGCCGCGCCGGCCCGCGACAGCGCTGGCCGAAGCGGCAAAGTGCTTCGCATGCCGGGCACGGGCGGCATCGGCCTCGCCGGCATCGCCGGATTTCTGGACGGCAAACTCGACCATCGTCTCCAACAACATAAACTGGGGTTCGCAGGACGGATCGCCGCCGGCTTTACGTGCGACCAGCGAGCGGTCAATCAGCGCGCTGAGTGCGTCGAGCGAAGCCCATTCATCGACTGCATCGCTGACCGCGATGGCTTGCACATCGCCGCCGGTGAACCCGCCGCGGAACACGCCGAGACTGCGGAACGTAAATTGTTCCTCCGGCGTGAGCAGGTCATAGCTCCACTCCAGCGCCGCGCGCAGTGTTTGATGGCGGGCCGCCGCGCCACGCTGACCCTTTGTCAGAAGTTTAAGGCGCTGTCCCAGCCGCGACCGCACGCCCTCGACGCCCAACAGTCCGACACGCGCCGCAGCAAGTTCCAGCGCCAAGGGAATGCCGTCGAGACGGTAACAGATGTCGCTGACGACTTCGGCGTTGGCCGCGTTGATCTCAAAACCTGGCATGACCTGTCCGGCGCGTGCGGCGAATAGCGCGGCGGCCGGCGATTGCTCCACGCCGTAAAGCGTCACGTCATTCGGCGTCGCCAGCGGCTCCAGTACATGGACGTTTTCCGATATGAGACCTAACCGTGCTTGGCTGGTCGCAAGAATTTTGATGCCAGGCGCGCCGCGCGCGATCTCGCCGATCAGCGCCGCCACAGCGGCGATCTGATGCTCGCAATTGTCAAGGATCAAAAGATGATCGTCACCGGCCAAGCGCGCGACGATTTGCGGGGCGGCGGGTCCCGTCTGCAGCTTCAATTCGAGGGCCGCCGCGACTGCCGCAGGAACTAAGGCCGGATCGACGACGGGAGCGAGTTCGACCAATGCGATCTTGCCGTTGAAACGCGGGCCAAACGATTGACTTAAGGCGCGGGCGACCGCGGTTTTGCCCACCCCGCCCGGACCCGTCACCGTGACCAGGGGATAAGAATCGACGAGTTTGGTGAGTGTATTTAGATCGCCCGATCTTCCGAACAGAGACGGGGCAGACGGTGCGATGGGCACTTCAGCGGTCGCCGCGCCACCGACCGCAATCGTGAACTGATAACCGCGTCCCGGAACTGTTGCGATGACCTTCGCGCCGAGGATCTTGCGCAGCGCGCTCACCTGAACCTGAAGATTGTTTTCGTCGACCGTGACGCCCGGCCAGGCGGCGGCGAACAACTCGGCCTTTGTCAGCACACGGCCTGGTGTCTGCGCCAGCGTCCGCAGCAGATCGAAGGCCCTCGCGCCCAACTCGATCGGCGTGTCGCCGTCGAACAGCTGCCGTTTGCCGAGATGCAGGACAAAACGGTCGAAGCGCAAAACGTCTGCAACAGACATGGAATGGGATTCCGGCCAGAATGCCTGATGTATCGAGCCCCGCACGATTCAGGCCGATTTAGATCGCTTCAGTAACGCATGGGATCGGTCCGCGGTAGGGTTCTTTCGCCGGGCAGATGAGCCGGCGCAACGAAACACAGACCCGAAATGAGGACGATCAAAATGACCAAATCCAACAATTTCGCCGCCACGCTCGCAGGCTTGGTTCTCGTCGCGTATGGCCTGTTCTTCATCGTCGCAGGCGTTGGTCCCTACCTGACGCACCAGGCATGAGCCGCACCAAAAGCAAAACCACCGGCTCGACACTGGCCGCGCGCGCTGAGAATTCAGGACTTTTCAGCACTTGTAACACGGAAACGGCGCGCGCCGACCCTAGGATCATCACACCAGCCGCTTGGAGGAACCAATGCCCACGGCCACGATGACCGCCCTTCCCGCCATCCCCCTCGACCTGCCGCCCGGGACTGATATCTACGCCTTTCACAACAAGATACGCGAGGCCTCCCCGCTGGCGTTGGGCCCGAACAACATGATCTTCGCGATGCGGTACAAGCATTTCGAACTGATCACCAGCCCCAGGACCCGGCAATGGGAAGACGAAGCGTTGGCGGCTCAAGGGATCAAGTCCGGACCGCTTCACCGGGCCAATCGCGACGGAGTTTTGTTCTCGAACGGCGACACCCACCAACGCCGCCGCGCGCCGATGGCCCGAACTTTTGCGTTCAAACTGATGGACGGCATGCGCCCGCATATCGCGGAGTTGGTGAGCGGGATCGTCCAGGAGAATCTTGACAAAGGCCCCATCGACTTTTTGAACCTTGTGGCGGCGCAATTGCCCGCGCGGATCATCGCTGAGATTCTGGGCGTGCCGCGAGAAGAACTGCCGAAATTCCTGAGTTTCATTCCCCTGGCCGCCGAGTCATTGGGTCCTCTTCACCCCGGCCGCCGCGAAGCCATCGATGAGAACCAAGTCGCGTTCGATGCCTATATCGACGGATTGATCGCCAGCCGCCGCAACGCCCCGCGCAAAGATTTCTTGACCGAATTGATCGCGGAATCGGGCACCGGCGGCCTGACCGAGGGCGAGCTGCGGATGCAGATCAATGCACTGATCCTGGCCGGTTCGGACACGACGCGCGGCACGCTTTGTATGACACTATCGACGCTTCTCCAGCACCCCGAGCAGTGGCGTGAGTTCTGCGCCAATCCGGACGGTCTAAAAAAGAACGTGGTGCAGGAAGGTTTGCGGTTCGAACCGGTCGTCGAAGGTATCCCGCGCATCGCGATCGAGCCGATCGAGATCGACGGCCACACCGTGCCCGAGGGCGGGATGTTGCTGTTCTGCGTCGTCTCGGCCTTGCGCGATCCCGAGGTCTACAAGAACCCGGACACGTTCGACATCCACCGCACCGATCACCCGAGATGGCATCCGATTTTCGGCGCAGGCGCGCACCGTTGTTTGGGCGAGGCGCTCGCGCGGGCGGAGCTGGAAGAAGCGTTGGCCGCCATCGCCAAACTGGCTCCCAACACCCGGCTGGTTGGATCGCCGCCGAAACTCTCGCATCTGGGTCTGCGCCAAGTGGATCAGATGATGGTTGCGTTCGCCTAGCCGCGTCCAAGGCACCGGACGTATGGCGAACCTACCTCAGTGGCGCGCGTCGGTGCGCACGCGAGACATCCTTACCCGACATCACACAGGAGAGTGCGCGACATGAAAAGAATGCAGGATAAAGTCATCATCGTCACAGGCGCGAGTTCGGGCTTGGGCGCAGCGACGGCGAGACAACTGGGAGCCGAAGGGGCGAAAGTCATTCTCGCCGCGCGCCGCCGCGACAAGGGGATGGCGATTCAACACGAAATCGAGACAGCAGGAGGCCAGGCGCACTTCGTTCAGGCCGACGTCAACAAGACCGAGGACGTCAAAGCCATGGTCGCGGCCGCGGTTACACGGTTTGGCGGTCTGGATGGCGCGTTCAACAATGCGGGCGTCACGGGCGGCGCAATGACGCCGCTCGCCGATGTCGACGAGGCGCATTGGGACGAGGCAATGACCACGAACCTGCGCGCGGTATTCGTCTGCATGAAGTATCAGATCCCCGAAATGCTGAAACGCGGCGGCGGTTCCATTGTTAATATGGCGTCCATGTATGGCCTGAAGGCAGGCGATCTGGGCAATGCGCCTTATTGCGCCAGCAAATTCGGTGTCGTCGGTCTCTCGAAAACCGCGGCGATCGACTATGCGGAGAGGGGAATTCGGGTGAACGCGATCTGTCCCGGCTTCATCCATTCGGAAATGGTCGATCCCTACTTGGAGGCCGAGCCCGCGATTATGGCGCGCACGGTGAGCCGCCACAACGGAACCGGACAGGTGGGCGATCCCGGCGACATCGCGGGTGCCGTGACGTGGTTGCTCTGCGCGCAATCCAAATTCGTCAACGGCACCACGCTCGCCGTTAATGGCGGCGAAACCAGCAAACTCTATTGAGGCCGTCATGAGCGATTTCACATTCGCGCCCGGAACGAACGAGTTCACGAAGAACCACTTCACGGCGGAGGCCGAGGCTCTGGCCGAGATCGCGGCGATGGGTTGGACCCCGTTGGTGCGCGACGTTGTCATCCCAAGAGACGAGGCGCTGCACTGGCACGATTTCGAATCCGTCACCTTTGTTGTGAGCGGAACGATCCGCGTGGCGGACGAACATGGCGAGATCGTTGAAGTCGCGGCAGGTACGCGTGTCCGCAGCGGCCCTGGATTTCTGCACCGCGAGCTTGGCGGCTCCGCCTATCGCGTGGTCTCGGGCTTCAGAACAAAACTCGATCAGTTCACACTGCCGATAGACAAGCCGCCGCCGACCAAATGAGCGCCCAGGAAAGGACAAGTCCGTTGTCTCAACTTGCCCAATCGCTCGCGCTTACGCCAAACAATGACGGCAGCTTCGCCGCGATCGCCGATCCTGCTTTAGAGGCGAACATAGGCATGTTCGGCGGCTGGGGAATTGGGCAATTGGGTGACAGCATACCCATTCCCGTCGCCTCCGAACTTGAACGGGGTTGCCAGGTCCGCGTCGTTCAGTACGGTCGCGGGCGTGGGCCGGCGTGGATTGTTTCAATTCCGTCGTCGACGAGACGCTTCACAGCATGTACATCGAGACTTGGAATTTGGCGTACGACGCACGAGCGCGAAACGTCTGGCTCTCACATCAGACAACTTTGGGGATTCGAATGAAACGGGTCTTATCTCTCGCCCTTGTCGCGGGCGCCTTGTCGGCCTGCGCCACGATGACGGCCACGAACAACGAAACCGCCCCGGTGCAATCCGTCGCGAAGTTCAACGTGTTTCCGGCTGCCAAGGGCCTCAACCGCGCCGAAGACGGTGTCGCGCTCGCCGATGGACGGATCATTGTCGCCGATCAGAAACACGGGCTCAGCCTCATCGCCGCCGATCAGTCCGTTCGCCCGTTCGGCAACTTCGCCAAGGCCGGTTTCCGGCATGATGCCAAAACCTGGCCGGCCGCGCCCAATGGCGTCGCGCTGGAGCCGGACGGCAAGCACATCCTCGTCGCCGACATTCACACCGGCGCGATCTATCGCACCAACGTCGACACCGAAACCACGACGCTGCTTCATCAGCACCGTTACGCCGTCAATACGGCCGTGCGCGACAGCACGGGCGCGGTTTGGTTCACGCAATCGACCCGCAATCGCGGCGGGGCCAAATCCGAACAAGACCTCACCAAGTCGTTCAACACGTTCGTGGCGGACGGCGCGCTCTTCCGGATTGCCGCCCCGACGGCCCGGCGGCCGCACCCGAAACCGCGCCGCGTGCTCGGCGGGCTGTGCTTCGCCAACGGGATCGTCCTCGACGAGGCGCGGGGCGCGCTTTACGTCAACGAGTCGTGCGGCAATCGCGTGAACGCGTTCCGCGTGTCAGTCAAAACCGGTAAGCTGTCGCATCGCCGGACGCTTGCGCGCGTTCTGCTGCCCGACAACATCGAGATCGACGCGCGCGGCAAGCTTTGGGTTGCGTCGTTGGTGCGGAATGAAATCGTGATGATCGACCCGGATAGCGGCACGGTGACTTCCGCCTTCCGCGCGCAATCGGCGGACAACGACCGCATCGCGGCGGAATGGCAACGCCGCAGCGACGCGCGCCAACCGTTGCTCGACTTGTTCACGCCAGAGCTGTGGGCGCCGCTGCCGGGGCCTGTGACGGGGATCATCCTGTCGCCCGGGAATGGACCGGCCTATGTGTCCGGTTTGGGCGACGCGCTGGTCAAGCTGGGGCCAAGGCCGCAACGGTGAGGTCGTGCAACGTGCGCGCGCCGAACGCGGTGCGCGCATGGTTTCCCCTTACGCCGCGCGCTCTCACTGGTCGAGCTATCAGGCCCATGCCAGCGGCGCGGAGGGCCCGCTCACGAGCGAGCACCCGCTCTGTCGCCGCCTTGGTCGTGGTACAATCGCGCGGGCGTCGAACATGTGATGGGTTTCTGTTCTGAAGCCGAGTATCAAGCGTTCATGCGCCAGGCGCCGGAACTCGAGCGCAATCTCGTCGCAAGCGGCATTCACCTGTTCAAATTCTGGTTCTCCGTCAGCCGCGAAGAGCAGCACCGGCGTTTTCGCGGGCGAATTTGAACGCGGCGGCGTTGCGGAGCGGCTACCCGGTCCCGCACGGCGGTTACGCGCGACTCCCGCCGAGCCCTGGCAATGTGTATAGTCGTGCCGGGGGTCCGACAACCGACAATAGTGGGGGCACTTATGCTCAGTTGTTTGCGAGTCTTGGCGACAGTCGCAATCTTGGTCTTGGCTGCGCCGTCCGCATGGGCCGAGGGTCCCGAACTCGATTGGTTCGACGATTCCGACCGCCCCGGCGTCGTTGGATGCGGCGACGTGATGTTCAGCTACGATCCGAGGCTGCGCTATGTGCCGGGTTCAGATGACGTCCCGGGTTCAAACGAAAGGGCAACGCCCGGCGCGACGCCGGAGCAGCAGAACGCATTCGTCGCCCGCATCGTGGACGCGATCGGGGAGGCTGCCAAGTGGAAGGCCGCGAACGGCAGGAGGCCGCAATTCAACGTCTTGGCACTGAGCGGTGGCGGACAGTGGGGCGCCTATGGAGCGGGCTTTCTCAACGGCTGGGCGGCGGCGGACGCGCGGCTCGGCGGTTCGGCGGACCATATCCGACGCGACGACATCGATCTGATCACCGGCATTTCGACGGGATCGATGCAGCTGACGTTCGCCTATCTCGGGTCATCCAGCGATCCGGCCGTGCGAACGCTTGCGGCCGCGGACCTCATGGCGGAGTTCCTCGACCCCGACATCGGCAAGTTGATCGATAAGAGATTCCCGACGGCAATACTCACCAGCAATTCGCTGTTCGACGTCGACGGACTGGTGTCGCGCGTGCGCCGGCGTATCGGAACGGACTTCGCGCTTTACCGCGCGATGCCCGCGCGGCAAAGGCTCTATGGCGGAACCGTGAACCTCGACGACGGGAAGTTCGCGATCGTCGATTTCAAGGCGCTCGTCGACCGCCCCGATGCCGCTCTTCCCGAAAAGACAAAGCGGTCTTGTATGGCCGCGAGTGTCCTTTCATCGGCGGCCGTTCCGCTCGCGTTTCCGCCGCGGTTCATCGACGGCAAGATGTATGTCGACGGCGGCGCCCGCTTCGGCCTGTTCTCCTCCATTATCTTCCGAAATCCCAAAATCAAGGCCGCACTCCAGGCGAGCGGTATGACGCTGTCGGTCTCGGTGATCATCAATGGAAATCAGTCCTCCGCCAGTTACGCGGACAACGGCAACAAGCCCGTCGACAACGGGTTCTTCGCGATTGCGGGCGCGGCGATGGGCAATGTGTTGGACCAACTCTACAAAGATTCCGCGTACCGGAACGAGGCGGACCTCCAGCAGAGCTATGGGGACGCCTATGCGTCGCGCTATACGTACGTGCCCAACGACGACATCCGCTCTGCCCCTGCCGGCTCGCCGTGCGCCGATTTCAAGCTGCGGATGGCGGAGGATCAGTTCGATCCGAAGTTCATGCGCTGCCTTTACGAAATCGGCGAATCGCGCTGGAACAACACCGACCCCAAGAATATCTGGAAGGAATTTTCCCAAGTTCCCGTCAAGTAACGAGGGATCGCGGTGGGGACGCCTAGGCATGCCCCGCACAGAAGCATACCCACGAATTCGGTGACAGTGCATTCAATGAATGCGCCGCGCACCGCGGAGGGGCGTTCAAATGCCCTGGAACCGCAGTTCTTGCGTCGCCTACGACCAGCTCAAGATGGCGGTGCTGGTCAACTCGGTGCCGTTGTCGCTGACGATGGTGCATGGCTTGCCGCGACAGGCGATGACGGCATCCAGTTCGCGGCCGACGCGCCTTCCCGAAAGCGATGTGTCGGCGACGAGGGTCAAGCATTCGCGCGTGAAGTCATCCACGACCGCCAGCACACGGAAGCGCCTGCTGTTGGTCAGCTGATCGCTCAGGAAATCGAGCGACCTGCGTTGGTTCGGTCCCTGCGGCAAGGTCAAGGGTGCCCGCATTCCCAAGGCTCTCTTGCGTCCGCCGCGGCGACGAACCTGGAGGCGCTCTTCGCGATAGAGCCGCCTCAGCTTCTTGTGGTTCATCCGAATGCCCTCGCGCCGAAGCAGTATCTGGAGGCGGCGATAACCAAAGCGACGGCGTTGTGCCGCAAGCTCACGCAGACGTGCACGCAACGCGTCGTCGTCGGGCCGCCGGCTGCGATAGCGCATCGACGTTCGATCGGCGCCGATCACGATACACGCCCGCCGCTGGCTCACCTCGTAGGACGCACAAGGGCGCAACCCACGAGCATTAAAAGCCCGCATCGTTCAGTAGAACAACAATTGGCCCTCCCCAGCGGGCGGGCTAGCATCGTGTTGCCTGTGCGCCTGCATTGCGGTCCACAAGTTGTGGGGAATCGCATTCAAGAACACCACTATCAACAACTGATTGAAACCTGTGGATTGACCGGTACGAAATCTTGACGATGCGCGCGTGTGAGTCTTACCTAGAACATACCGTGAATAGGCGCGGGTTCGGAGGGCGTACGCATGACGACAATCTTGGGACTCGCCGACAAACGAGATTGGGAAACGACTTTCACTGCCTGGGCCCGCCCGCCGGGAAAGACCGAAGAGGAGAAGTGCGAACGCGCCATCAACGCCATCAACAACGCGGTCCTCAAGAGCGCGGCGCTCGCAAGTCGGTCGGTGACGGTCTTCGCGCAGGGGTCTTACCGCAACCGGACGAACGTGCGTCAGGACAGCGACGTAGACGTGTGCGTGCTCTCCACAGCCGCCTATTACTACGACACGCCAGATGCCGCTGCGTTGGCGCAGCTTCGTGTCGGGTCACCGGCCGAATATGGATACGATCAATACAAAAACGATGTTGAGGCCGCGCTCGTCGCTTACTTCGGGCGACAGTTCGTCAAGCGCGGCAACAAGGCATTCAATATCCGCGAGAACACCTATCGCATTGATGCAGATGCGGTCGCGTGCTTCGAATACCGTTTCTACTATCGCCACTGGACGAACGGGTTGGACTATCACGCAGGAACGATGCTCATCACGGACAAGGAGCGGGTTCGCATTTCGAACTTTCCCGTCCAGCAATTTGATAACGGCCAGCAGAAGAACTTCGCAACCGCTCGCCGGTTCCGCCAACTCGCTCGCATCATAAAGTGCCTGCGCAATGAGATGGATGAGCGCGGAATTTCGGCCGCGAAGCCGATTCCGTCCTACTTGATCGAAAGCCTTGTTTGGAACTGGCCCAACAACGAGTTCGTGCAAGTCGGCACGTTCGAGCGCTTGGTACGAAACTTCCTCGCCTGGGTCGGGATCAACACGCAGGCTGACGCCAGTTGTGAAGCGTGGATGGAGGCAAACAACATCAAGCGGCTGTTTGCGCAGCACAACGCCTGGACGCGTGAGCAGGTCAACGCGTTCGCCATTCGCGCACACAACTATATCATCGGCATTTGAGGGCGAGCGATGTCGACAACGGAAAAACCAGCCGCAAAGACCTTTCGCGTCCTCGCTCTGGACGGCGGCGGCGCGAAGGGCTTCTACACCCTCGGCGTCCTCCGTGAGATCGAAGCGATGACGAAGCGTCCGCTTCATGAGACTTTCGAACTCGTGTTCGGCACTAGCACAGGAGCAATCATCGCGGCATTGATCGCCCTTGGACACAGCGTTGAAGAGATACATGACCTTTACAAAAAGCACGTACCAACGATCATGGGGTGCAAACGCGCCAGAGATAGGTCTAAGGCGCTTGAAAAGCTGGGCAACGAGGTCTTCGGCGACAAGAAGTTCGACGCCGTAAAAACGACTATCGGTATCGTCACCACGAAGTGGGTCATCGAGAAACCGATGATCTTCAAAGGCAGTATCGAGCAGGCACACGGGCGCACCGGAACATTTGTACCTGGCTTCGGTTGCACAATCTCCGAAGCGGTTCAGGCATCGTGCTCCGCGTTTCCGTTTTTTGATCGCAAGATGGTGACTACCGCAAAGGGCGACCAAATCGAACTGGTCGATGGAGGTTACTGCGCGAACAACCCCACCCTCTACGCAATTGCCGACGCACTGATACCTCTCAGAAAGCAGCCAGACGAATTGAGAGTGCTCAGTATTGGCGTTGGTGTGTACCCAGACCCCAAGCCCACCTGGGAGATGTGGTTCTACAAGAAGTTCTTCCTCAGCGTTCGGATGTGGCAGAAGACGATGGAGATCAACACGCAGTCCATGGACCAACTGCGTGACATTCTCTTCAAACAGGTTCCGACGATCCGGATCAGCGACACATTCGAGAAGCCAGAGATGGCAACGGACATTCTCGAACACGACCTCGCTAAGCTCAATATTCTCCGCCAGCGTGGCAGCGAGTCATTCGCGAAACGTGAAGCGGAGCTATCAAAATTTCTAGCGTAGGGGTCATCATGGCAATTCCCGAAGCTCAAATGGAAACGTGGTCCCATCAAGGCTCGGTTACGCAGTCCAAGGACACGTACAAGACGATCAGAACGGCATTGGAGTCCGACCGCGCTCTTTATGCGGGTAAGGACTACCATATCCGATTGCAGGGATCGTACTGCAACGACACAAACATCTATGCGGAGAGCGATGTAGATGTTGTTATGTGCCTAAAGGACGCTTGGGACCAAAACCTCGACTCACTAAATGAAAACCAGAAGGCCGCGTATCTCGCTGCCTACGGCGACGCAGAATACGGATACGCACAGTTCAAGAAGGATGTGCTGACGCGACTCACAACCGCGTTCGGCGCGGATATCGACCCGTCCGGCAAGAAGGCGATTAGGATCAAGCCGAGCGGGAATCGTAGAAAGGCAGACGTGCTGCCCTGTATCCAGCATCGCCGCTATTGGTCCTTTCGCACCCCGCTCGATGACAAGGACTTCCATGAGGGGATCACATTTTACCTCCCTGATGGAACGAAGGTGCACAATTTCCCGGTTCAGCACTCGGACAACTGCACACAGAAACACAAGGACACGAACCAGTGGTTCAAGCCCACGGTCCGCATTCTAAAAAACATGCGTGGGCGAGCCATCGACGAAGACTTGCTTGAGGATGGTGATGCCCCATCCTACTTCATCGAAGGACTAGTGTACAACGTGGACAAGGCGCAGTTCGGCCGGTCGTACGCGGACACGTTCGTAAATGCCATGAACTGGATAGCCGGTGCTGATCGAACCAAGTTCGTTTGCGCCAATGAGATGCATTACCTGGTTCGAGATTCCTCGAAGGTGTGTTGGCCAAAGTCAGATTGCGAAAAGTTTTTGGACGCGATGACCACACTCTGGGAGCAATGGTAGCGCCGCTCTAGCTCTTGCCAACAAGCATCTTGTGAAGTTTTTCCATCGCCTCCAAGACCCGCTCAGACTCCCTGATTAGGTCGTTCTTGGTCGCCGTCATTTCCGGGTTGGAGAACGGGTGGGGTTGGCGAAGCCATGCGCCTTGCGCCTCATGATCCGAAATCGCCTGAATCTGCATCGCCCAGGTCGTAAGCAGGCGCTGTAAGAACTCCATCTTGGATCGGATTTCTTCCTCAGACATGCGGACGACACCTCCATCACATTTTGCTACAGCGTGAATCCGCTAACTGTGTCCCGGACTGTGTCCCAGATTTGAGCACTTCCAAATCGAGCGGTCTAACCCTTTGATCGCGTTGGTGGGTGATGCAGGAATCGAACCTGCGACCCGCTGATTAAGAGTCAGCTGCTCTACCATCTGAGCTAATCACCCGCACCGGCGGTTACGCACGGCGCTCGCGCGCACGGTCATGCCTGATGAAGGGCCGGGCCACGAGAAGGCGCGGCGTATAGCAAACCCCTTTGCGCATGTCCACTTGCCCAAAGCCGCCGTGGTGAGCGGTGGCCCGGGCCACGCCCGCAAGGCCTTGATGCAAACAAAAGCGTAACCGCGCGCCCTCGTGCGCGCATGGAACTCGACACGAGAATGTTTGGTCTTGCGCTTTGGTCTTGCACTTTTTTCTTGGACTTTGGTCTTGGGATCTGGACTTGCCGTTCGGTCTTGGAAGCGAGTCTTGGAATCTGACACCTGGCGCCTGCCGAACGCGGTGTTGGTCCGGCCTAAAGGCCAATCAGGCGAGCATTCCTTGGCAAAATGTTCGTCGTTTGTTCTTGACATCTTCGGCGCTTTCGGCGATATTCGGCGCTCATTATCAGTAGGCGGAGAGTTGCGCCCGCCGGTGAAAATCGGCCGGGCTTTGTTTGTTTCTGCGAGCGCGCCGGCAGTCGCCAGCCGCGATGGACTCGGCGAACCATGCGGCTTCTTCCCTGCGCAGTCGGATCGTGGCGCTTCACGATTCAACGGTCCATCGCGCGCGACCGCTTTGCCCTTCGCTGCTATCGCCTGCCGGAACGCGAGACACAAGCCGGCACCCCGAACCCTGTCTCGCGTGTCAACCTTCAAACGGCGGCAAACCGCGCTTCACCACGGCGCCGGACAGCTCTTGTCGGACACGATGCAGGACACCGACCCCTGTCCGCCTTGTCCGTCATGTCCGCCATGGGCGCGTCCCGCAGAGCTACACCCGCGCCAAACTGACGCCGCCGTCCACCACCAGCGTCGCGCCGACCACGTAGTCCCCCGCGCGCGAGGCGAGGAAGATCGCCGCCCCCGCCATGTCCTCGTCGATGCCGATACGCCGCGCGGGGATCAGTTGCGCGACCTGATCGCCATGGTCACGCGCCATGACGTTCATGTCCGACTTGAACGCGCCCGGGGCGATCGCGGAGACCGCGATGTTGTCCTCGATCAGTTTCAGCGCCATGCGCTTCGTTAGATGGATGAAGCCCGCCTTCGAAGCGGCATAGGAATAGGTCTCTTGCGGATTGACGGCGATACCGTCGATCGAGGCGATGTTGATGACCTTGGCCGGCCGGTCGGGACGCGCAGCGGCACGTAACAGGCCGTGCAGCGCCTGCGTCAGGAAGAACGGCGCCTTCAGGTTCAAATCCATCACCTTGTCCCAGCCCTTTTCCGGGAAGTCGTCGAACTTCTCGAGCCAGGCCGCGCCCGCGTTGTTGACGAGGATGTCGAGCTTTTGCTCGCGGCTGCCCAACGTTGCCGCGAGCGAGCGGGCGCCGCCCACGTTCGAGATGTCGAGCGCGAGCGGAATGCAGCTGCCGCCGCCCTTCGACAGTTCCGCCGCCGTCTCCTCGCAGGCGGCCGCCTTGCGGGAGGAGATGTAGACCTTCGCGCCCTGGTCGACGAAACCCTTCGCGATCATCTTGCCGATGCCGCGCGAGCCGCCGGTGACGAGCGCTGTGCGGCCTTCGAGAGAGAAGAGATTTGGCATGGTGTCCTCGGCTGAGCGTGGCGGGGGCTCGTAGCACTTTTTCGCATCGTGGTGAATTGTGCCGCACTTGGCTTCTTTGGCTTGCGCTGGGCGTGGCGGCGGCTGCGCCGCGCCTCATAAGAGGCCGCTCGCCGATCGCGGAATGTCGACGCCGCGGTGGATCTGCACGCTCAAGAGCAGGCCGAAGCCGAAGAGCACGGTGAGCAGCGCCGTGCCGCCGTAGGACACGAGCGGCAACGGGATACCCACGACCGGGATCAGGCCCATCGACATCGACGTGTTGATGAGGATGTAGAGCAGGAAGTTCAGGCATATCCCCATGGCGACCAGGCGGCCGAACTGACTTCGGGTGTCGAGCGCGATCAGCGTGCCTTGCGCGAGGACGCCGAGGTAGAGGCCCATCAGCAACAACAGGCCGAAGAGGCCGAACTCCTCGCCCAAAACGGTGAAGATGAAGTCGGTCTGTTTCTCCGGAAGAAAGTTGAGGCGGCTTTGCGTGCCCTCGCCGAAGCCCTTGCCGAACAGGCCGCCCGACCCCAACGCGATCTTCGATTGCAGGATGTTGTAGCCGGAGCCGAGCGGGTCGCTGTCGGGGTCGAGGAACGTCGCGACACGCTGCTTCTGATAGTCCTTGAGCACGAATTCCCAACCGATCGGTACGGCTGCGACGGCCAGCGCGATGACGGGGACGATGATTTTCCAGCTCAAACCCGCCAGGAACAGCAGGCCTGCGCCGCCGACAAGCAGGATCGTCGCCGTGCCGAGGTTCGGCTGCATGAGCACGAGGACCGCCGGCACGAGGATCAGCATCAACGCGGTGAAGAGGCGCAGCGGGCGCGAAACGTCTTCGACCGCGATGCCGTGCAGGAAGCGCGCGAGCGTCAGGATCAGCGCAATCTTCATGAACTCGGACGGCTGAATCTGGAGCGGACCGATTTCGAGCCAGCGCTCGGCCCCTTTGCCGGTGCGGCCGAACAATTCCACTGCGACCAGAAGCAACAGCGAGATGCCGTAGATCGGATAGGCGAGCTGGAACCAAATGCGGATGTCGACCAGCGCGACGGCGAGCAGGATCAGCATGCCGACGGCGAAGCGCGTCATCTGCCGTTCGGCCCACGGGTCGAGGCTGCCGCCCGCCACCGAATAGAGCAGCGCAAAGCCGATGCAGCAGATGAACACGATCATGCCGACGAGCGGCCAATTCAGCGTGCGCAGCTTGCCCATCAAGCGAAGCTCGCGTCCGGTCGGGCCGAAATGGTCGTTCAGCGGCATCGCCCTACCCTCGCTCGTTCGCGGCCGAGATCGTACGCGACGGGGGTACGAAGAACTTCTGGCGCGCAGGATCGCGCTGGGCGACGAGCGTCATCACGTCTTTCGCGATCGGCGCGGCCGCCTTCGAACCGCCACCGCCGTGCTCGACCACGACGGCAATCGCGTAACGCGGTTCCTTCACCGGTGCGAACGCGATGAACAGGCCGTGGTCGCGGAATTTCCATGGAATCAAGTCCGAGTTGCGGCCGCGTAGTTCGGCAGTCAGACGCCGGACCTGCGCGGTGCCGGTCTTGCCCGCCATGTCGAAGCCTTCGACGTCGATGCGCGAGCGCGCGCCGGTGCCGCCTTGGTTCGTCACCGCGTCCATACCGCCATGCACGACCGCGACATGCGCGGGGTCGAGGCCCATGTCTTCGAATGCCGGCAGCTCGCGGTCGACGCCGCCGAAGGAGCGCACGACATGCGGGAGCACGGCTTTGCCGCCGTTCGCAAGACGGGCCGTCATCACGCAGAGCTGCAGCGGGGTCGTGAGCACGGCGCCTTGGCCGATGCCGACGTTGAACGTGTCGCCGTCGCGCCATGCGTCCTTGCGAGCGCGCAGCTTCCAAGCGGGATCGGGCATCAGACCGGGCTTCTCGCCCGGAATTTCCAGGCCGTACACCTGACCCAAGCCGAACTTGCGCGACATCGCGGCAATCGCGTCGATGCCGGTGCGGCGCGCGCATTCGTAGAAGTAGACGTCGCAGGACTGTTTGATGGCCTGGTGCATATCCACCGAGCCGTGGCCGCCGCGTTTCCAGCAGTGAAAGACGTGGCTGCCCAATGCGCGGGCGCCCGAGCAATGAACGCGGTGGTGCGGCGTCATCGCGCCGGACGCGAGTGCGGCCAACGCCACGATGGGCTTGTAGGTCGAGCCCGGCGGATACATGCCGGTGATCGCCTTGTTGAGCAGCGGCTTCAGCTGGTCTTCGTTCAGCTCACGCCAAATCTTCGGGGACACGGTGCCGGTGAACGCGTTCGGGTCGAAGCCGGGCGCGGAGACGATCGAGATGATCTCGCCGGTGACGACATCCATCACGACGACGGAGCCGCTTTGCCCGACCAGGCGTTCCTGCGCGAGCTTTTGAACCTCCATGTCGAGCGAGAGCACGACATCTTGGCCCGCCGTCCCTTCGCGACGCGAGAGTTCACGGATCACGCGGCCGTGGGCGTTGACTTCGACTTGCGCCGCGCCGGGCTTGCCGCGCAACGCGTCGTCGGCCGCCTTTTCGACGCCGGAGCGGCCGATGCGGAAACCCGGCAGCGAGAGCAGCTCGGGCTCCTTCTCGATGTCTTTGTCGGTGACGCCCGCGACATAGCCCAACACGTGGCTGAGCCACGCGCCGAACGGATACGAGCGCAGCTCGCCCACGTCGGCGACCACGCCGGGAAGGTCGGGCGCGTTGATGTTCACCCTCGCGAAGTCTTCCCAGGTGAGACCTTCGGCGACGAGAACGGGGTTGAAGCTCTTGCCGCGCCTGGCGTCGCGCAGCACACGCTGAATGCGCTGGGGCGGGATTTCGAAGAGAGCGGCGAGGCGCTCGAGCGTGG
>CAZLRW010000087.1:0-16399 GCA_964561925.1 uncultured Flavobacteriaceae bacterium
GCGCGGATTGCGCGGATGATCGCGAACACGGCGTCGATGGAGTTCGTGCAGACGGCGTCCGAGGTCGAGGCGCTGTTGCTCGAGGCGAACCTGATCAAGCGGCTGCGGCCGCGCTACAACGTCCATCTGCGCGACGACAAGTCGTTTCCGTTCATTCTCGTCACCGGCGATCACGCGGCGCCGCAGTTGATCAAGCATCGCGGGGCGAAGAACCGGAAGGGCGAGTATTTCGGGCCGTTCGCGTCGGCCTATTCGGTGAACCGGACGCTGAACACGTTGCAGCGGGCGTTTCTTCTGCGCAGCTGCACGGATTCGGTGTTCGAGAGCCGGACGCGGCCATGCCTGCTGCATCAGATCAAACGCTGCGCGGCGCCGTGCGTGGGCAAGGTTTCGACCGGCGACTATCAGCATCTCGTCGATCAAGCGGTCGCCTTCTTGCGCGGCAAGAGCCAGGACGTGAAGGAGGAACTGACGCACAGCATGGAGGCGTCGGCCGAAGCGCTGGACTTCGAAAAGGCGGCACGGCTGCGCGACCGCATTCGGGCGCTCGCGCATGTGCAGCTTCAGCAAGGGATCAATCCGCAGACGATCGACGAAGCGGATCTGTTCGCCGCCCATCAGGAGGGCGGGCATACGTGCATTCAGGTGTTCTTCTTCCGCTCGGGGCAGAACTGGGGCAATCGCGCGTATTTCCCTAAGCACGATCGCGGCGTCGAGATTCCCGAAATCCTCGACAGTTTTCTGGCGCAGTTCTACGACGAACGCGAGCCGCCGAAGCTCGTCATCATCAGCCACGACATGCCGGAGCGCGCGCTGCTCGAAGAGGCGCTCTCGGTGAAGGCGGAGCGGCGCGTCGAGGTCTTGGTGCCGCAGCGCGGCGAGAAGCGCGAGGTGATGGCGCAGGCGGTGATGAACGCGCGCGAGTCGCTCGCCCGGCGCATGGCGGAGAGCGCGACGCAGCTGCAGCTGCTCGACGGCGTGGCGGCGGCGTTCGGGCTCGACGACGCACCGCGGCGGATCGAGGTCTACGACAACAGCCACATCTCGGGCACGAGCGCGGTCGGTGCGATGATCGTGGCGGGGCCGGAGGGTTTCATCAAAGGGCAGTACCGCAAATTCAATATCAAGAACGCCGACCTCACGCCCGGCGACGACTACGCGATGATGCGCGAGGTGCTGACGCGCCGCTTCAAGCGGCTGGTCAAGGAGCAGGAGGCGCAGGCCGAAGGCGGCGTCGCGTTCGACGAGCGGAGCGACGCGGATGACCCGGACGACGTCTCGGCGCCGGACCTCATCCTGATCGACGGCGGGCAGGGCCAGTTTGCGGTGGCGTCGGAGGTGCTTCAGGCGCTCGACGTGAAAGGGGTCAAGATCGTTTCGATCGCCAAGGGGCCGGACCGCGACGCGGGGCGCGAGCGGTTCTTCATGACCGGGCGCGAGCCGTTCCACCTGGAGTTCAAGTCGCCGGTTCTCTTCTACCTGCAACGGCTGCGCGACGAGGCGCATCGCTTTGCCATCGGCTCGCACCGCGCCAAGCGGGCGCAGACGATCACATCTTCGCCGCTTGATGAAATCGAAGGCATCGGGCCGACGCGGAAACGCGCGCTTTTGAACCATTTCGGCTCGGGACGGGCGGTGACGAAGGCCGGGCTTTCCGATCTGGAATCGGTTAAAGGTATCTCCAAGGCCATGGCGCGGAAGATCTACGATCACTTCCACGACAAGAGTTGACGCGGCCTGCGAGCTAGAGTTCGAGACATGGGCGATCACCTTCCCAATCTGCTGACGTTTGCGCGTATCGCGCTCACGCCCGTGTTCGTGGCCGCGTTTTGGCTGCCGACGGAGATGGGCGGACGCTGGGTGGTGCTGGCGCTCTTTCTGATTGCGGCGATCACAGATTATGCGGACGGATGGATCGCGCGGCGGCGCAACGTGGAATCGCGCCTCGGCGCGATGCTCGATCCGATCGCCGACAAGCTCTTGATTGCTTCCGCGCTCGTCATGCTCGTCTACAAGGACGACATCCGCGGGTTCGTGATCATCCCGGCGCTCGTCATTCTTGCGCGCGAGATTTTGGTTTCGGGCATGCGCGAATTTCTGGCGACGATCGCGGTGCAGGTGCCGGTGTCCTCGATCTCGAAGTTCAAGACGGTCG
Source organism: uncultured Flavobacteriaceae bacterium (assembly GCA_964561925.1). Lineage (GTDB taxonomy): Bacteria > Pseudomonadota > Alphaproteobacteria > Micropepsales > Micropepsaceae > SZUA-430. The sequence continues at coordinate 2,156 of CAZLRW010000087.1, forward strand.
TGCAGGTGATCGCGATCGCGATGCTGATCGTGGCGCCGGCGATCGAGCACGTTTGGGGCTGGCTGCATCAGGCGGGGATCGTGGCGCTGTGGGGCGCGGCGGTGCTCACGCTTTACACGGGGTTCTCCTACGTGCAGGCGAACGTCGCGCATGTCTCGGGCGAGCACGCGCGGCCGCGTCCGCGTGAGGCCGGCCGCGTGTCATGAGGGTGCTTTACTTCGCTTGGGTGCGTCAGAAGGTCGGGCGCGGCGAGGAGGTCGTCGACTTGCCGCGCGAGGCGGCGACTGTCGGCGCCTTGGCACAGTGGTTGCGCGCGCGTGGCGGCGGTTATGCTGAGGCGTTCGCCGACCTGAAGCGGGTGCGGGCCGCGGTCAATCAAGAACATGTCGGTTTCGACGCCGCGATCAAGGCGGGCGATGAGGTCGCGTTCTTTCCGCCGGTCACCGGCGGATGACGGTCAAGGTTCAGCGCGAGGACTTCGATCCGGGTGCGGAGATTGCGCGTCTGCACGCGGGACGCAGCGATATCGGCGCGGTCGTGAGCTTCGTCGGGCTCGTGCGCGGCGAGAGCCACGGCGAAGCGCTGCGCAGCATGACGCTCGAACATTTTCCCGGCATGACGGAGCGCGAGCTCGAACGCATCGCGGACGAGGCGCGGGCGCGGTGGTCGCTTCAGGGCGTCGCGGTCGTGCACCGCATCGGCGAACTGAAACCCGGCGAGCGCATCGTGCTCGTTGTGACTGCGGCGGCGCATCGCGCGGCGGCCTTTGATGCCGGCGAGTTCCTGATGGATTATCTCAAGACGCGCGCGCCGTTCTGGAAGCGCGAGTTGCGCGCCTCGGGCGAGCATTGGGTCGAGGCGCGCGGCAGCGACGATGAGGCCGCCGCGCGGTGGCGGCGCGATTAGATCTTGTGCTTGCCGCGGACGAAGTTCGAATAGTCGTCCATCAGCGTCGTCGTGATCTTCCCGACATTGAACGTCCAGTCGCCGATCGAGCCGACGGGCGAGACCTCGGCGGCAGAGCCGGTGAGGAAGCATTCCTCGAAGCCGTTCATCTCCGAGCTTTGGATGTATTTTTCGACGACTTCGATCTGGCGGGCGCGGGCGAGGTCCATCACCGTTTGGCGCGTAATGCCGTTCAGGAAGCAGTCGGCATGCGGCGTGAACAGCTTGCCTTCCTTGACGAAGAAGATGTTGGCGCCCGTCGCTTCGGCGACGAGACCGCGCCAGTCGTACATCATGGCGTCGGCGTAGCCTTTCGCCTCAGCCTCGTGCTTCGAGAGCGTGCAGATCATGTAGAGGCCGGCAGCCTTGGCGCGCCACGGCGTGGTGTCGGGCGCGGGGCGGCGCCAGCGCGCGATATCGAGGCGGATGCCCTTCTTCTTGATTTCGGGGTCGAACATCGACGGCCAGGGCCACACGGCGATCGCGACATGGATTTTCGATTTCTGGGCGCTGACCGCCATCTGCTCGCTGCCGCGCCAGGCGACGGGACGCATATAGGCGTCGTCCAGGCCTTGCGCTTCGACGACCTGTTTGCTGGCGTCGTTGATCTCGGCCTCGGTGTAGGGGATTTCGAAGCCCATCAGGCGGGCCGATTCGAAGAGGCGCGCGGTGTGTTGTTCGAGCTTGAAGACCTTTTTGTTGTAGACGCGCTGGCCCTCGAAGATGCACGAGCCGTAGTGCAGGCCGTGCGTCAGAACATGGACCTTCGCGTCGCGCCACGGCGTCAGCTTGCCGTCGAACCAGATGTGGCCGTCGCGATCGTCGAAGGGTATGAGCGCCATGTGATTTGCTCCGGCGTGGTTAAGTCGTGGGTCTTTTGCTCAGTATAGCGGCCCGGCTTGCGACCCGTACACCCGGGGCACTATGCTTGCAACGCAACCCTGCCATGACCCCACGTGCCACACCCGGGCTTTTCGAAATGAAGGCTGCGCCGTCGCTGCTCTATCTGCGCGAGGAAGAACTCACGGACGGCGTCGAATTGTTCTTTTTCGCCGGGCGCGATTTCGCCAAGACGCTGGATCAGCGGCTCGGCGAACTCGCCCTCGGGCGTGCGCATTATCGGGCGTTGCATTTTGTTGCGCGCCACCCCGGGATTCCGGTTTCGGATCTGCTCGGGATCCTCGGCATCACGAAACAATCGCTCAGCCGGGTGGTAAAGCTGCTGACCGACGGCGGCTATCTGGTTCAGGCGCAAGGGTCCCGCGACCGGCGCCAACGGCTGCTTCGGCTCACGGGCAAGGGGTCGGCCGTCGAAGCGGAACTGACGCAACTGCAGCGCATGCGGCTCGCCAAGGCCTATCGCGAAGCGGGGCCCGAGGCGGTGGCGGGGTTCCGCCAAGTGTTGGCCGGGTTGCTCACCGAACAAGAACGGGCGGGCGTCTTGCGCCTGATCGCAAAACGATGATGGCCGAGATCAACGAGACCGACGAGACGGGCAAGCCCGTGCACCACGTGTTGATCGTGGACGACGACACGCGCATCCGTACGCTGCTGCAACGATACTTGAGCGAGAACGGCTATCGCGTGACGGCGGCCAAAGACGCGGCCGAGGCGCGGCAGCTGATGGCGAGCCTCGACTTCGACTTCATCGTGCTCGACGTGATGATGCCGGGCGAGGACGGGTTCTCGCTGACGAAGGCGATTCGCGAAACATCACGCGTGCCCATTCTGCTGCTGACGGCGCGCGGCGAGGCGACGGACCGGATCGAAGGACTCGAGCGCGGGGCCGACGACTATCTGCCGAAGCCGTTCGAACCGCGCGAGCTGTTGCTGCGCATCGCCACAATCCTCAGACGCGCGGGCACGCCGGCCGATCCGGCCAAGCAGGTCATGCAGCTCGGCACCTGCCGGTTCGATGCGGAGCGCGGCGAACTCACGCGCGACGGCAAGCCGGTGAAGCTGACGTCGGCGGAACTGCAGCTGATGCGCGTGCTGGCGGCCAATCCGGGCCAAACGTTCACGCGCAGCGACCTGTCGCAGCGCATGGGCGAGGTGCTCGAACGCTCCGTCGACGTTCAGATCACGCGGCTTCGGCGCAAGATCGAGAACGATCCGAAGCTGCCGCTTTATCTGCAAACCGTGCGCGGCATCGGCTATGTGCTGATGCCCGACCGGGTGGGGTGACGCGTCATGCCGCGCGGGTGGTTCCGACGTTCGATGCCGAAGGGGCTGTTCGGGCGCTCGCTGATGATCATCGTCATGCCCGTCGTGTTGCTGCAGGCGGTCGTGACCTATCTTCTGTTCGACCGGCAGTGGGAGGCGGTGACGACGCGCATCTCGCGCGGCGTGGCGGCGCAGATCGTGCTGTTCGTGCAGAGCTACGAGGCGCTGGGGCCCGACCGGTTCGCGGGCGAGATCGAACGCCTGCGCGAGACGTCGTTCGGCCTCGTGCCCGTGATCAAGCCAGGCGAAAAACTGCCCGAAACCGAATCGCCGGCCTACGAAGTGTTGAAGCAGATTTTCGGCCGCGAATTGTCGACGCGCATCGGGCGGCCGGTGTGGATCGATTCCGACTCGCTCGAAGACCAAGTCGACATCCGCATCCAGCTCGACGGCGCGGTGATGCAGGTGATGGCCGAGCGCAAGCGCGTGATGTCGACAAACACGCATGTGTGGGTGCTGTGGATGATCGGCACCTCGCTCATCCTGATGAGCGTGGCCGTGCTCTTCCTGCGCAACCAGATTCGGCCGATCGAACGGCTGGCGGACGCGGCGGAGGCGTTCGGCAAAGGGCGCGACGTGCCCGACTTCCGGCCGTCGGGCGCGACCGAAGTGCGGCGCGCGGCGCTCGCCTTTCTCGACATGCGCGAGCGCATCTCGCGCTTCGTGCAGCAGCGGACCGACATGCTGGCCGGCGTCAGTCACGATCTGCGCACGCCGCTGACGCGCATGAAGCTCGAACTGGCGATGATGAAGCAGGACCCGTCGATCCAGGCGCTGAAAGACGACGTCGAAGAGATGGGGCGCATGCTCGAAGAGTATCTCGCGTTCGCGCGCGGGCAGGCGGGCGAGGGGGCGGCGGAAACCGATCTCGGTCAGTTGTTGCGCGACGTGGTGGCGAGCGTGCAGCGCAAGGCGGACGCGAAGACGCCCGCGAAGCACGTCGAGCTTGCGGTCGACGACGATCTTCTGGTCGAGGTGCGGCCGAACGCGCTTCGGCGCTGCGTGATGAATTTGGTCGAGAACGCGATGCGGCACGCGACGCGCTCGACGGTGAGCGCGGGGCAGGTCGGCGACGTGGTCGAAATCGCCGTCGACGACGACGGGCCGGGCATCCCGCCCGACCGGCGCGAGGAGGCGTTCCGCCCGTTCCACCGGCTCGACACGGGGCGGACGCTGGCGTCCGGCGGCGTGGGCTTGGGGCTTGCGATCGCGCGCGACATCGCGCGCGGCCACGGCGGCGACATCACGCTCGGCGACAGCAAGCTCGGCGGGTTGCGGGCGGTGGTGAAGTTGCCGGTTTAGACGCGGGTTCACTCCGCCCAAGCCGAAGATAGGCGGACTCACGATGATCGTTGTTTTGGGAAGTGTTCTGGCGCAGCCGGAGGCGTTGGACGAACTGAGGCGCATAAGCCTCGAGCATGTGCACCGGTCTCGTGCGGAACCAGGCTGCATATCCCATGCGGTGCACGCGGACGCCGAGAATCCGTTGCGACTCGTCTTCATCGAGAGGTGGAAAGATGCAGCGGCGCTTGCCGCGCATTTCAGGGTGGCGGAGTCGATCGCGTTCGCCGGGCGGGCGCGTGCATTGAGTGCCGAGCCGCCTGCGATCGAGATCTTCGAAGCGCAGGCGGCCAAGATCGGTTAGCGCGAACCGGCGGTCCGTTACACCAACCGACCAAACCTTCTGACTCGAACATCAACAGCTCGTCATGGCCGGGCGAGCGTAGCGGGACCCGGCCACCCAGGGTTCGTAGAGCCGAGCGGCGGAACGGTTTGTGCGTTGACCCTGGGTGGCCGGCTCAAGGCCGGCCATGACGCAATTTTTCTGTTGTGCGGTCGAGAGTTCTGTCGGTTGGCGTTACTTCCTGCCGGCGGAAATCTTCTCGGCCAGTTCCTGCATTTCGGCGATCGATTCTTTGGCGCGGTCTTGCATGACCTTGAAGGCGTCGCCGTTCGCGGTGATCGTGAGTTCGGCGAGTTCCTTCATGTGCTTTAGCGCGCGGCCGACGGTCTTTTCGACGAGTTCGGCCTGCTTCTTCGGCAGGTCCTTGCCGTCGTTCGCCTTCATGAGGTCGGCGACGGATTCCTGAATCGCCTGCATCGTTTCCGTCATGATTTCGGCCTGGCGGCGCATCAGGTTCTGATAACCGGCGGCGGCTTTCTGGTTCGCTTTCACCAGCGCCTCGAAGTTCTTCTTCTGGCTTTCCATCAGCGAAGAGGAATCGATGCCGGGCACGCTGAAGCGGTCCCAAAAGCCTTGATCGAAGTTCGGCCACTTGAAGTCGAATTCGGGGAACGGGTTCTTGGACATGCTCAGATCTCCTCAAGCGCGGTGGCGAACCATGGACCCGCCCGCGCCGTCGCGTCAATCGGCGGCGGTACGCTTCTCGTCGGCGGTAGCGTCTTCCTCGTCGTCGCCGCTGTCCGGGCGGTGCTGCAGGCGTTCGGCCCACTCCTCGATCAGGCGCAGGCGGCGGTCGACGTGCGCCATCGTCTTGGCGAGATCGTCGCCGTCGTCGAGCCAGATGCCAAGGCTCTCGGCGAGCAATATGCCGATGCCGCGGGTCGTGAGCAGCCCCCGCCAGCCCGAGGTCGGCAGGCCCGCGATGTCGGCGATCCAATGGGCGCTGCGCATCGTGGCGGGGAGCACGTCCAGGAACGCGCCTGGGTCACCTACGCTGTCGTCGCGGATGACTCGGATCGCGGGCTTCATCGGCGTCATCGCTTCGAAGCAGCCGATGATCGCATCGAACGCGCGGTCGCGCGGCGGGATTTCCGCGTCCGGCTCGCCCGCGCGTTCGATCAGGCCGATGTCGACGCGCTTGGCGATCAAGGAGAGAAGCGCGCTCTTCGACGGGCAGAGTTCGTAGAGCGTCGCCGCGTCGATCTTCGCCTTTCGCGCCAGCGCGGTCAGCGAGAGCGTCTTCCAGCCGGTCTTTTCGATTGCCGCGAGAGCGGCGGTGACGAGCTTTTCTTCGGGGGTGAGTTTTTTGGTCATGCCGGTGGCCCGCGTGCGAAAACCCATCACATCCACATATTACATGGAACGCGCCCGCGTCAGCGCGTTTTGGCGAGGTCGAAACCGCGCGCGGTGGCGGCGGCGACGGCCTCGGCGAGCAACGCGGCGAAACGGCCGTCAGCCATGAGAACTTTGAGCGCGGCTTCGGTCGTCCCGCCGGGGCTGGTGACGGAGCGGCGCAGGTCGGCCGGGTCTGCGGACGACGCGGCGAGGAGCGCGCCTGCGCCTTCGACGGTCTTGCGGGCAAGGCTGCGGGCGACGGCGGGCGGCAAGCCTTGGCGTTCGGCCGCGGCGGCGAGCGCCTCGGTCAACAAGAACACGTAGGCCGGACCCGAACCGGAGACGGCGGTCACCGCGTTCAGCAGGTTCTCCTCGGCAAGCCAGACGACGTCGCCGGCTGCGCCGAGCAGCGTGGCGGCGAGTTTTTTTTGCGCGGCCGTCGTTGCGGGCGTCGCGAAGGCGGCGGCGATTCCCTTGCCGATCGAAGCGGGAAGGTTGGGCATCGCGCGCACGATCGCGGGCGCAGCGCCGAGCCACTGCGTGAGGTTTTCGATCGACGTGCCGGCGGCGATGGAGAGGAACAGCGTCTTGCGCGCGTACGGCGCGTAGGCGGGCGCCACCGCCGGCATCGTTTGCGGCTTCACGGCGAGGATGATCGCATCTGGCGACGCATCGGCAAGCGCCGCTTCGTCCTTGCCGACCGTCGCGCCGCCGCCACGGAACGCCTTTGCGTCGTTCGGCTTGAGGGCGGGGTCGATCAGCACGAGGCGCGGGCCGAAGCCGGCCGCGATCAAGCCGCGGGCGATCGCGCCGCCCATATGGCCGACGCCCACGATCGCGATCGGCCGCGCCTTCGCCGTCGTTTTGCTTTTCGTCAGGCGTTGCCCTGGCACTGATACACTACCGCCGCCGCCGCTTCCGAAGCCGTCTTGCCGGCCCAGATCACGAATTGGAAAGCGGGATAGTAGCGGTCGCAGGCCTCAAGCGCAGCATCGATCAGGCCCTCGCATTGCTCGGGCACGCACATGGCGCTGCGCAGCAACAGGCCGTGGCGGAAGATGATTTGGCCGCTGTCGGGCCACATCTCGAAGTGACCGAGCCAGAGCTGTTCGTTGATGATGTTGATCAGCGTCGCCACTTCGGCGCGCTTCGGCTTGGGCACCTTCACCTCGAGCTGCGCGGAGAGCTGCAGCGTTTCGACGTCGTGGCGCCAGCTGAACGACAAATGGTGGTCTTCGGTCTGACCGGGGAAAGACAGATGCATCTCGTCCTCGCCCGCGCGGTCGAACAGCCATTCGTTCTGAACCGCGATTTGTTCCATCAGGTCGAGGGGATTGCCTTGTTGCACTTCTGCTTGGATTTGCGGGGTGCTCATCTCTTACCGTGCAGCCTTTCTCGGGCCCCAGAGTCAGCCCGCCGCCGGGGGGGCCGGCGGCGGACAAGACACGCGAGGGCAAATCAGCAAGGGTACGCAGGAAGGTGCCCCGGGCCCGGAATTACGAACGCTCCACATCAACAGCCCGACGCGAAGCACCCTCCATGAATCGAAGGTGCACCACCGATTGAATCACGCGCAAGAGTCCTCCTGTGGGCATGACTCATTCTTCATGTGGATGTGTCGCCGTTGCTATCTGCGCTTTGGGGATGAGCTGCGGATAGGTGCGTTTCGAGACGGTTTGATCGCGCGTGAATCGCGTGAATCATTTTTTCCGGCTTCGAGAGTTGCAACACGCGCTTCGAGCGCTTCGACTTCGCGGCGCGCTTTGAGCGCCATCGCCTTCATCGCCTCGAACTCTTCGCGCGGCACGAGATCGAGGTCGTTCACGAGACGCTCGGCCTGCGTCTTGATCATCGTGCCGACTTCGTCGCGGACGCTCTTGGCGGCGCCGGCCGCGTTCGTCATCAGCTTGCCCAACTGGTCGAGAATGGGATTGTCGCTTTGCATCGTCCGCCGCCTATTTCCGTGCCGCCTTGAATAGTCGCTTTCCAGTATCACATGGCGCCGATCCATCCGCTGCAAGAAGGACGACGAGGCCGGGGCCAGCCGCGGCGAAGCGACCGAACTCCGTGCCAAAAATTTCTCTGATCATCTGCAACCCTTCATAATGATTCGTTCATTTGCAAAACGTCGACGGAACTTGGGATCGTTGTTCGCTAACCGGCGCCAGCCCCACACCTGCGCGGAGCTTGTCCAACGCTCGTTCGTCCTCAACCGGCACAAGCGCTGGCTTCCCATCTTTGCAGACCACTTGCGTTCCGTATCTCTGCCTGCCCGTCACCTCGATCAGAATCGCATCGACCCGAGTCGCATACTCATCAATGCTCATCTTGTTGGCCTTGAGCAGCGGCTGGAGTGAGGCGAGGGCATCGAGTTGGAATGCCGGATCATTCCGAGCATGACGCACGATGCGCCAAGCGGCCTCCCAAGCAGCATTGCCAATGTCGGATCTCGCCGGCCAACCCGTCGTTTCTATGATGTTTTTGAGCCAAACCGTGAGCTTGGCGTCCTCTTCGGTAAAGGCACGTGAAAAAAAGACCTGCAGCAAGAAACGCGCATCCTCTGAAAGGTGCAGCGGAGATGTTGACCGGTATGGCAGCAGGCTTTGCTCGTCACGGGAGAGCGGTAACAGGAAGACGTCACGCCTATAGAGCTGCTCCGGAACGGTCAGCACTTGGATCTGTCCTTCTAGCTTCTCCGAACCAAGCTCACTGCCGGCCCAGTCTTGAGCAGCGTTCACAGCTAACCGGTATCCTTCAAACACGGGCCGCGCTTCCCCTAGAGCTTTCGAGAAGCGCGACCAAGTCTTAAGCTTTTCAACGATGTAGTGAGCCCTAAGGATCAGGTCACAGGACAACTCATCATAGCAGCGCTTCGTACTCGAATGGGCACCGGCAAGAATAAGCCCGCGAGCCGCAACTGCCTCTGCCGCCTTCGATCTTCGTTCAGACGCGGTCGCGTTGGCCCACTGCACGATTTCCAGCCAGCGGGACATATCGGAGCGTTTCTTTGAGAAGCCCCAGCGCAGCCATTCGAACTCTCCAAACGCTAGCGTTCCATCAACGACGTAAGGCTCGAGCTGCCTGGGTGGCGCAGATCTAATTTCGGCCGCAGTCGCAGCAAGCGTTGCGCACGCCGAGACTATGAGGGCGATGAGCGCGGCCGCGGTAAGTTTCATCAGCTGTGTCCTGAATTTTTTGGCCATTCAGACGGCAGTATCGGGTGCCATCGTCATTGGTGATCTCCGTACTTTCCTGCGACTTCTCAACTTCGGGCGTAGCACAACGCGGCACTACGGTTTCGTCGCGCCGGCGCGAGTTGCCGACTTTGTCAACGTAGGTATTGCCCAGCGTTTCGGCAACGGGGCTGCTTGACACGTCCGGTTTCGCGCGCCCAAGTCACGGCCGAAAGCGCGGGCCTCGGGAGCCATCATGTTTGCCATACCGTTTCCGCAAATCGACCCGGTCTTGATCCAGATCGGGCCCATCGCGGTGCGTTGGTATGCGCTCGCCTACATCGCGGGGCTGCTGCTCGCCTGGTGGTACATTCTCAGGCTGCTTAAGACGGAGCGCCTGTGGACGGGCGCGCCGTTCAACGGCAAGCCGCAGGCCACCGCCGATCATGTCGGCGATCTCTTCGTGTGGGCGACGATCGGGGTCATCGTCGGCGGACGGCTGGGCTATGTGCTGTTCTACGGTCTCGTCTACGAATACGAGCATTTCGCGGCGGCGCCGTGGCGCGTGTTCGCGGCGTGGGAAGGGGGCATGTCGTTCCACGGCGGCGCGATCGGCGTCGTGCTCGCCATCATAGGCTTTGCGCGCATCAAGAAGATCGACATGGTGGCGCTCGGCGATTTGGTCGCGGCCGCGACGCCGATCGGGTTGTTTCTCGGGCGCATCGCGAACTTCGTGAACGGCGAACTCTGGGGCAAGCCCACCGACGTGCCGTGGGCGTTCCGCTTTCCGTATCGCGACCACACGGGCGCGTTTCAGCTCACCGAGCCGCGCCATCCGAGCCAGCTCTACGAGGCGGCCCTCGAAGGCGCGGTGCTGTTTGCGATTCTCTATGTGCTCATTCACCGCTTCGGCGCGCTGCGGCGTCCGGGGTTGACGATCGCGGTGTTCTGGGCCGGGTATGCGGCGTTCCGCATTTTCGTCGAACTCTTCTTCCGCGAGAACACGCATCAATCGCTGTTCGGCGATGCGATTGCGATGGGAACCGTGCTGTCGCTTCTGATGTGCGCCTTCGCGGCGTTCTTCTTCTGGTATGCGCTCTACCGCAAGGGTCCTGCGCTGCAGACGTCATGACCGCGCTTTTGCGGCACATCCAAGATGCGATCCGCGCGGGCGGTCCGCTTTCGATCGGCGAGTATATGCGGCTGGCGCTGACGGGACGCGGCGACAGCTACTACCGCAGCCGCGATGCGATCGGCGCGGGCGGCGATTTCGTCACGGCGCCGGAGGTGTCGCAGATTTTCGGCGAACTCATCGGCCTTTGGTGCGCGGATGTTTGGCGCCAACTGGGCGAACCGCGACGGTTCGCGCTCGTCGAGCTTGGGCCAGGGCGCGGCACGCTGATGCGCGATGCGTTGCGGGCCGCGCGCGTCGTGCCGGGGTTTTTGGCGGCGGCTTCGGTCGAACTCGTGGAAGCGAGTGCGGTGCTGCGGGACAAGCAGCGCGACGCGCTGCGAGACGCCGGCGCCGGCGGTCTTGCTTGGCGCGACGATTTCGGCGACGTGACTGCGGGCTTGACTACGATCGTGATCGCGAACGAGTTCTTCGATGCGCTGCCCGTGCGTCAGTTCGTGCGAACGGCACGAGGCTGGCAGGAGCGTTGCGTCGGACTCGATTCCTCAGGCCAGCTTCTGTTCGGGTTAGCGCCCGACGCGGTCGATGCGCGGCTTGTGCCCGCGGCGGTGCGCGATGCGGCGCCGGGTGCGATCGTCGAATTGTCGCCGGCGCGTGCGCAGCTTGGCGCTCTCGTCGGCGAACGGATTGCGCAGGACGGCGGCGCGCTGCTTGCGATCGACTATGGGTTTGCGGGGCCGGCGCTCGGCGACACGTTTCAGGCGGTCAAGGCGCATGCATTCGCCGACGTGTTGGCGGAACCGGGGACGGCGGATTTGACCTCTCACGTCGATTTTACCGCGCTGGGCCATGCCGTCGCGGCCGCGGGTGCGCGGGTGTTGCCGATCGCGACGCAAGGGGCGTTCTTGCGCGCGCTGGGCGGCTTCGAGCGACTGCAGGCGCTCAAGCGTGGTGCGGATGCCGCGCAAAGCGAGACGCTGGAGCGCGGGTTTCGGCGGTTGACCGGGACTGAGGCGATGGGCAGCTTGTTCAAAGTGCTGGGCGCGGTTGCGCCCGCGACACTCCAACCTGCGGGATTTGCGAATTCATGACGCCGCTGCAATCGCCCGTGTTGAGCGTCCACGACGGCGTTGCGCACGGATTCTTCGGGCGACAAGGCGGCGTTTCGCAGGGCGTGTACGCGTCGTTGAACTGCGGCTACGGGTCGGACGACGATGTCGAGGCCGTGCGCGAGAACCGCACCCGCGTTGCGGCGTGGCTGGGAACGGCGGAGGAGCGGCTGCTCACCGTCTATCAGATCCACAGTGCGGAGGCCGCGCACGTGACCGAGCCGTGGGTGCGCGGTGCGGCGCCGAAAGCCGACGGCATGGCGACGACGTTGCGCGGCGTTGCGCTCGGCGTGCTCGCGGCGGATTGCGCGCCGGTGCTGTTCGCCGATCCTCACGCCGGCGTCATCGGTTCGGCGCATGCGGGGTGGAAAGGGGCGCTTGGCGGCGTGTTGGAATCGGTCGTCGCGTTGATGGAGCGGCTCGGCGCGACGCGCGAGCGCATCTGCGCCGCCGTCGGGCCGTGCATCTGGCAGCCCTCGTACGAAGTCGGCCCCGAGTTTCGCGAGCGGTTCGTCGAGGCCGCCGCCGCGAATGCGCGCTATTTCACGGCGTCGGCGCGGGCAGGGCACTGGATGTTCGATTTGCCCGCCTATGTGGTTGCGCGGCTGAAGGCGATGGAGCTTGATGCGGTGGATTCTTCATCCGCCTGTACCTACGCGCACGCGGAGCGCTACTTCTCCTTCCGACGCACGACGCATCGGGGCGAGACCGTTTACGGGCGCAATCTTTCGGCGGTGATGTTGACGTGACGATGCGCATTCTCATCACTGCCGCGGCTCTTGCGCTCGCCGGATGCGCGGCGATCACCGATCCGCTCGGCATGGAGGATCCGTTCGCGGTGCCTCAGCCGTTTCAAGGCGTCGAGCGCAACGACGCGATGCTCGATCAGGCGATCATGGTGCCGGCGCTGGTCGTCGAGACGCCGCAAGGGCTGGGCGAGGAGGCTGCCGCCGCGTTGCGCGGCGAGGTCGTGGAGGCCGCGCGCCGCCACGACGTGCCGGCGTTCGCGGAGCTGACCGCGATGGCCTGGGTGCTGAGGGGGCAGGCCGCGACGATCGCCGCCGCCGATAAACCGGGCAAGGAACAACGCGTCATCTCGTGGCAGTTGCTCGATCCGCAAGGAACCCAGCGGACGCAGTTTCCGGTCTCGTTCTCGGGAACCGACGAGGTGCTCGTGCAAGGCGCCGCGCGATTGGTCGCGGAGCAGACGGCGACGGCGCTCGATGCAGCGCTGGCGCGGCCGCGCACCCAGGTCGCGCAGAGCGAGGCCGACAGGCCCGTCGCTTATGTCGGGACCGTCAAAGGGGCGCCCGGCGACGGCAACGCGGCGCTTGCACGCGCGCTTGGCGGGGTGTTGCCGTTCAAGGGCGTCCGCGTCGAGGCGGTCAAAGCAAAGGCGCAATGGCGGATCGAGGCGAAGGTGACCGTGGTGCGCGGTTCCGCCGATGCCGACGTGGTGACGATCGTTTGGCGCGTGCTCGACGCCAAAGGCAAGGAAGCCGGCACGATCGCGCAGGAAAACGCCGTGCCGCGCGGGCGGCTCAACAAGCCATGGGCGGAGATCGCGGGATACGCGGCGGAAGCTGCGGCGGAGGGGATTGCGCAGCTTCTTCAACAGGTTGCTAAGGCCAAGCCCGCCTAGTCGCATTGCAACGCAACATCGGCGTTGCTACAAGCCCGCGCGGCCTCATCGAACCTTCATCTGTTCGCCGTTTGTGCGCGGCCTTGTTTTCAGGATCACACACGTGCCCACAAAGCTCCTCGCCGGCAACAGCAACCATCCGCTCGCGAACCAGATCGCCGAATATCTGAAGACGCCGCTGACCAAGGCGATCGTGCGGCGCTTCGCCGACATGGAAGTGTTCGTCGAGATCCAGGAGAACGTGCGCGGCGAAGACGTGTTCGTCATCCAGTCGACGTCGTTTCCGGCGAACGACCATTTGATGGAGCTTCTGATCTGCATCGACGCGCTCAGGCGTTCGTCGGCAAAGCGGATCACGGCGGTCATTCCCTACTTCGGTTACGCGCGGCAGGACCGGAAGCCCGGGCCGCGCACGCCGATTTCGGCGAAGCTCGTCGCCAACCTGATTACGCAGGCGGGTGCGGGGCGCGTGCTGACGCTCGACCTGCATGCGGGGCAGATCCAGGGCTTCTTCGACATCCCGACCGACAATCTCTATGCCGCGCCGATCTTCGAGCACGACATCAAGGAGCACCTGAACGGCGAGCGGCTGATGGTGGTTTCGCCCGATGTCGGCGGCGTGGTTCGCGCGCGGGCGCTCGCCCGGCGCATCGACGCCGACCTTGCCATCGTCGACAAGCGGCGCGAGCGGGCGGGCGAGTCCGAGGTCATGAACATCATCGGCGACGTTTCGGGCCGCGTGTGCGTGATGGTCGACGACATCGTCGACTCCGCGGGCACGCTGTGCAACGCGGCCGAGGCGTTGATGAGCAAGGGCGCCAAGGCGACCTATGGCTACATCACCCATGGCGTGCTGTCCGGCGGGGCGGTTGCGCGGGTGAAGGGCTCGGCGCTCAAGGCGCTGGTCATCACGGACTCCATCGCGCCGACCGAGGCGGTGCGCAGCTGTCCGAACATCCGCATCCTGCCGACGGCCCCCTTGCTGGGAGAGGCCATCCGCC
>CAZLRW010000088.1:0-15971 GCA_964561925.1 uncultured Flavobacteriaceae bacterium
CCCGATCACCGGCCCCGCCGATGTCCTCCAAATCCTCCGCGCGGCGTGGTGATTGACAGTATGTACACTTTATAGTACATAACACGAGTGAAGCGCCCGAGGAAGATTCCTGTCGTCTTCTATCGAACCGCTGCGGGCAGCGAGCCTGTTCGCGATTGGATCAAGTCGCTGGCCGACGAGGATCGAAATGCCGTCGGTCAAGACCTGATGCGCGTGCAGTTCGGTTGGCCCGTCGGCATGCCGCTCTGCCGCGCACTCGACAGCGGCCTATGGGAGGTGAGAACGGCGCTGACGGAGAACCGCGAGGCCCGCGTGCTGTTCTTCTTTCATGAGAACCGCCTCGGCGTCGTGAACGGCTTTATCAAGAAGACGCAGAAGACTCCGCAAGCCGAACTCGACCTGGCACGCAAACGCATGAAGGAGATGAAATCGTGAAGAAGAAACAAAAACGCCGCAACCCGCACTGGGGCTCTTCGCTCGACGATCTTTTGCGATCCGAGGGCAAGCTCGAGGATTTTCAAGCACGTGCGATCAAAGAGACGATCGCATATCAACTGCAAGAAGCAATGCGCGCCAAGAAAATCACGAAAAAGGACCTTGCGGCACGCATGAACACCAGCCGCTTCCAACTCGACCGCGTCCTCGATCCGAACGCCGGCAACGTCACGCTCGAAACACTTCAGCGAGCCGCCGCCGCACTCGGCCGCAAGCTGCAGCTCGAACTCTTATAGAACCTCAGCAAGCCGCTCGCACGCCTGCGCGCCGCCGCGAAACACTCCGCAGTCCTCTCAAATTCAAGGCCCGATCACAGGCGCCGCCGACATCCTCCCAACCCTCCGCGCGGCGTGTTAGGGTGACGAATGCCTCCTGCACGCAAAGAGCACACGACATCTTTGAACCTCGTCGGCGATGGTGACGACGAGGATTTCGTCAATGCGATTCGCCAGAGCTTTGGCTTCGAATTCGGCGACGATGAGTTGAGAAGCGTCGAAACGTTCGGCGAACTCTACGATGCCGTCTTGGCACATCTCCCGAACACCCAACCGGGCTTGCGCACGCATTGCAGATCGGCGTCGGCATTTAGGCGGCTCCGCCGCGCGATACGCTCGATACGATCGGGAGACGTTCGACCCTCAACGCCCCTACGCGAACTCGTCCGGGACGGCAACTACGGACGGTTCTTGAACCGCCTCCAGTACGAATCTGGGTTGGACTTGGGACCGCGAGCGCTCGCGTCGTGGACAGTCGCCCTCGGTCTTGCAGTCAGCGCCGGCATTTCGACTTGGCTGCTCGCAGGTACCGAACTCAGTCTATCGCAGGCCGTGATGGTTGCCGCAGGCGCGGCCATCGTCGGCCCGATCCTCACCCTCGTCATCGCCGCAACCGCAGCAGCGGCTTCAAACGGATGGGGCGTTGGATTCGATCGCGACCTCACCACGATCGGCGACCTTGCCGATCGCGTGCAGCATCTGAATTTCAGTCGACTCGCCGGCCGCAGCAACCAGCATCATCCGAAAGACGTCTGGCGGTCCCTCGAGGTTCTGGCGCGCGATGCAAGCGGCTACGGCGGTCCGATCGATCGCGCCACACGCCTCATCGGGCCTTAAGCGTCAGTCTCGCGCCACCAACCGCTGCCAATAGAACGCCGGACGATACTCGTCGTACCGCGCGTGGAACGGCAGTGCGTTATGATAGGCGATGAGCGCCGCGTCTTCGCTCGACCGCACCGCGCTTTCCGTCTGCCCGATCACGCAGGCGCGCGACGTGGCCGAGCGCGAACGGAACCCGCCTTCGAACGAGTGCCAGCATTGCGCGCCTGCGCGCCGCACGATGCGCAGCTGTGCGCTGTCGAGCGCGCTCAGCGAGGCCGCATCGCGCGGGAAACCGCCGGGTTGAACCGCGGCCGCCGCCGCCGAGGCGAAGCCCGCCGCCACCAAAGCCGCCAGTGCGATCGCACGCATGAAAGACCTCCGTCGAGTAATGGGATTGCACTCGTATTCTACGCCGAGAGCCTGTCTCGCGCATGAACGGCCGTTCACAAACACGGCATCGACCCCACTCTTGCCTTGACGACGCGCCCGCCCCACCTCCCCGCGCAACAATGTAACACCGGCATCAAAGGAACATCCGATGATCGACATTCGTCCGTTCGAAAACCTGGGCACGTTCAAGAACGACTGGCTGACCGCGCACTATCACTTCTCGTTTTCCGGCTACCACGACCCGGCGCGCATGAACTGGGGCGTGTTGCGTGTGTGGAACGACGACACGATCCGCCCGCGCACCGGCTTCGACCGCCACGGACACAAGGACATGGAGATCGTGACCTATGTCCGCCGCGGCGTGATCACGCACAAGGATCATCTCGGCAACGAAGGCCGCACGGTGGCGGGCGACGTGCAGGTGATGTGGGCCGGCAAGGGCATCCTGCACGAAGAACACAACCGCGAAGACGAACCGACGCAGATCTTTCAGCTTTGGATTCTGCCCAACGAAACCGGCATCGCGCCGGGATGGGAGGCGCGCGCCTTCCCGAAGGCCGACCGCGCGGGCGGCCTGGTCACGCTCGCCTCCGGCCGCAAGAAGGATTCGGGCGTGCTGCCGATCCATCAGGACGCAGCGATCCTCGCCGCGACGCTGAAACCCGGCCAGTCGGCCGAACACGTGCTCGACCCCGGACGCTTCCTCTACATGGTGCCGGCCGCGGGCAAGATCACCGTCAACGGCAAGCCCGCCAAGGCGCGCGACGGCATCGCCGTCACCGGCGAAGAGCGCGTGGAGATCGAGGCGACGGAAGAGGCCGAAATCCTGATCGCCGACGTGCCGCGGTTGTAACCGCCGCTTGTGATCCCGCCCCGACTGCGCGAGAACAAACGCGCGCAGTCGGCGGCAGGGGGACGAGACGTGTCGTTGCATCGGGATGCTCTGGCGGCCGCACTCGCGGCAACGCTGATCGGCGCGGGCGCGGCGGCGGCCCGACCGGCGCCGCCCGACGCGAGCGACGTCATCGACGCCTATCTTCAGGCCCGCGGCGGCAAAGCCGCACTGGAAGGCCTCGCCGCGATCGAGCGCTCAGGCTCGATCACCGCCGAAATCGGCCAGGGCCGCCTGCAGTCGGGCACCTACCACACCTGCATCCGCTATCCGGACCGCATCGCCATCGAGATCGACGCTGGTCCCTGGCAACTCGCCCAAGCCTTACGCAAAGACGGCGCCGTCGAATGCGAGCGCGGCTTTCGCAATTGCCGCCCGGCCTCGGCCGAGACCGCGAAGGAACTCGCCGACACCGCGCGCAACGCCAACAAAGATCTGCTCGACAACGAAGCCGCGTGGCGCAAAGCGACCGTGTCCGCCGCGAACGGGGACACAGCCTGGCGGTTGACGCTGCTGTCACCGGCCGTGCGCTGGGCCGAGTTCGATCGCGCGACCGGTCATCTGCGCTGGATGGGCCGCGGCGACCGCGCACGCCGCTTCGGCCAATGGCGCACGATCGAAGGTGTAGCGATCCCGTTCCGCCTGGAGGATTACGGCGTCGAAGGCGCGGATCGCGCCTGGGCCGACACCGTGCAACTCTCCGACGTCCGCATCACCCAAACGCCGTCGACCTGGTGCACCGAACGCTTCGGCACCGACTGAACACGAAAAACTAGGGCAACCGCCGCGACTGCGCCTTGAGATAGGCGGCCGCCTGCTCGCGCTCTTGCGCGGTCATGGTTTCATTTCGGCTGAGATAGTTGAAAACATCTCGCTTCGCGCTGTCGACGGCCCCCACGTCCGCACCAGCTCCGACAAGAAGCCGGATCATCGGCATGCCTGCATTTTCCGCGGCATACATCAGCGCAGAGCGCTCCTTGAATGTCTGATTGCCGAGTGTCGCGCTCGTTTGCGCGTTGACGTCTGCGCCCTGCGCGAGCAGCAGCCGGGCTGCCGGCAGCAGATCGAATTGAGCCGCGGTCATGAGTGCCGTCTTGCCGAACCCGTTGCGCTCGTCGACGGTCGCGCCATGGCGCAACAATAGGCGCATGACGTCGGGCCGCTCGAGCGCCGCAAACAACAGCGGCTCAAGCGCAAGCTCGCAGAATAACGGCGGTCCGGGCGCGAACGAGTGTTCGCCCTTGAGCAAGAAGCGCTCGATCTCGCCAGCCGACTTGCCGCCGAGAACCATCCTTTGCAGTGTCAACCGGCCCGAAGGCGGCTCCAGCGGACGACTTCCGGAAGGAAACACGAAGCGGTGACGAAGAACCAAATCGACGGACTTGGCGGCCTGCCGCCGCGCATCTGGCGCCGCCAATCCAAAATTCTCACGATAATCGCGCGCAAGCGCATTCGTTGCCGCCTTTTGCTGCGCCCTCTGGGCGCGAAACAGCCGCTTGTTCCAAAGCCCGAGATCACTCCAACGCGCGAGTTCCGCATCGACGACCGCGCGGGCGTTGTACGGCTCCTGCGGCAGCGCCCACGGCCTGGTGATCGCGAGCGCCTCCACGGTCGTTAGCGCCAACGCAAGTCCCGCGGTCGGATTCAGCGTGCCGCCACACGCACCATCCGTCGTGCCTGCGATCGATCTCAAGGTTGCCATGAACTCGCGCACGGGTTGCGCATTGGCGCCAAGAGTCTCGATCGGCCGCCACTTCAGCACGCGGCAAGTTTCGACGGCCGGCCCACGCGCCGGAATGCGGCGCAACGAAATTGTCGGCGCGCGGTGATAAACCTCCCCCGCGTCGACCAGATAGAACGCACCGCGAATCTCGACGACCGACGGCCGCGCCCAATTCCAGCTCAACGAATTTCGGCCGTCGCCGCTCTCGATCGCACCGGCGACCGCGATCTGCGCCTTCGCCTTCTCCAACGCCCAAAAATAGGTCGCAAAATCCGGGTACCGAACGAGCGCATAGTTCGCGCCGCGCCAGCTGTGCGCCCAGCCATAGAGCACCAACGCCTCCGGCGAACCGTCGCGATCGAGGTCTGCAAGGACGGCGGAATGGTGAATGTTGAGCATCGCGTCGCGCTCACCAAACCCGACTTCCGATGTATTGTGCGGGAAGAGCCATCGCACTTGCGCACCCGGCCAATCGCGATCGGTAACGTCGATGTCGAACGGCGCGCGCATTGCGTACTTCGATTCGAAGAACTCGCGCCGCACCGCTTCGACGAACGGCGTGCAAACCTCAGGGTCATTGTTGACTGTGAGCTGCGGAACGAACGCAGCGCGCCCCGTTGGAAACCCGGACGCCTCGGCTGAGGACGCGACAAGAACGGAAGCCGCCGCCGCCATCGCGACAAGCGCTTTCGCCATACAACGACGCTCCAGAGTCTTCGACATGACCGCGCATACATAAACGTCGATCGCGTCGAAATTGGGCCGTGGACGTCTGCGCGCGTGCCTGTCAGACTGAATTTCGCTCGATAACCATAACAGGCCGTTTCGCCTGCATAGGATAGGAAATGCTGAGCTTCGCCGAGTACCGCAAACACGACGCCCTTGCCCTCGCCGAACTCGTGCGCATGAGGAAAGTGTCGCCACAGGAATTGCTCGACGCGGCGCTCGCCCGTTCGCGCGAGGTGAACCCGAAGATCAACGCGATCGTGCTTGATCACGAAGACGTCGCGCGCAAACAACTGAAAGAGGGCCTGCCGCAAGGCCCACTGACGGGCGTGCCCTATCTCTTGAAGGACCTCGGCGCGAGCCTCAAAGGCACGGTCACGACCGGAAGCCTGAGCCTCGCGCGCGAAAGCGTCGCCGAGATCGACTCGACCTATGTCGAACGCTGCAAAGCCGCAGGCCTCGTCATCTTCGGCAAGACGCACTCGCCGGAACTGGGTTTGAGCCCCTCCTCCGAGTCCCGCATGTTCGGGGCGACGAAAAACCCGTGGGACACGTCGCGCATCGCGGGCGGCTCGAGCGGCGGCGCGGCCGCGGCGGTGGCCGCCGGCATCGTGCCCGTCGCGCACGCGACCGACGGCGGCGGCTCGATCCGCATTCCGGCGAGCTGCTGCGGCCTCTTCGGTTTGAAGCCCACGCGCGCCCGCACGCCGATGGGCCCGAAGCGCGGCGAGGGCTGGGGCGGCGCTTCCGTCGGCCACGTCGTCTCGCGCAGCGTGCGCGACAGCGCGGCGTTCCTCGACGCGACGCACGGCCCCGCCGCAGGCGACCCATACGCAGCGCCACCGCCGGCACGCCCATTCCTCGACGAGGTGAAGACCGCGCCCGGCGCCTTGCGCATCGCCGTCTCGACAAAGCCCGCGATCCCGACCGACGTGCATCCGGACGCGATCGCCGCCGTGAAGGACGCAGCGAAACTTTGCGAAAGCCTCGGCCACATCGTCGAAGAAGCCGCGCCCGCGATCGACGGCATGGCGATCATGGCCGCGCAAGGCATCGTCATCAGCGCGAACGTGGCCTTCACCGTCGACGAAGCGGCCGAGGCGCTGGGCCGCGTGGCGCGCGCGGAAGACGTCGAACGCGCGACCTGGTTCCGCGTCGAGAACGCGCGCAAGACGGACTCCTCCGCCTACGCCCGCGCGATGAACACGCTCCACGCGCTCGGCCGTACGCTCGCGAACTTCATGCAAAACTATGACGTCATCCTGCAGCCGACCGCAGCCGAACCGCCGCTGAAACTCGGCGTCCTGAACATGGACCGCGAAGACCTGCAGCAAATGTTCCGCGAGATGATCTCGTTCATCCCCTATACCGGCATCTACAACCTAACCGGCCAACCCTCGGCGAACGTGCCTTTGCATTGGAACGCAGCCGGCCTTCCCATCGGCACGATGTTCACCGCCCGCTACGGCGACGAAGCCACCCTCTTCCGCCTCGCCGCTCAGCTGGAGCAAGCGCGGCCATGGAAGTGCAGATACGCACCGCTTTAAGCGACGACAAATAATCCAACACGGACGGCGGGAGCAGCGCCTCCGTGGAACGCCTCACGCCACGACGGTCCCGGATCGCACCAAAGCCTTCGCGCCGCCCCTGGAGGAACGGACGCCACCCGCTCTAGAATGAAGCGGATGAGCGCCCGCGCCGCCACGAACCGCCATCTCTTCGTCGCCGGCGCGCTGCTCGCGTCGTGGGTGCTGCTGGCGCTCGCCTCGACGCATGCGCTGATGGCTCAGCGCCAATTGTCGGGCGCGGATTCCGTTCCGTTCGAGTGGCCGCTGCTCGCGGCCGAGCTGCTCCGCCTCGCGCCCTGGGCCGCGGCCGCCCCGTTCATGTTCTGGTGGGCGCGGCGCTTTCCCGTCTCCGAGGTGAACGCCTGGCGTCCGATCCTCGTGCATACCATCGCCGCGATCGTGTTGATCCCGCTGATAACCCTAGCCGGCATCATGCTTGCGCGCATGATCCCTATGCCGAACGGTTTCTCCGCGTTGAAGCCCGACCGGATCCTATGGGCGACGATCATGATGTCGCTCTACAGTCTGCCCATTTACTTCGCCGTCACCGCGACCGGCCAAGCTCTCGCCTACTTCGAGCGCTATCGGTTGCGTGAGCATCTTCTCGCACAAGCGCAATTGCGCGCGCTGCAGGCGCAGATCAACCCACACTTTCTCTTCAACACGTTGAACGCGATCGCCGCCTTGGGCCACCGCGACCCGTCGCGCGCCGAGACGGCGCTCGCGCGCCTCAGCGAACTCATTCGCACCGCGCTCGCCGACCGCGGACAAACCGTGCCGCTCAAGGATGAAGTCGCTTTCGTGCGCGGCTACATCGATCTCTATGAAGTCCTGCTGCCGGAAAAAATCACGGCGGCATTCGACGTCGACGACGACGCCTGGAACGCCGCCGTCCCGCCGATGCTGCTGCAGCCGCTGATCGAAAACGCGATCGTCCACGGCATTGCCAAGCGTGCGCAAGGCGGCGCCGTCACGCTGACAGCCGCCAAAACCGGCGACCGCTTGACCATCAACCTCGTTAACGATGCGGCTGCCGAACCGTCGCCGGCAGGCAATGCCGTCGGCCTTGCGAATGTACGCGAGCGCTTGCGCACGCTCTTCGGCGAGGCACAAGCCTGTGAATTGACCACCACGCCCGAGCGCGCCACGGTCGCGCTCTCGTTTCCGTTCTCACGCGTGAGGGACGCGCGGCCATGACGCAAATCCGCACCGTCATCGTCGACGACGTCGACCTCGCGCGCGAGCATCTGCGCCGCATGCTCGCCGACGAGAAGGATCTGGAAATCGTCGGCGAAGCTGCGGACGGCCGCTCGGCACTGCGAGCGATCGAAACGCTTGCGCCCGATCTCGTCTTCCTCGACGTCCGCTTGCCCGACATCGACGGCTTCGAGATCGCTCGTCGGATGCAACCCGGCGAGAAGCCCGTCGTCATCTATGTCAGCGCCTACGACGATAAGGTCGTCGAAGCCTTCGACGTCAACGCCACCGACTATGTCTTGAAACCCTTCGACCGCGAGCGCTTCCGCCGCGCACTCGATCGCGCACGGCGCAAGATCGCGCCCGAAGCCGTCCGGCGCGAGTATCTCCAGCGTATGATGATCAAGGATCGTGCGCGGACGGAGATCGTGGCGACCCGCGACATCGACTACATCGATGTCGCCGGCCACTATCTCTGCATTCACGTCGGACGCACGGTGCACCTGCAACGCGGCGCACTTGCCGATCTCGAACGCCAACTCGATCCCGCCGAGTTCTGCCGCGTCCACCGCTCCAACATCGTGCGCCTCGACCGCGTGCAGTCGCTGACCGCGCGCCGCAACGGCGACTACGACGTTCAGCTGAAGACAGGCGCGAAACTCCTTATGAGCCGCACATTCGGCGAGACGGCCCGCCAGCGTTTGGCCGCGATGCTCACTTCGGTTGGAATCGCGTGAACTGCTGTTCCGAGTAAAGCCAACGCCCGCCCACCTTGCGCCACACGTTCAAGAAGCGGAACCGAATAGGTTTCGTACCGTCGGGCGCGCCGATCCACTCCGCCTCGGCAAGCCCGATGACGATTGCCACAGCGCCATAGACCCGGATGTCGAGCTCGACAAGGTCGAAGCGTTTTGCCCACGGCTTCAGACGCCCACCCGCGAAGCCCGTCAACACGCTGTCGAGTCCCGCGACGTTCCCGTCCGGTCCGACCGACACGAAAGTCGGCGCGAAGAACGCTCTCGCCTCTTCCAAACTCCAGCCTTCCGTGTTGACCCGCGCACCGCGCAACTCCAACCGCCGAACTTCTTCGATATCGGCGGGATCGGGTGTCTGGCTGCACACCCCGGACGAAGCCGTGTCGGAGCCCGCAAACACCAACACTGCGACACTCAGCAACAGGGCCGAAACAAGAAAACGCCGCATCAGTCCCACAGGGTCACCTCGCACAACAGCCGCGCCGCGCACACTACTCAGACAACCGAGATCGAACAGCGCGGCCCCGCGCGATTTGTCGCGAACTGTGAGAGAAGCGGCATCAGCCGGGCGCGCCCGGTTTGCACCTCGAAACGCACGCGCGGCGCCACATCGCTTGAGCGCAACGCATTGCGCGCCTATCGCTGGCGCATGGAGGGCGCATGAAAGACCGTAACAAGGGCTACCTTTGGTTCATCCCGCTGACGGTGGCGGTGGTCCCGGGCATTGCGTTGGCCGCGCGCAACGACGATCCGTTGGCCGTCGCAGCCGGCACCGTTGCTGCTCTTGCGGTCGGCATCGTTCTTGTCGTCGTCGCGAAGTGGCTGCTTGGCCGCAAAGCGGAATGACCGGCAAACGCGTTGCGCTCGCAACCGGCACCAGCCGCGATCGATGACAAGGTACGACGACGATGATTTGGCTCGACCGGTTGAGTGTGTTCGTCCTGTTCGCGCTCGGGTGCATCCATAATTTCGTCGCAGCGCCCGCCATGTCGGACACGGTGACGCCGCGACTTCTGTGGTTCGTGACCGGCGGCATCACGCTCTGGTATGCCGCTGTCATCAATGTGTTTTGGCTTCGAACGCCCGCCGACCGGCTCGCCGCGTCGCTGGCCGCTGTCGCAAACCTCGTGCTGCTCGCTTTCGCGGTGACGTTTGTCGTGGCCAAAGAGAGCTACTCGGATCCGCAGAACTTGGCACTCCTGCTTCCCGCGGCATGGCTCGCCGCCCAATCCGTGGCAGCCATGCTCGTCGGACGCCGCACCTGACCGCGTTCGCGCGCGGGGGCACCCAAACGGAGAGACGCCGAAAGCCTCACCACGCCGTCGCAATCTCCGCCTCGCCCATCACCTCGGCCAGCCGCCGCCGCGTGCCGCCCGTCGTGCCTTTCGGCAAATCGCGCACGGGAAAGAACGCCGCCTCGGCGATCTCGAGCGGGCGCGTCTTCCCCTCGATCCGCCGCCATTCGCCCGCCTCGTAAAGCGCAATGTGATCCGACTTTTGCTGCGTCAGGCTGAGATAAAGCCCGACGAGCTTGGGCGGCGTCACCGCCTCGATCAGCGCCTCTTCGCGCAGTTCGCGCACCGCCGCGTCGGCCGCCGTCTCGCGCCGGTCGATCGCCCCGCCCGGAAAGTGCCAGCCCGGCGCATAGGTGTGACGAACGAGCAGAACGCGATCGTCCTCGCGCACGATGATCCGTACACCAATCGTTAAGGGCCAGCGCCCCGTGCGCGCGATCCGCGCCACGCGCTGATAGGCGGCGATCGTCGACCCGACGAAGCGGGCGCGAAACTTTGTCATGGTAACGCCGTTTTAAGCGCAACTCCCATGCCCGGGTAAAGCGTTCCCTAACCCCTGCCCCGCTACGCTCTGCACCTGAATTCGTTTCGATGGGGAAAGCCATGTCCGTTCAGCAAAAGCGCGTCGAAGCCCAGGGCATGTTCGCCTATGCGCGCCGCGTCTTGTCCGGCAAGGAAGCGCCGGTCGAAGCGCCGGTCGACCCCGTCGACATCCGCTCGGGCATCGACCGCGCGTTGCGCCAGGCGCGCCGTTCGGCCGGCTCGACGACGCTCGCCGAGACCGCGGCCCGCGCGGTTTCCACCGTCGAAGGCACGCTCGTCGCGATCGACACGATCCACACCTATTTGAGCGAAGCGCTGGAACTGACCGCCGAGGCGCTCGCCCACCCCGACGAAACGAAGCGCGCGATGATCGCCGACCGCTACGAGGAACTCCGCTCGCGCATCGACACGGTCGCCGCCGGCGCCACGTTCGAAGGCGTGAACTTGATCGACGGCGCCCGCGCCGCGATCGAAGTCATGTTGCCCGAAGGCGGTCAGCCGCGTCACGCGATCGGCCACATCACGCTCGTCGCCGGTGAAAAGGGCCTGTCGCTCAAGGCCCCGTCAGAACTCTTCGCCTCCAACGACGAAGTCGAAGCCGCGCGCCTGTCGCTGTTCGCCGCGCGCCAGCGGCTCGACCGCGCCGCCGAAACGTTCCTGAACCAGGCGAGCCTTCTCGCCCCCTGCCTCGGCGCCACGCCGGACACGGGCGAAGCCTAGCGTCCCGATCGCGCGCACGAGACGCGACTCTGCACCTCGACCTGCGCGAACGAAGACGATCGAGATCGAGCGCAGCGGGCGCCGGCCACGCGCTTTCGCGGGTGCTTGTCGCACGGCCATTGAGCCGTGCTACGCTGCCGGCTTGCTCTTGCAACGGAAGACGCCATGTCGAACCCATCGAATGCCGATCAGATCGCGTTTTGGAACGGCGAGGCCGGCGAGAAATGGGTGAAATCGCAAGACCGCCTCGATGCGATGCTGGCCGGCATCAGCGAGGAGATCGTCAAGACCGCGCGCGCCGCGCCGGGCGAGGCGATCCTCGATATCGGTTGCGGCTGCGGTGATACCGCCCTGCGGCTCGCCAAGACCGCTGGCCGCGTCGTCGGCATCGACATATCGCGCCCGATGCTCGCCCGCGCCGCCCAGCGCGCCAAAGAGGCCGGCATCGCGAATTTCAAGGCGGTGGAAGCCGACGCGTCGGATCATCGCTTCGATGCCGAATTCGACCTCTTGTTCTCGCGCTTCGGCGTCATGTTCTTCGCCGATCCCGACCGAGCGTTTGCGAACCTGCGCCGGAGCCTGAAGTCCGGCGGACGCCTCGCCTTCGTCTGTTGGCGCGATTGGCGCGACAACGAATGGGCGCGCGTGCCTATCGCCGCCGCCCGCCCGCATCTGCCGCCGCAACCGCCGCTCGGTCCTGAGGACCCCGGCCCCTTCGCCTTCGCGGACCTCGCCCGCGTGCGCCGCATTCTGTCGAGCGCTGGCTTCGATGCGATCGCGGCGCGGCCGTTCGACACGCAGATGCGTCTCGGCGCGGACCACGAAGAGGCGCTGGCCCACGTCCAGGAATTCGGCCCCGTCGCCCGCATGATGGCCGCCGCCAGCGACGCCGAGAAGGCAAAGGCCGTGGCAGCCTTAAGCGCCGCATTGAAGCCCTATGCCGACCGCAAACCCTTCACGCTGGGCGGCGCGGTTTGGATCGTCACGGCGAGCACTTGAGAGCCATGAACAACGCCGAGTTCACCCGCCTGCTCGATCGCTTCACCGACGCCGCCTCGCGCGGCGACGGCAAAGCATTCGCCGCCTGCTTCACCGAAGACGGCGTCTATCACGACTACATCTACGGCCCCCACACAGGCCGCGAAGCGATCGCCGACATGCTCGTGAACCTGTTCCACCGCGACGCCGCCGCCTACGACTGGCGGATGTTCGATCCGGTCGTGAACGGCGGCATCGGCTATGCCTGGTCGTTGTCGAAATTCACCTCGACGATCCCCCAGTTCAAGGGCAAGGACGTCGTGATCGACGGCATGAGCCGCTTCGTCCTGAAGGACGGCCTGATCGCCGAGTACCGCGAGAGCGTCAACGGCGGCGTCGCCATGGTCCAGCTCGGCGTCGAAGCGCCGCGCATCGAAAAGGTCTTGAAACGCTGGGCCGGCTGGCTGCGCGACCGCCCCGAGGTCAAATCGTATCTGAAGCGTTAATCCGCCCAGGCTCGTCATGGCCGGGTCAAGCCCGGCCATGACGAACGTTGTTTGTCGTTCCTTCATCGCTCCTAGCAAGCGGTTAAGCCGAATTCGCACCCGCCTCAAGCGATCCTTAAGCGCGACTTGCCATATTCGATCGCAATCAAAGCGCCGCGCAGCTTCGCGACGGGGCTCGGTGGGTATGTGCGCGCATGTTTCAGATCGGCGGCATCGTCTTCGTTTTCGTCACCGTGTTCGGCGGCTATGTTTGGGCCGGCGGCAAGTTCGACGTCATTCTGCACGCGCTTCCCTACGAAGGCACGCAGATCTTGGGCGCCGCGATCGGCGCGCTTTTGATCGCTTCCAGCGTCACGACGCTGAAAGCGGTCGCGGGCTCGTTCGCCAAGATCATGTCCGGCTCGAAATGGAAGGAAAAGGACTACGTCGACCTTCTCAGCCTGCTGTTCACGCTGACGAAGACGATGAAATCGAAGGGCCTGATCGCGCTCGAGCAGCACATCGAGAAGCCCGAGGAATCGACGATCTTCAAGCACTACCCGCGCATCCTGAAGGACCACTTCGCGCTCGACTTCATCTGCGACACGATCCGCATGATGACCATGAGCCTCGAAGACCCCCACCAGGTCGAAACCGCGATGGAAAAGCAGCTCGAGAAGCACCATCACGAAGCGCTCGCCGCCTCCAACTCCTGGCAATCGATGGCCGACGCCATGCCCGCGCTCGGCATCGTCGCCGCCGTGCTCGGCGTCATCAAGACGATGGGCTCGATCACCGAGCCGCCGGAAATCCTGGGCGAAATGATCGGCGGCGCGCTCGTCGGTACGTTCTTCGGCGTGTTCGTCGCCTACGGTTTCCTCGGGCCCTTCGCAAGCCGCCTGAAGGCGACGGCCGACGAAGAGTCGCTGTTCTACCACGTGATCCGCGACGTCCTCGTCGCCCATCTGCACGGCAACGCCGCGCAAGTCTCGGTCGAGATCGGCCGCGGCAGCGTGCCCTCGCACCTGCAGCCCTCGTTCGGCAAACTCGAAGAAGCCCTGAACGCCGCCCCGCAGGCTTAGCGCCGGCGGCGCAGGAACCACGCGGTCGCGAACGTCGCCGCGCCGCCGATCAGCATCGCGCTCGCGATCAGCCAATCGAGCGGCAGATCGAGCACGATCACCGCAGCGACGGTGGCTGCATACCCGGCAACGTGTGGCGCCCGCATCGGACACCTCCCAAAGGGATTTCCCCAGCCGCAGTCTATGGCCGCGCGGCCGCGCAACGTGCGGTTCCTTGGCTTTAGGGTTAAGCCGGTCTATCGCTCGTGAAGCGATTTGCGAGGAGGCCCCCCATGATTCTGGTGATCGGCGACGTTCTAAACGCGGACGACATCGCGAAAGTGACCGACCGGATCGACGCGCTGAAGTTCATCGACGGCAACGCGTCGGCGGGCTGGCACGCAAAGCTGGTCAAGAACAACATCCAGGCCGACCGTTCGCAGCCCGACTACATGCCGCTGAACCGCGCCGTGACGGAAGCGATCATGCGCAACCCGGGCTTTCGCATCGCCGCCCGCCCGCGCCACATCACGCCGCTGCTGTTCTCGCGCTACAAGGACGGCATGGAATACGGCACGCATGTCGACGATCCGCTGATGTACAATCTGCGCAGCGACATCTCCTTCACGCTGTTCCTCGCCGATCCGAAGACATACGAGGGCGGCGAACTCGTGATGGAAACGACCGCGGGCGAACAAGGTTTCAAGCTCGAAGCGGGCCAGATGATCATCTACCCGTCGACGACGCTGCACCGCGTGACCCCGGTGACGAAGGGCGAACGCATCGCCGCCGTCGGCTGGTGCCAAAGCTACGTCCGCGACGCCGGCAAGCGCGAGATCCTCTACGACCTCGACACCACCCGCCGCGCCATCTTCGAAAAAGAAAAGAAAAGCCGCGAATTCGACGTCATCTCCCGCTGCCACGCGAACCTCTTGCGCATGTGGGCGGACGGGTAGGCCGTTCTTAAGGGTGAAAATTCGTGACAAAGTCCTCCCATGAATTCGCATCTACGGGAGTACGAAAGAGCCGCTTAGGAATGACCAGAAATTCCGATGTGTACGAATCGGAATCTCGATCTGAGCGTGGCTTCAAGAATACAAACAGGTGCGTCGCCGCACTCAAATCGTCCGTCCGTGCAAGCCCTACTTTGTTCCACACGAACAAATCAGCATCTTCGAACGCAGCCCATTGTATGTGAAGTTCAAGGTTGCCGCCCCGAACCCACACTCCGAGCTTCCCATATGAGAAGCGTATCTGTCCGCTGCCCACAAATATCTGCTTCGCGTCCCTGACAACGGAGCGAGTTGTCTCAACAATCTCCACGTATTCTCGTGTCCGCCGCCGAAGTTCGCGCGAAATAGACGTCTCAGCAAGCAGCGCCGCCACCGTCCAAGAGATCAGCCCGAGTACATATTTGTTGCCCGTAACCTGCTCGCTCAACCCGAAGAATGAGAGAAACTCCAACGCCTTTTGAAGCAACCACTCTACAGTCGTCGCCCCATCTGCAAGCGGAGGGTCGAACCCAAAGACATAGAGCACGAGTGTTGCAAGGATCAGAACGTAAATTAGAGAGACTGATAGCTTGGTAACAATGGTTTCCGTGGAATCACGGATATCGGTGGTCACCCGGCTGATCAGCTCCTCGGTCAACAGATCTGTCTTTAGATAGCGACCGACGGCAGACTTGTACTTCTCCCAGTCATCAATTTGCGATGCGAGTTGACTTGCTGCGCCTTGAGCAAGCAACTCCTCGCCACTGCCGATTTTGGTACCTTGATCTTGAACGTCCACCATACACATCCCCCAGTCGACCGTAGCATTGTTGGCCTCTGAGGCGCGAGGGGGCTTGCGGCTTCGAGCGCACACAGAACATCAACCCACCCCCTAAGCGCCGTTGCAACGAAGCAACGGCGCCCTCAAAACGGCGACGGAAATGCCGTATCAACACGAGCCAGCAACCATCCCGATCCCCCGTCAAGCCGCAGAAAACGCTACTCCGTATCGAACTTGATCCCTTGCGCGAGCGGGAGCGCGTTCGAATAGTTC
>CAZLRW010000089.1:0-15897 GCA_964561925.1 uncultured Flavobacteriaceae bacterium
CTGGCGTAGCAACCGCGCTCGCCGGGCAACAGCCAACGATCGTCCAAGAGATCGCGCCAATGCGTCGGAATTGTCTCCGCGGTGAACGCCGCAATTCGCGTCCAGTTGAGCTCGAGCCCGCCAAGCTGCTGGCGCATATGCGCGAGTCGCGTCTCCGCGCGATCGAGATTGATGACGAATATCGGCAGTTCCCTGTCGAGGCGATGGCAGACAGCGCGCATGTGGTTGATTCCCGAGTGGCACACGATGCTGAAGCGCATTCGCCGTTCGCGATATCCCGCGAACGTGGGGGACGCGTGTCTGCGTTGTGATCGAGTGCGCGACACGCGCACCAAAAAAAGCGCCAGCCCGCCGTGGAGCGAGCTGACGCCTCTTCAGTCGAACCCGATGCGTACCTTCGCCGAACTCTCACTAGTCGGGCGGAGGCGGAGGGAGCTGGCAGGCATCGCTGTTCGACGATCTCAGGACGAGGATCTGTGGCGCCGCTTGGCATTGCTCGCCGCGTTCGCGCTCGATCGTTTGGAACAGTTGGAAGAGCGCGCTGTCGGGATCCTGCCGGCGGTGGCGATCCTTCAAACTTGAGTCGTCGCCGAAGTAGTAGGTGAAGCCGCCCATGACGCTGTCGTAGCCGTTCTCGCCGACATAGACGTCGGCGCGGAGAGCCAAGCCCGGCAAGGTCGACCCGCCGAGCAACCACTCTGTACCGGCGTGACCGAACGCGGCGTCCTCGTCGAAGCTGACGCCGCCGCCGAGAACGAAATTGTCGCTCGCATACCACCTAAGCTCGGCCTCGCCGAACGCCGTATCGTCGATCGCGTCGGCGAATTGATAGCCGGCTTTGAACAAGAGCGTGACTTGACCGAGATAGAACTCGGCCTCTGCGCCGATGCGGGTCGCCTCCAGATCGAACTCGTCCTCGCTCGCATAGGCCACGAACAGGCCTGCGAGATAGTCGTCGGGGTCCCGCGTGAAGACGTGGCCCGCCAAACCGTAGGCTGTGTCGCCGTCGACGCCGAAGGCGCCGCCTTCACCCTGCACGCCCATGGTCGGGCCAAGCGGCGCGGTCAGAGCGGCAACGCCTTGCCACGCCCCCTCGCCGTCGGTGGATCCGCCAGTGCCGGTGACCTTGAGGTTCGTCGTCGACACGGCAGGATCGCGCGCGATTGCCGAACCGGCGCCGATCGCCGCCGCAACGGCGAATAGAACGCAAAGACGAAAAACCGAAGCGAATGAACGCATACATACCCCCGTTGGTGTGCAGTCGGCACATGATTCACTGATCTGGAGTCATGCTTGGCCGACGCGCCGCGGTCGCTCCATCCCGCGAATATGGGGCGCGAACGCGAAAGCAGACGCCACGTGTCGTCGATCACACAGGCGGAGGAGGCGGTGCGAACCGCCGGCGCCCACACCACTTCCATCCCATGAATATGGGGGTCACCGTTGCCGGTGATTGAGGTCACAACCGTATGTCCTGCAAGGTGGCGCGGGCGGCGATGCGCTTGATGGGGCCGTGCGCATCCTCCATGAATGCTCAGGCCCGCGCGAGAATCGATCGTGTTGCGCAAGCTCTGCGAGAGAGATGCCCACCCAGGAAAAGACGTCCGTTCGCGTCGCGATCGTCGAAGACGATCCCATCCTGCGCGGCCATCTGGTCGACATCGTCGCGCATGCCGAAGGTCTTGAACTGCACGGTGCGGTCCCGACGCTCGCCGAAGGCCGCCGCTTGGTTGATGAGGGCTGCGGTTTGTTGCTGGTCGATCTCGCGCTGCCCGACGGCAGCGGCTTGAGCTTGATCCGGCATGCGCGCGCCCGGTCGGCCGGCGATCCGAAGATCATGGTCATCAGCGTCTTCGGCGATGTGCGCAACGTCGTGCAGGCGATCGAAGCCGGCGCCGACGGCTATTTGCTGAAGGGCGGCGGGTTGCAAGAAACGGAGCGGGCGATCCACGACGTATTGGCCGGCGGCGCGCCGATCAGTCCTGCGGTGGCGGGACACATCCTCGCACGAGTACGCGGCAACGTGACCGCGGCCTCGCCCACGGCGGCCAACCGCTGACCGAAAAGGAAGTCGAGGTCCTGACGGACTTGGCGCGCGGCTTTTCCTACAAGGAAGTCGCGCAGCGCCAGCGCATCTCGCACCACACCGTCGCCGATCATGTAAAGGCGATCTATCGCAAACTCTCCGTGAACTCGCGAAGCCAAGCCGTCTTCGAGGCGATGCAGAGCGGTTTGATCGATCTGCAAGGTTGATGCAGGGCGCTCGGAAAATCGCGGCCCTGCTGCTTGCGGCGATCGCCGGCGCGCTTCTGATCGCGTGGGTCGATCCGGGATCGCCGGATTTGGCCGACTTGCGTGTCAAACGCATGCTCTTCGCGCCGTTGCCGAGTCCGGACATTGCCCTGCTCGACGGCGCCTCGTTCGCGCCCGCGCAAGAGCCCTTCCGCCATCAGGGCCGCTTTGGTGTCGCACGCATCGAGTTCGACGTCCCCGATGCCGCAGCGGCCGATCTTGCACTCTTCATCCGCCGCGTGCGCGACAACTACGCGGTCTACGTGAACGGAAAGCTGGCCGCGCCGACGCCGGGGACGCTGGGCGAGCGCTCGACGTTGCACGGATTTCTACCGCGCTTGGTGAAAATTCTGCCGGCGTTGTTGGTGCCGGGCAAGAACAAGATCGACATCGTCAGCGCGCGCAACGCGACGCAGACGGCGCTGAGAGAGGTCTATCTCGGACCGGCCTCGAGCTTGGAGCCGGCTTACCTCCACACGCGGACCGCGATCCACGATGCCGGCTTCATCACGGCGCTCGCGGCAGGCATTGTCTTGCTGTTTGCCCTCGCGCTGTCGTCGCTGATCCGCAATCCCGTTCTCATACGCGTCATTGCGATCGTCTTGGCGCTGTTCCTGCTTCGCGAATTGCATGCGCTGTGGGTGGACCGCGCCTGGCCGCAGATGTACCGCGACATCTACCTGATCCTCGTGGCGACGTGGCTCTGGATCTCGCTCGCCGCCTTCGCGAACGAATGGACGGGCGGACCCGCCACGCTGCGCAAATGGTTTGCCGCCGGTGCCGCCGCCGCTGCCGCGCTCATCGTGATGTTCTATGTCGTCCTTCCGTCGTGTCACGAGGCCTACGCGGCGGGATCGTGGGTCGAATCGCTGGCCGGGCTCGGCGCGCTGGCGTTCAGCGTTTGGCGCTTGGTCCGGCACTACCGCGCCGCCGAAGGGTCCGCGGCGGCGGAGATCTTCGTGGCGGGCGTCGGCATGATCATGGCGCTTGCGCTGTTTGCGACGCAGACCGCGGTCATGCCGGGCTTCGCCGCGATAGTCTCGATCGAAGGCGAAGCGTTCACGAAACTCGGCGCCATGTCGATGATCGCGCTCATCGCATTGGGGCTCGCGCGCCAAGGCGTCGCCGTCTACCAGCAAGCGGCGCTGAACAACGAAGCGCTTTCGCGCAAGGTCGAAGCGGCCACGCGCGAACTTGAAGCCAATCACATCCTCTTGCGCGAGCAAGATCGCGAACGGGCGCTCGCGGACGAGCGCGGCCGCATCATGCGCGACGTGCACGACGGCATCGGATCGCAACTGCTCGGGCTCATGATTCAAGCGCGCGCCGGCGACGCAAAAGAGGAGACTTTGATCGCCGGCCTTCAGGCGGCGATCGACGACCTCTATCTGGTCGTGGATTCGCTGGATGGCGTGCCGGGATCGCTGGAGACGGCGCTCGGCACGTTCCGGGGCCGCATCGAACCGAAATGCGCAGCAGCCGGCATCGAGGTCGCTTGGCAGATGGAACAGATCGGCGAGACGCCGTCGGTCGGCCCGACGACGGTCTTGCAGATCTATCGCATCTTGCAGGAGGCGTTGAGCAATGCCGTTCGCCACGCCAAGCCGAAACGCCTGACATTCGCCGTCGCACGCAACGCGCAGGATCCCGCCAAGATCGAGATATCGCTCCGAGACGACGGACCGGGAATTCCTGCCGCCGCGCTGACCGGACCCGGGCGCGGGCTTATCAACATGAAAAAACGCGCGGCCTCCATCGGCGCGGAGCTTCGAATCGAAAACCGCGGCGACGGATCATGTGTGCAAATCCTTCTGCCGGCCTGAGCTGACAACTTGCCGACGCGCAGGCTCCTCAACGTGCAGATTCGCCCCACGGTGTCACCACGACATGATCCGCGTCGAGCCGCCCGACGCGCGCGCGAAGCGCGGCGTCGTCGAGATCGCGCGTCTGCGGCAACGCGCGGCGGATCGCAGCGAGATCGATGTCGCCGGCGGTTGCGATCGCACCGATGATGGGCTCGCTGAATGCGAGTCCCGCCGCCGGTTCGCTCTGCGCACTGCAGTCGCCCGCCGTGAGGGCGCCCGGCCGCGACGACGGCGCCGACACGCACGTGC
This sequence comes from uncultured Flavobacteriaceae bacterium, assembly GCA_964561925.1. Classification (GTDB taxonomy): domain Bacteria; phylum Pseudomonadota; class Alphaproteobacteria; order Micropepsales; family Micropepsaceae; genus SZUA-430. Next base: position 4,407 of record CAZLRW010000089.1, read on the forward strand.
CGCCTTTGGTCAGCACCGCGATCCGGCCGGCGCCGCCGATCACGTACGTTCCGCCCGCGACGCCGCCGAGGAACGACTGCGTCACCGCGCCCGTCTTCACGTTGACGATCGCAACCGCACCGCTCTGTCCCACATGCACGCCGCGCGTTTCGATCGCGAGCGCGCCGCGATCCGTCATCACGATCGGCCGCCCCTCGCGCGAGCGCCCGAGATAGGCGACGGTGCCAAAGTCGTTGCGCTTCGCACGCGGCGTGCCGGGAAGCATCAGACGGTACGCCTGCACGCGCCCGCCTTCGAGCCGCCCGCGCACGCGCAGCTCGCGCGCCGAAACAAACGGCGGCTTGTCCGTGCGCGCGTGATCCCAATGCGCCGACATCTCGAGGCAACCGGTTGCGTCCGCAGGGCACGCAGCGAGCGCGGCGACGCGCGGCACCTCTGCCGCTACGGCATTCGCCGCGAGCGCGCCGGACATGACAACGAACAAGGACCGGACAAGCATCATGATCGGCCCCACCTCGATCAACGGCCATGTTACGCTGAAACGAAACCGCTGTCGCGGCCCTGCCGCCGCGCGGGCGGACAAGGTAAACCAGCCCAAGGAAATCCGCCGATGCTGACCTTCTTCACGAACGGTTTCTCCCCCTTTGCACGCAAAGTCGCGATGGCGTTGGAATACAAAGGCCTCGCCTACGAGGCGGTCGACGGCCTGACCCACGCAAACCGCGAACGCCTGCTGAAGGTGAACCCGCGCGCCGAAGTGCCGGTACTGGTGGACGGCGACGTGACGGTCGTGAACTCGGCCGACATCGTCGACTATCTCGATCGCCGTTATCCGGAGCGTCCGGTCTATCCCGTCGATTTGAAAGCCCGCGTCGAAGCGCGCGCGCTCGAACGCCTCGCCGACGTGCGCATCGACGCGATCCTGCTCGACTGCTCGATCTGGACGTGGGCCGACCGCAAGGACCAACCGCCGGCGGGCCTGAAGGAAGCGGGCCAGCGCGACCTCGATCGCATTTTCGTACGCGTCGAAGAAACGCTCGGCCGCTTCGCGGCGCCGTTTCCGTTCGGCCACCTCTCGATCGCCGAGTTCGCGCTGTGGCCGCATCTCGCCGCGCTCCGCCCGCTCGGCTTCACGATGGATCAGTCGAAGTACCCGCGCCTCAACGCCTGGTTCCAGGCGATGCGTCGGGAAAAAGTCATCCTCGACGATGCCAAGCGCACCGCCGATTTCATGCGCACGATCCCCACGAACACGAGCTTCGAGCGCGAAAAAATCTTCTGGCGCGGCGACCGCATCGAATGGCTGCTCGCCCGCGGTTTCCACGACTGGTTCGCGGGCGAAGTCAAAGCCGGCCGCGTCCTCTGGCCGGATTGAGGCCGCGAACGTCTCACCGGATCGTGATCTTTCGAAAGCGCAAAGCCGCAATAGCATCCGGCGGCGTCGCTTTTGGGGGACAAGATGAGATCGCGCCGTGGCATTGTCCGGGCTTTGGCATTCGCGCTGGCGGTCGCATCAGCGCCCGGCGCCCTGGCAACGGAGGACGCGAAGGATACGCAAGCCCGCGCCGCGGACGTTGAGGCGCTCTACGCCTTCATGAAGGCGACGCATCCCGACCTCTATCATCACACGTCGAAGCCCGACATGGACGCCTACGTAGCGTCATTTCGCGGCGATGCGCCGAAGCTCAGCTGGCCGAGATTCGTCATGGGCGTCTATCGCCTTCTCCGACTTGTCGGCGACGGCCACACCTCCATCTACCCTTTTCCTGATTCGGGACCGGGCTTCGACACGCGTCTGCCGATCTTGACGCAGGCGTTCGCCGACGGCCTTCATGTCATTGCGGCCGATCCGATCTACGCGAAAGCTGTCGGCGCGAAAGTGATCGCGGTGAACGGCACGCCGACGGCGCAGGTCGTGCGCACGTTCATGGACAACTGGCCGCATGAGAACCAGCTGTTCGTGGTTCGCTGGCTCCCCGTCATGTTGCGTCGACCCGGCTATCTGCATGGCGCGGGATTGGCGACGGGCGATGTCGCGGGGCCGATCACGTTCGCGCTTCTTGCCAAAGACGGTTCGCGTCACGACGTAGCGGTGACCCCGCGCGCGGCAAAGGAAGACGAGGACCGCAGGTCTTCTTGGACACACGCTCGCAACGAAGCGGCCCTGCCGAAACCCACCCCATTGCATGGCGCCGAAGCGCCGTTCGGCTTCCATCACCTCAAGGAGGCACGAGCCGTTTACGCCGTGTACCGCCAGTCGGACGACGCGAAGGACGAGACGGTGGCCGCCTTTGCCAATCGCCTGTTCAAGTACGTTGACGCCAATCCCATCGACCGACTGATCATCGACATTCGCGAGAACGGCGGCGGAAACAACTACCGGAACCAGCCCTTGCTGCTGGGCATGATCAAATCGAAGCTCGATCGTCCCGGCGGCCTTTACGTGCTGACCGGCAGGCAGACGTTCTCGGCCGCACAGAACTTTGCGAACCACGCCGAACGCTGGACCCAAAGCATCTTTGTCGGCGAGCCGACCGGCTCCTCGCCGAACCACTTTGGCGACGCCAAGCAGTTCGAACTGCCCGCGACCAAATTGTCCGCGATCGTCGCGTCGCTACGTTGGCAGGACTCCGACCCAAATGACTCGCGCGGCTGGATCATGCCGGACGTGTCCGCGCGCGAGACCTTCGCCGACTACCTCGCGGGGCGCGACGTCGCCCTCGATGCCGCGGTCAAGCACCGTCTCCCCGCCGATGCGAAAGCGACCGATCCGATGACGCATTGGCGCCGCCCCGGTCAGTGGAACAAGGTGGACGGCACATACACGCCGCGTGACGATCTGCCCTTCGCCTGGGATTGAGCGGCCGGATGGGCGCTGCGCGCAGCGCCCATCCTCAAGATCGCCGCGATGTCATTCGCCGTAGAAGAAGCTCTCTTCCACGATCTTGCCGTTCTTCACCGTATAGACGCCGACCTCGTCCATCGTCTCGCGCGTCTTGCCTTTCGGCGTCACGTCCATCTTGAAGCGCACGACGAACTGATTGCCGCTGACATAGGGTCCTTCGACCTTCACGTCGTGCACGGTGTGGTTCGCGTACCACCACTGGCCCTTGCCCTCGACCGCCTTGCGGCCTTGGAGCTTCGCCATGTCGCCTTCCATGGCTTCGCGGCTGATCACGTCGTCGGCCCAGAATTTGTCGCCGGCCTGGGCGAGTTCGCCCTTCTTGCAAAGGTCGGTGAAGGCCTTCGCGACTGCTTTCGTGTCCATGTGTCTCTCCATCGTAGGCCCCCACAGGGATTGTGCCGGGCTATTGTGACAAAGACGAATCACAATCGCCCCTTTCGACAACGCGCATCACAGGCCGCTCACAACCCGCCGGAATCAAAACGGGCGCCCGCGAGGGGGCGCCCGTTCCGAAGTCGCAGTGTAGCGAGGGCCTTAGCCGCCGACGACGATTGCGCCGTAGTCCATCGTGTTCCACGCCGGACCGTTGCGGTCGTTCGACTGGCTCGTGCCTTCGTCGACGCCGAAGTGGAACGTCACGCCGATCTTGACCGTGTGCACGTCCTTGTCGACGTCGATCGTCGAGAACGACGGATCGAAGTTCGTGGTGCGGCCTTCATAGGCGACCCACAGGCTGAGCGGCTCTTTCGGTTCCGGCCAGTATTCGGCCTTCGCACCCCAGTGCCAAACGTCCACGTCCAGGAAGTCGAACGCGGCCTCACCCGAGATGTAGCCGCCGTTGACCGACAGCGCGAACTTCTCGGACGCGTACCAGCGGACTTCCGCATCCGCGAACCAGGCGCTGTTCAGATAAAGGTCGTCCGACGAGAGCCCGGGCGGCAGCAGCGGCGGCAGATCCGACGACGAGTCGAGGTAACCGCCGCGCAGACCGAACGTGAAGTTCTTCCAGTAATACTGACCTTCCGCGCCGGCGAAATAGTACTCGCCGGTCGGCAGGAATTCCGTCGACGCCACGCCGCCGCCGGCGAACACGCCGAGCGCGTAGCGATCCGTGCGCCAGTAGAGGTGCGCCGCACCCTGGAAGCCCGCATCGCGATCGAGCGAGAAGCCGATGTTCGTGTCGGTGAAGCTGCCCACGCCCGCGAAGTCGAGCTGCAGGTTCAGGTTATGCGAGAACGCGATGTTCAGCTTCGCTTCGCCCGAAATCGACGTGTACGAATCGTCGAAGATTTCGAACGGACCGAGGTTCAGATCGTCGTCCTCGAACGACTGACCGACGGCCAGGCTGACATTGCCGGTGAACTTGTTCGCGCCCGCCGTTGCGCTGACGCCCGTGAGCGCCACCGCCAACGCGGCCGTGCTGGCCATACCGGCCAATTTCCAATTCATGCAGGCCTCCATTTACCCAGGGATGAGGAAGGTTATCGAAGTGACCGACCCGCATTATTCCCTCAGTTTTTGCGCGGGTCAGAAAAGGCGGCGGACCATCACACGCGTGGGACGGAAAAGTAAAGGGAAGAATCTTGCGTGGAACAGGGATGAAATCGTCCGCGTCTGTACTTCATTCCGGCTGGAGAATGTCATGGTTAATTACCATCGCAGAGGTACCACTTTCGGATAGATTGGCCGAAGACTCTCGCGTGGTCCGGGACGCCAGCCGCCAGCCACAACTTGGACGTGGTAAGCGTGCAACAACCGGATTCTGCACGCTAGCGTTGTTGCCGGTCTTGAATTTACTATTGGCCGTTCTTCGCGGGGGGCGAAGAGCGGAACTACGAGTGGGGAAAGTTCGTGGACGAGTTGCTAGCCACGATCGTTGCGTTTGCTGCCGAGACGTCGCTCTACGAAGTGCTGGCCACAGCCGTCGCTGCATGGCTGGTGATCGCGTGCGCGAGCCTCGGCGTCGCGTATATGCGCCTTCATCGTCTGCACAAGGAAACGGAAGCGGCACTCGTCGAGAAAAGCGTCGGGCGCCACTCCACGAACTGGGCCAAGACGGCCGAGAATCTCGAACGCAAGGCGCTTGACCCGGGCGAAGTCGCGCTCTCCTCCGCGATGACGCACATCTACATGCTCGATGAAGCCGCGAACGCCTGGATCAAAGGCAGCAAGTGGGAATCGGCGTTGCGCGTCACGCGCAGGTTCTTGCGCGAGTGCTGCCACGCGATCGCAAAGCCCGACATCCATGAAGACGACATGCGCGCCGCCGCCGACCTCATCGCCGAGCGCGTGCGCACCTATCCTGATCTGTCGAAAGCCGGCGCCGAGACCGCCGAGGTCGCCATCAACTTCCTGAAGTCGCTCGACCTGTCGCTGTCGGTCGTTCACAACAACCCGCGCGTCGAAGGCTTGCGCAAACTTGTGGCCGAAGCCCGCGAGACGATCGAAGCGGAAGAAAAGCCGAAGCCGGCGTAGCCGGCGGCTTAGACCAGATCCGATTTCAGATAGGCGACGAACTCTTTGGAGTCCGGCTCCTGCTCTTTCAGGATCAGGATGATGCGGTGAAGCTGCGTATCGTTGACGCCGAGCTTCTTGATCTTCTTGACCAGGTCCGGATCGCGCAGCCGCACGAGCAGGTCCTTCGCCTTCAGCGCCGACATGTCCTGAACCGCGGTCTTCAATGCTTTCAGCACTTTGCCGTCAGCCATCGTGAAAAATCCCCAAACGCTTGAAACTTCGAGTTGGCGCCGATCATACCCGAACGCCATCGCCAAGTCTTGGATTCGCGCAACCGGGGAATGCGTCGAAAACAATCGCCTGCGCGGCGAACGCTAGGCTGCGAAGACCCGGTCGTGAATCCACTGCGACAGGATGAACTTCTCGTTCCGCGTGACCGGCAGCGCAGCGTGCAGACTGAGCCGTTCGGGTTGCCCGGCCTGATCCACGTGCGCGAAGTAAATTCCGTCGCCGGTCCGGCCTTTGTAGCGCGCGCCGACATGCGGAAACACGAGTTCGCCGCCGTCGTAGTCGTCGTTGAGATAGAGCAGAAACGTGGCGACGCGATCGCCTTTGTAGTCGCCGTGTTGTCCATATGCCTGATCGCCGAGCCGCAGCGCGTCGTAGTGCGCTTTGATCTCCTCGCCCAACGCGTAGTGAAAAATCTGCGGCGGCTCGAAGGTGGGAAGCGGCATCGTCGTCGTCGCCGCGATGCGCTCGCGTATCAGCTGCACGACGAGATCGGCCTCCACGATGTCGAACTTGAAGTCGCTGCACGTGCGCGTCGCCAGAAAGTTCGACTTCTGCCCGTCGAACATCATCGAGCGCCGGTACTTGCCGTGCCCGAGCGCGACGAGCCAATCGCAGAAGGCCGCCGGCACGAAGCGCTCGGCCAGCCGGATACGCGGCGCCTCGCAGATCGCGCGCCGCTCGCCCGCCCGCCGCCACCGGTCGACGTCGACGCTGACCCGAAGCGCACGCCAAGCTCCGGCCCCGCCGCCGTGCGCCTGCGCGGCAAGTCCGGCATCGCCCAGCACGGCGAGCTGCCCTTGCGCCCGCGCCGACCCGCGCTCCGCCGCCTCCGCCAGAAGATCGAGCGCCTCGCGCCAATTCTGCGGCATCCACGCGCCGGCCGCCTTCAGCGTCGCCATCTGCGCCAGCGCATCCGCATCGCCGCGCGCGACCGCAAACGTGAGCAGCGCGACACCGCGCTGAGGGTCGAACGGCGCATCGCGCCCGACAAGCAGGCGGCGCGCCAACGCCACCGCCGCCGCAACGCAGCCCGCCTGCGCCGCCTTGTCCAGCAGAGCCACCGCTTCGTCGTGCCGGCCGGCCGCATCGGCCGCGCCTGCGCGCGCGACCGCGTCCGACGCATCTGATTGAGAAAGTACGCTCACGTGCGGTTGCTTTGCGACGACGGCGGTCCTAGGAGTCCGCGGGGAGTGCCGATGCGCGGGATTGTCCGGCGCCGACCGCCGCCCGGCAAGCTTGCCGCCGTCAACTTCCGGTGAGGCGCTGGTTCAAGGGACATAATAAACTGGCCGCCGAAACTGGACGGAAATTCTCGAAGGGACTGGACCGATGCCGACGCTCTACCAGGACTCACGCTCCGGAAACTGCCACAAGGTCGTCATGACGGCGGCCTATCTCGGCCTGCCGCTGAAGACGGTGGAGATCGACGTGGTCGCGGGCCTGACCCGCACGCCTGCGTTTCTGGCCAAGAACCCGAACGGCCGGGTCCCGGCGCTCGAACTGGACGACGGCCGCATCCTGCCCGAGTCGAACGCGATCGTCTGGTACCTCGCCGAAGGCTCCGACCTGATCCCGCAGGACCGCTTCGCGAGGGGCCAGATGCTGCAATGGATGTTCTTCGAACAATACAGCCACGAGCCCTATATCGCCGTCGCCCGCTTCTGGCTCAAGTTCGCGCCCAAGGACAAGCTGCGCGAAAAGGAGCACCTGATCCCCGAGTGGCACGCCAAGGGCAACGCCGCGCTCGGCGTCATGGAAGACCGCCTGCGCCGACGATCCTGGTTCGTGGGTGAGCGCTACTCGCTCGCCGACATACCCCGCCGTCGAGGCTTGGCTCGCGCGCGTGCGCGCAACGAAGAATTTCGTGCCGATGAAAGTCAGTTGACGCGCGTGCTCGCGGCCGAAAACGGCAGTCCGATCGAACGCCCGACCGGCTTGATCGCCTCCTGCACCGCCGCACTCGCGGTGAGCGCCTTCATGCGATAGCGCATGTCGTCGCGATCCGAGCCGGGCTTTGCCGGATCGGCGTAAAGCTGCGCCGAAAGGATCGCGGCCGTCCTGAGCTCCGGCCGCCTGAACATGTCGGCCAGCAGCACGGCGGCCTTCTCCTTGTTGCCCGTGCAGAGATAGGCGTCGAACGCCTGCACCGGCGCCGCCTTCGCCGCCGCCTCAAGTTCGCCGAGCGCCTGGTCGCGCAAAGCCGTCTGGCCGGCATCGTGCGCCGCGCACACGGTCGCCTTCAGCACCTCCGGGGTCCGCGCCGGCCCCTTCATCGCCGCGAGCATTTGCAGCGCGCCCGCCTCGTCGTCCGCATCGTCCAGCACCTCGGCGATGGCCACGCGTTGAATGTCGCTCAGCGAGGGCTCCTCGCGCAGCAATTCGCGCGCGGTCCGCCGCGCCGCCCACCCCTCGCCCGTCTCGGCATAAGCCCGCGCCATTTCGAGGCGAAGCGCGGGTCCCGCCGCGCGTCCTTCGCTGCGCGCCTGCTTCAGCGCATGCCGCCCGAGCCGCACGGCTTCGTCCGCACGTCCGATCGAGCGCAGCGTGCGCATCACGTCGAGCCAATCCGAAGACGACATCGCGGTCTGCTCCAGCCGCGCCTGCACGCCGCGATCCACCCGCGCGACGAGCGCGCCGGGCTGCATCAGAGGCCGCACCAGCGGATGCTCCCACAGCACCTCGAACGCGCGGTCGGTCAGAAGAATGCTCAGCACCGTCGGCGTCTCGATCAGCGCCGTCTGCCGCGCGGCGTCTTCGACGCGCCGTTGCACGAGCATCATCGTGACATAGCGCAGGCGCAGCGTGTCCGGCACGCGCTGCGAGGCCGGTCCGCTGTAGCGCCCTTCGACCAGCCGCACGATCAGCCGGTCGCGCATCACCGTCTTGTCCCGGTCGAGCGCGGAGACGATCGTCTCGATCAAGGCGGGCCTGAGCTTGTTCACCCAGATGAACTGCTCCTCGTCGACGTCGAGGATCGCGTCGGCCGCCTTCACATGATCGCCCGTGGCCACCAGGATCGCGACCAGCGACGCCCACGTGTACCCGTTCGGATTTGCCTCATGCCGGTCGGTGGCGATCGTCTTCGCCTCCTCGGACTTTCCCAGCCCGGCCAGAGCGCGCGCCTTCAAGTAGGACGCCCAATCCTCTTCGCTTTCGCTGAGCTTGTCCGCCGCAAGCGCCTGTTCGACGAGCTCCAGCGCGTTCGCGTATGCGCCGTTGTCGATCGCCGTCGCCGATTGTTCGAGCCGCGGATCGGATGGTGCCGCGTACTTGCCCTTGCCCTTCGCCGCGAGCTGCGGTTTCGCGGGCGCCATCTGCGGCGGCGCGGACACCGGCTTGGGTGCGGTCTCGACTTTCGGTGCGGGATCGGCAGGCGCGATCACGGGCGGCGGCGGTGGTGCCGCAGCGACGGATGACGCCAAGATGACCCAAAGCCCGACCAACGTTGCCGCCCCCCAAAGCGCCCCGCTCCCGTTACCTTGAAGATACCAAAAATTGGACCGTCCAAGGTGGCTCCGGCACACGTCGACAAGCCGTGTGTCTTCCCTGACACTAGGTGTGTCGGCGCGAATCAACGCGCGTAAGAGGGGAAATGCCATGGATATCGGGCGCCGGATGGCGGCGGAGTTCATCGGGACATTTTGGCTCGTTTTGGGCGGCTGTGGCAGCGCGGTCATTGCCGCAGGATTCCCGAACGTAGGGATCGGGTTTGTCGGCGTGTCGTTTGCGTTCGGCCTGACGGTGCTCACGGGCGCCTATGCCTTCGGCCATGTGTCGGGCGGTCACTTCAATCCGGCGGTGACGGCAGGCTTGTGGGCGGGCGGACGCTTCCCGCTCACGGAAGTCTTGCCGTACTGGGCATCGCAGATCTTGGGCGCGATTTCCGGCGCGGCGGTTCTCTTCGCGATCGTCTCAAACGCGCCGGGCTTCGATCCGACGGCGGGCTTTGCCTCGAACGGTTACGCCGAACATTCGCCGGGCGGCTACGGCATGAGCGCCGCCATCATCGCCGAGGGCGTGATGACCGCGATGTTCCTGCTCGTGATCCTGGGCGCGACCGGCAAGAAGGCCCCGCCGGGCTTTGCGCCCATCGCGATCGGCCTTGCACTGACGCTCATTCATCTCATCACCATCCCGGTCACGAACACGTCGGTGAATCCGGCCCGCAGCATCGGCCCGTCGATCTTCGCGGGCGGCTGGGCGCTGGAACAGTTGTGGCTGTTCGTTGTCGTTCCGCTGGTCGGCGCCGTCGCGGCTGGCTTCTTCAACCGCTGGCTTCAGGAGGAATAGGCCGCGAACCTGATCAAAGAAGAACCGGCACGCGCTGGGGAAGAGCGTGCCGGTTCCGATGGCCTCCGCGTGAAGGCAACAACGCGGAAAGCGTCTCGAGTGCGAGGACTTCTCGGCGCTGGGGCCTCTCACCCCGCGCAAGACCTACAATACGCCGCCAAGCTTGCCCCACGATGTCCGCGGCATGAACACGGGGTAATCCGCCTCACACCTCCGAGAGCGCGGCCAGAAACACGAAGCCGAACCCGGCCATCAGCACGATCGAATAGACGAAGAGCAGCGCCACGAACTTGATCGAGGTGAGCCACCAGCTGCGCCCGTAGACCCGATACATCGCCATCCAGACATAGATCGCAAGCACCAGCCACACGGACCACAGAAACCCGGCATCGCCCACGATCGCGGCCGCAAGTGCGACCAGCGAAAGCGCGACGAAAAGCACCGTATGAATATGCGTCGAGAACACGAGGTGCTCGATCAGGAACACGCGCGGCCACCAATGCATGACCGCAAGCAGCAGCGCGAACACCGGCACGAGCACGAGCATCAGCCGCGGCAGCCACGTGTTCAACGGACCGTTCAGCTTCACCGGATCGGCCATCGCGTGTTCGACACCGATTTGGATGCGCGCAATCTTGTTTTGAAACCAGCGCAACCATGCCGCCTCCTCGGCGTCCGACGCTTTTCCCTGGACGTCGGTGGTCGCATCAAGCACGGCCTTCTTCTGCTCTTCCGTCAGGGTCACCGGCTTGATCGAATCGGCCGGCACGAAGAACTCGATGGAAAGCGTCTCGACCGTATTGTCGCTTTTGATCCTGTTGGGCGCTTCTCGACGGATCTCCGCAAGCACGGACTCGGGCAGTGAGCTCAACGACATCCGCTCGATCTTGAACGCGACCATCGCAAGTCCGGTCAGCTGCAATGTCAGAAAGAAGACGACCGTCGCAATCACGAACAAGCGGAAGGGCGGCAGCAGCGACGCGCGCTTGCCCAGGATGTAGCGCCGCGTGAACTCGCCGGGTTCCGCAAACAGCAGCCAGAGCGTGCGGAACGTGCGCGAGTCGTAGTTGAAGACGGAGTCCAGGAACTCGCCCAGAATCCACCAGAACGGCCGATGATAGTCCGACGCCTTCTGCCCGCAATTCGAGCAGTAAGGCCCGGTCAAAGCCGTGCCGCAATTGGCGCACGAAGGCAGGACGGTCATGTCGCCGGAAGCTCCCCCGGACCATTATTGACCGAGGTGCAACGGCGACGCAAACCGCTAGGTGTTAAACCTAAAATGCATCACGTCGCCATCCTGCACGACGTAGTCCTTGCCTTCGAGTCGCATCTTGCCCGCATCCTTCGCCCCGGCCTCGCCGTTGTTGGCGACGAAATCCGCGAACGCGATCGTCTCGGCGCGGATGAAGCCCTTCTCGAAGTCGGTATGGATGACGCCAGCCGCCTGCGGCGCCCGCGCGCCCTTGTGCACCGTCCACGCGCGCGCTTCCTTGGGCCCGACCGTGAAGAACGTGATCAGGTGAAGCAGCGAGTACCCCGCGCGGATCA
>CAZLRW010000090.1:0-15834 GCA_964561925.1 uncultured Flavobacteriaceae bacterium
CGGAGTTCGGCGTCAAGACCAAGGGCGAGGTCAAGAACGTCGAGGACTTCAAGAATATCGTCGTGTCGTTCCGTACACTGGCTCTGCCGACGCTGCTGGGCGACGTTGCGCGGATCGAAGACGGCGCGGAGGACGAGCGGACGTTCGCGACGCTGAACGGCAAACCGGGCGTTTCGCTCGAGGTGCGGCGGCAGTCGGGCCAGAACACCGTCGAGGTGGCCAAGGCCGTGAAAGCGGAGATCGAAGCGCTGCGCGGTCTCGTGCCGGCCGGCGTCGAGATGGTGGTGGCGCGCGACATCTCGCTCTTCATCGAAGACACGGTCAACGACGTCGGGTTCGATATCATCCTCGGCATCTTCCTCGTCATTCTGATCACGATGGCGTTCCTGCTCGACTTCCGCGCCACGATCATCGTGGCGATCGCGATGCCGACCTCGCTGATCGCGACGTTCTTCGCGTTCTACTGGGCGGGCTTCACGCTGAACAATCTGACGCTGATGGCGTTTTCGGTCGCGGTGGGCTTGCTCGTCGACGATGCGATCGTCGTGCTCGAGAGCGTGCACCGCAAGCTGGAAGAAGGCCTGCCGCCGGACGAGGCCGCATCGCAGGGCACGTCGCAAGTGGCGGTTGCGGTGATGGCGGGCACCTGGGCGGTCGTCGCCGTCTTCGTGCCGATCGCCTTCATGGACGGCGTCGTCGGACGCTTCTTTTATCAGTACGGGCTTGCGATCGTCTTCTCGGTGCTGGTGTCGCTGTTGGTGTCGCTGACGCTGACGCCGGCCCTGTGCGCGAAGTTTCTTTCGAAGCTGCATCTCGGACCGATGGCGCGGCGGGTGGAGGGGTTCCACCACGCGCTTGAGAACGGCTACAAGCGCGTGCTGCATTGGTCGCTCGAGCATCGGTTGATCGTTCTGGGGATCGGGTTCGCGACGATCGTCGTGGGCATCATGCTCGCGCGCGGCATTCCGTTCGACTTCCAGGCGAAGACCGACCGGTCCGAATTCCTGGCGACGATCGACCTGCCCTACGGCACCGGCATCGCGGACGCGAAGGAGGTCGCGGCGCGGGTCAGCAAAGCGCTGAAGGACGCGCCGCACGTCAAGACCGTGTTCGCGACGATCGGCGGCGGGGCGCAGGCGCGCATCAACCGTATCAGCCTCTATGTCGGTCTGACGCCGAAGAAGGAACGCAGCTACGCCGAAAACCAATTCGTGATCATGCAAGAGGCACGCGCATTGCTGGCGCGCACGGTGCCAGAGGCCAAGCACATCGAGGCCGTCGAAGTACCTTGGATCGGCGGCAATTCCAGCTTCAACACAGCGATCACCTACTCGCTGCAAGGCACCTCGCTCGACGTGTTGCGCGAGAAGGCGGATGCGATCGTTGCGCGCATGCGCGCCGACTCGGCCACGTTCATCGACGTACGCTCGTCGTACGAAGCAGGCAAACCCGAAGTGCAGATTCACGTCGATCGCGGGCGCGCCGCGGACCAGGGCGTCGCGATCCGGCCGTTGGCCACCACTGTGCGCGCACTGGTCGGCGGCGTCGACGCCGGTACCTACGAGGAACTCGGCGACCGCTACGACGTGCGCGTGCGGCTCGAAGAAGCGCAGCGCAACGACCCGACGAAACTCGACCAAATCCAGGTCAGGAGCACGAACGGCAGTCTTGTGGATCTGGCGAGCCTTGCCACGTTCAAGATCGAAGAGGGGCCGGCCCAGGTCGACCGGCGCAACCGCGCGCGCACGATCACGATCCTGGCGAACAATCCGCCGGACGTGGCGCTGGGCACGGCGACCGACAAGCTGCAAAAGATCGTCGCCGAGGTCGGGCTGCCGCAAGGTTACGCCGGCACGTTCATCGGTCAGGCCGAACGCATGAAGGAATCGGCCGACGCGATCGGCTTTGCGTTCGTGCTCGCCTTGCTTGCGCTCTACATGATTTTGGCGAGCCAGTTCAACAGCTTCTCGCAGCCTGCGATCGTGATGCTGACCGCACCCTTGTCGTTCGTCGGGGCGTTCGCTGCGTTGTCGTTCACGGGCATGACGATGACCATGTTCGCGCAGATCGGCATGATCGCGCTGATGGGTCTCGTGATGAAGAACGGCATTTTGCTGATCGACTACGCCAACGTCGCGCGCGAGACGCGGGGCCTGGGCGTGCGCGAGGCGATCGAAGAGGCAGGCCCACGGCGCATGCGGCCCGTGCTGATGACGCAGCTTGCGACCGTGTTCGGCATGATCCCGGTCGCAATCTCGACCAGCCAGGGCGCGGAGTTCCGCAACGGGATGGGCGTTTTGATGATCGGCGGTATCCTTTCGTCAACCTTGCTCACGCTCTTCATCGTGCCCGTCGCATACACGCTCATGTCGGATGCTTATGGCGCTTTTCGGCGGCTTCGCACCCGGCTCGGCTTCGGCGCCCGCGGCACCTCGCCGGCCGAGTGAAAGTTTAACTGCACTTTAACGGCGGCTGCGGCAGCATGGCACCCTTGCGCGAGAATGCGCGCATCGGGGGGCGTCATGGCAAAAGCTCAATTCCACAAGAACCAGCGCGTCTACGTGAAGACCGTGGGCACGTGGTCGGTGATCGAAAAGGTTATGCCGCAGTGGACGAAGGGCCTCGATGAGCCCTTGCGCATCTTCTACGACGTCGGCCTCGGACGCGACTTTTCGGCGGAGGAATTGATTTCGGACGCGGTGCAGCACGCACCGGTGACGGCGACGGCGGATCAGTGGCGCCTCATGCGCGCCCGCAACAAGTGGAAGCCGGCCGAAGAGTGTGCGCATCACCCCTATCCCGGCACCCATCCGCAAGTCGTGACCGGCGACGCGGACTGGGGCGGCTGGCGGGTGCCGGGCGCGGAGTACGATCTCTATCCGGAGAAGATCGAGCAGCAGGCCCGCATGATTGCCAGTGCGCCCAAGATGGCGGCGCTGATGCGGGCGCTCATCGATCAGGCGAAGCTCGAGCCGGAGAACGTGCCCGACGAACTCGCCACAATGATTCACGAAGCGTCGGCAATCCTGCGCTACATCGACCAGGACGTGCCGCAGTAACAAGCTTGTTGCCCCGCTAACATATTGCCAAGCGAGCCCGCCGCCCCTCAAACTGCTTTGAAGCGAGGGTTCCGTGCCGGTAGATCGACTGCAGCAGTCAGGTGGCGCGACGGACGACGTATTGCCGTCGGCCCGGACGCATGTCGCGGCAGCGGATCCGCCATCATCGCATTGGACCGACACCGCCCCTCACCCCTGGCGGCGTTATCTTGCGCGAATGCTTGATATCGCGCTGCTCAGCACGTTCAGCTGGGTATTGATCGGGTTCGTTCTTGGTGCTCTCGTCCCCGTTTCCGCCGAACGGCTTTTCTCCTCATTCGAGGGGCGGTTTGGGCTCTTGTTCAGCACACTATTCAGCGTGCCGCTCGCGTTTATCTGGTGTGGCGTGTTTGTGGCTCTGAGCGGCGGCACCCCCGGCAAGTGGCTCATGGGCGTCCGTATCCTCGACCAAGCCGGGAGGCCCCCCGGCCTTCTCATCGCCCTCGAACGCGAGGCCATCGTATGGATCGTTGGGCTCGGATTTGGAATACCGCTGGTGAGCATGGCCACGATGCTTGCAAGTTTCGGGCGATTGGAGTCCAGCAAGACCACTTGGTGGGATGAACGGTTACGTTTGGTCGTCGTGCACCGCGCCGAGGGCACACTCCAGACGTCGCTGGCCGTGTGTGCCGTTTTGCTTTGGATCACGACCACAATGATGCTGAGGTTCATGCAAACGTGAAGCAGGAGGGCAACTCAGCGCGAACGCCAATCTGGCTCTACGTACTAACGGCCGCCGCTCCCGCAGGCGGCGCACTGGTCGTGTTACTCCAAGCAAACTTCTTGCAACTCGGCTCGGCAGGAATCGCGACGCTGTGGTGGGTTGTTGCGTCGGCGTTGACCACTCTTGCGGCATGCACGGCGATCGGACAGTGGTGGATGCTTGCGGAGCGACGCGCTCTGAGCACACCTGCTTCTGCCATCCCCGGTGTCGTTAAGTCGGCGTGCGTCGTCGGCGCAACCATCGTCGCGGCCTTCGCGGTGGCATGCGCGGGGATGGCAACAACTATGCACGACGTTGCCGTCGCTCTGGCGGAATACGACGACTACAAAGTCGAGTACGATGCGCGTACGAAAGCGGTGCGCGTGTCAGGAACAATCGGAATCGGCTTCTCCGACCTACTTGTCGCGACTCTCACCGCGCACCCAGACGCGCGAACGGTCGTGATTGAGAGCGTCGGAGGCCTCCTGGATGAGGCACTCTTAGCCGCCTCCGCGCTCGAGCCAAGAAAGTTGGACATCGTCGTCGACCAATATTGTCACAGCGCATGTTTGGCCGTGTTCGCGGCCGGCGCGAAAAGATACGCGCGCTACGATGCCGCGTTCGGGTTTCATGCTGCATCGCCCGTAATGAGCGGAAATCCGTTTGCACAAAGGCAAGTGCAGAAAGACGCGCACAAATTCGACGAGTACCTCATTTCGCGAGGAGCTCCACGGACCGGGATCGAAGCTGCCAACCGACTTGGGCCTGCGGATATGCACTTCGTCAGCGCCATTGAACTGACAGAGCAGCAGTTTGTGATGCATGTCTTCGATGGGGCCGACTATCGCGCGGCGATTTCACTCCAACGGGCAAAGTGGCGCCAAGCGCGCGATCTGATCGAGGAGGATTATCCGGCGCTGATAGCGCTGCTCAACGAGTTGGAGAAAGCCGCCCCCAAAGTCGTCGAGCGGTTCTCGGATGGTCTTGTAGAGACCGACTCTGAGGACACAAACACCGTCGTGGAAGCGCTGTTTGACTTCTTGAATGAACGGCGCCGAAGCGCGATTGGCGCCGCGCACGATGTCGCCGTCCTGACGTTTGCCCTTGCACGCCAGCGCGGTCTCGATGCGCTCGCCGCGAAGGAAGATTGGTCAGCGTGCGCCGCTTTTTCGTCCGACCCTATGACGGCGGACGCACTTGAACCGGCACAACGCATCGAACTGACCGCCGCGTGGGCCGGACTGATTCAGTCGGCGCAGAGGCGCGGCTGGCAAGTCGTGCCGCTTCCGCGAGCGGCCGCCCGGTTCCATGCAAACATCGCGACAGAAGCCCAGTTGACGACGCTGAGCGCATCCGCCGGCAACCTGGAAGAGAAGGCATGTCTGAAGTCGGCGCAGTTCTTCAAGCTTGCGAACGCACGCTCGCCTGCGCAAGCCGCCACAATTCTCCGTTACGACGCGCAAGTTGAGGTCCTCAACCGATAACTGGCCGCGTTAGGGATCAGTCTTCCGCGTCGCAGGCGGGCCAGTTGGCGAGCGTGCGTTCGCCGGACGCGCCGGTGGCGAAGCAGGTGTCCGGGAACTCGCCGGCATAGTCGCGCTGCAGCTTGATCGCTTGTTCGTAGTCGGCGCGCGCCTTGTCGAAGTCCTTCATCTTCTCGTACGTGCCGCCCCGATCGTAGAGCGCGTTCGCGTCGGCCGGGTTCAGGCGGACGACCTCGCTGTAGTCGGCGATCGCCTTCTCGTCCTGACCGGTCTGCACATAGGCGAACGCGCGGCTTGCGAGCGCGTTGGCGTCGGCGGGCGCAAGCCGAATCGCTTCGCTCAAATCGGCGATCGCCTTTTCGTATTCGTTGAACGAGAGGTGGATCGCACCGCGGAAGGCATGGCCCGCCGGATCGGCCGGCCTCAGCTTGATCGCTTCCGTCACGTCCGCGACGGCCCGATCGTAGTCGGCTTTACCCGTGAAATGGGCGGCAGCACGTTGCATATAGGCCTTGAACTTGATCTCGGCGGAGGGCTCGGCGCTCGCGATCACGCCCGTGCACGCCTCAATCACGCGATCTGCCGAGCCGGTGCTCTCGCTGCACGCTGCGGTATCGCGCGCAATGTCGGCGAAGGCCGGCGCCGCCGCCAAACCGAAAACCAACGCCGCCGCCGTCAACGCCTTGCGCACGAACCGTACCACCGCAATTCGACGGGTCAGGCGGTACACGAGTTCGCGGATCGCGCCAAGATCGCTTTCGGGGATTAAGCATCATCCGGGCGGGTTCCCCGCTTGACCCGTTCGTCACCATTGGGCTATCAGCCCGCCATTATGATGCCCATGTTCAAGCGCACGAAGACGACGAAGACGCCCGGGCGGGCGGCTTTGGAACGTGCGCGCGAGAGCTGAAGGCGCAAGAGTTCCAAAGGCCCCGCCGGGATGGACGGGGCCGCTGATGACCATCGGCACCGTCTCCGGCTCGAACACGAGAGAGACCCGATGTCGCTGACCGAGACCCAGCCCCGCAACGCCCGAACCCGCGCTCTGCCGCCTTCGCCGTCCGTCGCCGTCGTGGGCGCAACCGGGGCGGTCGGCACCGAGATGATCGCCTGCCTTGAGCGCCGCCGCTTTCCGCTCTCGCGGCTCAAGCTGCTCGCCTCGCCGCGGTCGGCCGGCAAGCACGTGAACTTCCAGGGCCGCGACGTGCGCATCGATGCGATGGAGGCGACCAGCCTGGAAGACGTCGACATCGCGCTCTTTTCGGCGGGAAGCTCGATCTCGAAGACGTTCGCGAAATCCGCGCCGCGCAAAACCGTCGTCATCGACAATTCGTCCGCGTTCCGCATGGACGACGACGTTCCGCTGGTCGTGCCGGAGGTCAACGCAGGCGAGGCGCTGCGCCACGCGGGCGTCGTCGCCAATCCCAACTGCACGGCCATCATCTCGGTGATGGCGCTCTGGCCGCTTCATCGCGAGGTGAAAGTCCGCCGGATCGTCGCTTCGACCTATCAAGCTGCGTCCGGCGCGGGCGCGTCGGCGATGGAGGAACTGCGAGCATCGACCGAGGCCTATCTCGCCGGGCGCGACTACCGGCCGCAAGTGCTGCCCCACCCTTATGCGTTCAACGTGTTCAGCCATAACGACACGGTCGATCTCGAAAGCGGTCAGAACGGCGAAGAGATCAAAGTCGCGCGCGAGCTGCGCAAGATCATGGGCGAACCGGACTTGCGCATCGGCGTCACCTGCGTCCGCGTGCCCGTGCTGCGCGCGCACACGATTTCGATGACCGTCGAGTTCGAGCGCCCCCTCTCCGTCGGCGCCGCACGCGAAATCCTTGGGGCGGCGCGGGGCGTGCGTATCGTGGACGACCGGGTCAAGAACTATTTCCCGATGCCGCGCGATGCTTCGGGCAACGACGAGGTGCTGGTCGGCCGGCTGCGTGAGGATCCAAGCGATCCGTCCGGGCGTTCGCTCGCCATGCTCGTCGCCGGCGACCAACTGCTGAAAGGGGCGGCGCTGAACGCAGTGCAGATTGCGGAGCATCTGCTGAAGCACTGACGCTCATTGACATCATGTTCCGGGAGGTGCGGCGGCCGGCGTTGCGCTATGGTCGCCATACCCAACGATGAGGTCAGACGTGACGCCGCAAGTCCAAACTTTCCGCCGCCTGCACGCGAGCGGCTGCTTCCTGATGCCGAACCCCTTCGATCGGGGCAGCGCGATCTATCTGGCGAGGCTCGGCTTCAAGGCGCTGGCGAGTTCCAGCGCCGGGTTTGCATGGGCGCAAGGGCGTCCTGACAACAAAGTGACGGCCGATCAGGTGCTCGCGCATCTGAGCGATCTTGCCGCCGCGGTCGATGTTCCGGTGAACGCGGACTTCGAAGACGGCTTCGCCGCCGAACCCGAGCGCGTCGCCGCCAACGTCACGCGCGCCACCGCCACCGGCATCGCGGGGCTCTCGATCGAGGACTCGACGCGCGGCGGCGGCGAACCGCTCTATCCGCTGGCGCAGGCGGTCGAGCGCATCAAGGCCGCGCGCGCCGCGATCGACACGTCGGGAACCGGTGTGATGCTCACCGCGCGGGCCGAGGGGTTTCTCGTCGGTCGGCCCAATTTGAGCGACGTGATCGGGCGGCTCGAAGCGTTCGCGGCGGCGGGCGCCGACTGTCTCTTCGCGCCCGGTTTGAGTTCGAAGGACGACGTGCGCACCGTCGTCAAGGCGATCGCGCCAAAGCCCTTCAATCTGATCGTCGTCAGACCTTGGATCACATTGGCGGAGGCTGCCGATCTCGGCGTACGTCGCATCAGCGTGGGCGGCGCGTTGGCGCGTGCGGCGTGGTCCGGCTTCGCGCGCGCGGCGCAGGAACTTGCCGAGCACGGCACGTTCGGCGCGTTCGCAAGCAGCGGTGCGCCGCTCGACTTGAACGGCATCTTCTCGCGCTAGCCGGCGGCGGCGCGACCTGCCGTCGCGAACTTCTGCAGCACCTGGCCCAGACGCTTGGCGGCCTCGCGCAACGTCTCGGGGCGGAAACCCGCAAAGCCGAGGACGAGGCCGGTGTGTTCCGCGGAACCGCCATAGAACCTGCTCAGCGGTTCGACGATCAGACCCGCGTCGCGGGCCGCGGCGGCGACGGCGTTGTCGTCGATGCGGTGTTTGAAGCGCGCGCAGAGATGCATGCCGGCGGACGCGGGCTCGCCGGCGAACATGCCGGCGCACTCGCCGCGCAGCGCCTCGGCAAGAACGCGTTCGCGCTCCGCGTAGGCCTCGCGGCAGCGGCGCACATGTTTGGCGAAATGCCCGGCCGCGATGAAATCGGCCAGCACGATCTGGTTGGGGACGGTCGCGTAGCGTTCCGTTCGGCGCAACGTTTCGGCGAAGCGGTCCGCGATCGGACGCGGCACCACCAGATAAGACAGTCTCAGCGAGGGAAAGATCGTCGACGTGAACGAGTTCATATACACGACGCGCTGTGCGCCCGGCATCGCCGCCAGCGGCGGCAAGGCGGAGCGGCCTGAACGGAACTCGCACGCAAAGTCGTCTTCGAGCACGAACGATCCGACTTGCGCCGACCACTCGAGCAGCGCGCGGCGGCGTTGCTCCGACAGCGCCACACCGGTCGGAAACTGGAACGACGGCGTCACCACGGCCATGGCCGCTCTCGGCGCAAGGCGCAGGCCGTCGGCAATGTCGATCCCCTCCCCGTCCACCTTCACGGCAACGGGCGACAGACCTGCGGCTTGCAGCGCGCTGCGCGTACGGAAGTAACCCGGATCTTCCATCCACACCACGCTGCCCGGACGGCACAGAACCTCACCCACAAGCAGAATCGACGCATGCGCGCTTGTGCCCACGAACACCTGCGCGTCGCTGCACCTGAAGCCGCGGGTCGCGCTCAGGTGCGCGGCGATCGCCGCTCGCAGTTCCGGCCAGCCGCCGTCGTGCCCGGTCTGGAGCGCGTCGACCGGCATGCTCTTCCAGCGCTTTGCCTGCAAGCGGCGCCATTGCGGCATCGGAAACAGATCGAGGCCCGGCACGCCGACCGCGAAGGGAAGATGCGGCTTGACGCCGTCACCCTGCGCCTGCGTCTTCGCATCGGGCCGAAGCTCGGGCCCGACGCCGGCCCAATTGACGTAGGTTCCCGAGCGCGTGCGCGTCTCGACCAAGCCCTCGGCGGCCAGCATGTCGATCGCCATCACCGCCGTCCAACGCGAGACCCCCGCGTCTTTGGCAATCAAGCGTGTCCCCGGAAGTTTCTCGCCGTGGCGCCACAGGCCGTCGAGAATTCGATTGCGCAAGTTCTCGAACAAAGCTTGGGCGAGCGCCAAGTCTTTTGCCTTGCGCGTCGGACCAATCATGCCGAGCACCGGACGCGCCAAAATCTGTTCCCCCAGTCGAAATGCGGAATGCAAGCGTAACATCGCCGTTACGCCAGCAATTCACATGGCTGTGAGTTCTGCCCAGATTTCCGCCACCGGTGGCGATAAGCCGACACGCGCGGGCCTGGCGCGGTGCGGCGCTTCGAAACTGGCCGACGTCAGCTTGCGGCCAAACGCTCGCGCGCCGGCGCGAAGGATCGCAGCACCTGCGCCAAGGCCTTCGCAGCCTCCCGCAACTGCTCGGGACGATAGCCGGAGAAGCCGAGCAAGAGGCCGCGCTCGACGTGTGCCCGCTCGTAACGGGGACTGAGTGCGGCAATCACAAGGCCGCGCTCGCGCGCCCTGTCAACGACGGCAACGTCGTCCATGTCGCTCGGGAGTTTCGCACAGACGAACAGACCTTCTTGTTCGGGCGCGATCGTAAGCCAAGCGCCGCATTCCTCGGCGAGCGCGGCAAGCAACGCCTCGCGCCGTTCCGCATAGGCGTCGCGGCAGCGCCGCAGGTGCTTGGCAAAGTGGCCTGAGGTCAAAAAGTCGGCGAGCACGATCTGCGAGGGGATCGGCGGCGGCCGGTCGTAGTTCAAATCGGCCGCCTCGAACTTCGCGACGGCCCCGCGCGGCACGACGATGTAGGCGATGCGCAACGAGGGAAACAGCATCTTGCCGAACGTATCGAAATAGACGACGCGGTCGCCGCCGGGCAGCGTGGCCATCGGCGCGCGTCCGCACGGGAACTCGAGCGTGTGGTCGCCTTCGAAGATCCAAGCCTGCGCGCCGGCCGCCCAGTCGAGCAGCGCACGGCGGCGCGCGTTCGACATGCGCCGGCCGGTCGGGAACTGCGCGGCGGGCGTGACGGCGGCGAACTCCGCACCGGGTGCCAGGCGCCGGCCCTCGGCGACATCCAATCCTTCGTTGTCCACGCGCACTGCAACGGGCACGAGTTGCGCGCTGCGGAGCAGTGCATGCGTGCTCTTCGTGCCAGGATCTTCGACCCAGCCCAATCCGCCCGGCTTGCACAATACCTCGCCCGTCAATCTGCCGGCCGCCTCGATGCTCGACACGATGAAGACCTGTTCGGGCGTGCAGTGCAGCCCGCGCACGGTCGCCGCGAACTCGGCCGCGGCCTGGCGCAGCGCCGGCCAGCCGTGTGCGTGCCCTTCCTGAAGGGCGGCCGTCGGCAATTGACGCCAGCGGCGAGCCTGCAGCTTGCGCCACACGGTCATCGGAAAGAGGTCGAGAGCAGGAAGGCCCAAAGCAAACGGCGTGGCCGCCTGCGCGTCGCTCCGCGTCTCGGACGGCGCGGCGGTTTCGGTCTGGCGGCGGGGGCCCTTCCACGCGACATATGTGCCGGAGCGCTTGCGCGCCTCGACCAAGCCCTCGGCGATCAGCATGTCGACGGCCACGACGGCGGTCCAACGCGAGACGCCGGCGTCGCGGGCGATGATGCGCGTGCCAGGCAGCTTGTCGCCGTCGTGCCAAATGCCGTCGAGAATCAAGTTGCGAAGATTTTCGAACAAACGCTCGGCGAGCGCGCGATCGACGTCTTTGCGCGCCAGGCTCACGATGCCGAGTGCGGTTCTCGTCACAACCCTTAACCCCCTATGGCAACGCAAGGCTACCATTGCCACGCGCACAAAGGTTCAAAAGCGCGTGATCGAATGGACATGGTTTCGCCGTGAAACGGATGCGCGAGGCGTGCGTTTAATCGCGGAAGTCTCCGCACGTTGGACGAAAGCGACATGCGAACTGGATCGTTGTCGCGCGGCACAATCTGGATCGCGTTCGATAACGAATGCGTAATGAACGCTTGGACCGACCGGCGGTTGCGAATCTGGATATGGGATTCCAACGTGTGCTGATGATCATTCCGCACAAGTGGCAAACCTCTTGCCCCGCGGAGTGCAACAATGACGATCGACCGGCTCGATGCGATGCGGACCTTCGTTTCCATCGTCGATGCGGGTTCCTTTTCGGCGGCGGCCAAGCGTCTCGGCATCTCGGTGCCGGCGATCAGCCGCCGGCTGTCCGGCTTCGAAGAGCGGATCGGCACACCCCTGCTGCGCCGGACGACGCGAAGCATCGACATCACCGAGTACGGCCAAATTTACTACGACCGCGCGACACGCATCCTGGGCGAGATCGAAGAGGTCGAGCTGGAGCTTGCGGGCATGCGCAACGCCCCGGCCGGCCTTCTTAAGGTTGCTGCGCCGACCGTGTTCGGGCGGACATTCGTTGCGCCCGTCATCCCCGAGTTCCTCAATCGTTACCCGCGCGTCCGTGTGGACCTGGCGCTGGTGCGGCCCGAGGCCATCGAACCCAAAGAGGTCGACGCGGCCATCGAACTCGGCGCCGCCGCCGGTGCCCCGTCCGCCCTCGGTCATCGCACCTTGGGTTCGTTCCGGCACGTGCTTTGCGCCGCGCCCGACTACCTCAGGCGTGCCGGGCGCCCGGGGTCGCCGCAGGACCTGGCGGAGCACGACTGCATCGTGGAGAGGGCCGGCGCCTTCGGATGGCGCTTTCAACACGAGGGAAGGGACGTCGAGCAACCCGTACAAGGGCGTCTCGTATGCGACGACTCGGAAGCGGTGCTGGACGCCGTTCTGGCGGGATCCGGCGTTGCGCGGCTGCCCTCGTTCCAGGCGCGCGAGCACGTGCGCAACCGCAAGCTCGAAGTGCTGCTCGAACCGTTCGAGCCGCCGCCGACGGCGATGCAAGTGAGCTATGCGAAGCAGAGCCCGGCGCTCGCGAAGGTGAGCGCGTTCGTCCAGTTCCTGACGAACCACATTCCGCAAGAGCGTCTGGAACTCTGAAGCGCGCGCGCCCCACCCGAACGGAGGGGGACCGTGCGACAGAATTCGGCTTCAATTGCGGTCCACGTCACGCGCGCGTGAGCTTCGCGCTTTTCGCCGCCATCTCAGATCGCAATCGCACGGCCGAACGTGCGAGCGGCATTCGCGCGCTCACTTGATCCGTATACGGAGTTATCTGGCCGCGGCGACTGGATCGTATCGTGTCCCCGAACTGGCCTGTGATGGGAGCGAGACGCAGAACGTGCAAAAAGCACCAGACCACCAATTCGAGGTAGCAACTGACCTCAATTGAGTGAGAAATAAAACGCAACGGCTCGGTGCGAATCTTTCGATGCGCGATCGCAACGTCTGAGCCTGAGTTGGCATCGTGGGGAACACGCCGCAGCAAGCGGCAGTCAGTGGGGGCACAAAATGAAATTCATGCGTCGCATGTTCTTGGCGACAGCCAGTACGGTCGCGTTGTTCGCGGGCGGACAGACCAGCTTTGCGCAAGACGCCGCGCCGGCTGCGGACGACAGCAAACCGGTCGAGAAGGTGACCGTCACCGGCTCGCGCATCAAACGTCCGACGTACGATTCGTCGCTGCCGACGGCCACAATCGACTCGCGGACACTGGAAGAGCGCCAGAACATCAACGTGCTCGACGCGCTCACGGAAGTGCGCAATACGAATGCGGGTGCTTCACCGTCCGGCGCGCAGGCGGGCTTCGGTGCCGGCTCGCAATTCGTTTCGTTGTTCGGCCTCGGCACGAACCGGACCCTGACGCTCGTCAACGGCCGGCGCTTCGTCGGCGGCAACCAAGCGACGATCTTCGGCCCGACAAATGCGACGTTCAGCGGCTCGGCGGCCCAGGGCCTTCAGGTCGACCTCAACTCGATCCCCACCGCCATGATCGAGCGCATCGAGATCGTGTCCGTCGGCGGTGCGCCCACCTACGGCGCCGACGCGATCGGCGGCGTCGTCAACATCATCCTGAAGGACGACTTCGAAGGCTACCAGGCGGACGGCTTCATCCGCGAGAACGACACGGGCGCCGGGGGCGCCTTTCGTTATCGGGGCGTCGCGGGATGGAACATCGGCGACGGGAACCTGACGGTAGGCTACGAGCGATCGGAGAACACGGGGCTTCTGCATAGCGACAGCCCGTTCCCGCTCGTCGCGGACTTCCCGAACTTCATGCCCAACCCGCTGAACGTGAGCGGCACCGACGGCATTCCGAACAACATCCTGGCGTTTCGCCGCAGACTTCCGGCGCTCACCGATGCCGGCGGTCTTATCACCTTCGCAAACGGCATCGGCAACGGCGCGGGCACAACGGAGCTGCTGAGGCCCCAGGACCGTCAACTGCTGCGTGATCGTCCGGGCATCGATCCGCTTCTCGCGATCAATCCGGGTTCCGGGTTCTTCACGCGTCCCGCGACCGCTGCCGAAGCGGCGTTGGGAACTGCGGCGCGCCCGATAACGACGGTCGTTGTGCCGCTGCAATTCGGGCCGAACGGCGATCTTGTGCCCTACAACATCGGACTCATTGGCGCCAACACGCCCTTGAACAACACGAACGGCTCGGGCGGTGACGGCCTCGACCTCGCCCCGCTTACCAGCTTGGAAGCCGACGCCGATCGCTCGATCCTGACGGCTATCGCAAACTACGATGTCGCGGATTGGATGAACGTCTTCTTTGAAGGCCTATACAGCGAACTGAAGGCTGTCGAAGTCGTCAATCAGCCGACCTTCCAGAGCAGCCTCTTCGGGGCGGCGCAGCAAAGCAGGTTCCTCACGGGCGCATATTCGGCACCCGCGGCGGTCAGCGGTCCCGTTGTCATCAACAACGACAATCCGTTTCTGACACCGCAGGCACAGGCGACTTTGGCTGCGAACGGGATCACTTCATTCAATCTCCAGCGCGCGAATACCGACCTGAACGAAGGCACGAAGTCCCCGAACGAAGGCACCACCTACCGGTTTGTGGCGGGGGCAGAGGGCGACTTCACCGCGCTCAACCGGCTGTTCTCTTACGACTTCGCCGCGATCTACGGCCGTGCGACGGGCAAGAGCGTCGCATCGACGATCCTCCGGCGCGAGTTCGCGCTCGCGATGGATGCGGTGCGCAACGCTTCCGGCCAAATCGTCTGCCGGGCTCAGACGTTGCCGGCGGGCACCGTCACGTGGTTGGACCCGGCCGTCTCGCCGGTGGCGCAGGTGGTGCCGCAATCCGTGATCGACGCCTGTCGACCCTTGAACCTGTTAGGCGCGGGTCTGTCCTCGCCGGAAGCGCAGCGTTTCGTCCGAGCCGATCCGACATCGGAGAGCCGGAACGATCAGTACCTCGGCGAGTTCAACATCACGACGGATTTGTTCGAATTGCCGGCAGGTCCGTTGTCGGTTGCTGCCGGCGTGGCTTGGCGGCAGGAGCGGACCGTGTTCGAACCTGATCCGGCACTGCGCTTGGGGCTGGGCCGTTCGGCGCCAATCGTTCAAACAAAGGGACGATACACATCGGAGGAAGCGCTCTTCGAATTCATGCTTCCGATCGTTGGCGGTGATTTTCAGACGCGGTTCATGCGCGAGTTGACGATCGAAGGCGCCTTCCGCGTCATGGACAGCGACGCGTCGGGAATAGCGGACGCCGGCACGTGGGCCCTGACGTATCGGCCCTTCGATTGGCTCAAGGTCCGGAGCAACTACACCAACTCGCTCAGGGCGCCCGCACTGACGGAACTGTTCCTGCCTGCTTCGACCACGTTCGCTTCGGCGGCCGACCCGTGCGACTCGACGCTGATCGACTCGGGGCCCAATCCCGTGACGCGGCGGGCGAACTGTACGGCCGAATGGCTCGCTAGGGGATACACGTCACCGCTGAACACGTTCATCTCGAACGTGCGGTTTGCCACCGTTCGCGGTCAAACCGGCGGCAATCCAGCGTTGGTTCCCGAAACGTCGACGGCGTTCAGCTACGGTCTGGTGATGCAACCGAAGTGGCTTCTGGACGACTTCGCGATCGCCGTGGACTACACCAAGATCCAGATCAATCAGGCGATCTCGAGTCTCACTCTTCTTGCCATCATGCAGCAGTGCTACGACGCCACGAACACCGCTGTGTGTCCCGCAGCGTTCACTTTCGGGGGCGGCGCGGGCTTCGGGCGCGGGCCGGACGGTCAGGTCTTGGTCTCGAACGCGTTCAACGCGGGCTTCGTCAATGCCGGTTACTTGTTGTACGACGGCATTACCGGGTCCTTGAACTGGCGGATCGGCGTCAACGACACGGCCGAGTGGCTCGGTGCCGGCACGGAAACCGACCTGGGCACTTTCGACATCTCGATGTCGTATCAATACTACGACAACGTCGAGACCTCGATCGCCG
>CAZLRW010000091.1:0-15631 GCA_964561925.1 uncultured Flavobacteriaceae bacterium
TCGTACTTCACCACGCTCTCCTGTTCCGCCGGGTCGTTGCGTGCGACGATGGCGAGGGCGGTGTCGGTCGTGCTCAGGTTCACGGGTTGATGCGGAAGTCCGGGCGGGATGAAGACGAAGTCGCCCTCTTCGTTGACGACCGAGCGTTTCAGCCCTGCGCCGTAGCGCGTCTCGACGCGCCCTTTGAGAATGTAGATCGCCGTCTCATAGCCGCGATGATAGTGCGGCTCGGCCGCCCCACCCGGCGGAATGACGACCATGTTCATCGAAATCGCCTGCGCCCCCGCGGTGGCCGCCGACACGCCCACGAAGTAGGGCAACCGCTGCAGCGTCATCACGCTCTCGCGCGGGCGCACCGTCACGACCTCCTGATCGGGCCGCAACGTGTCTTGCGCGTCGCCGCTCACTGTTCCGGCTTCACCGGTCCCGGCGCCTTGTCGCAAAGCTGGCGCAGCCGGTCGATCTGGCGCACGTAGAGCGTCTTCGACTTGCGCTCGGCGACGCCGTCGCCGGACAGATGCGAGAGCACGCGCGCGACCGTTTCGCGCGTCGTCGACGCCTGTGCCGCGATCTGCGCCTGAGTCGGCAAAGGATAAATGAGCCAGGAGCCCTGCCGCACCGGATCGGGCTTCACGAGCTTCAAGAGCTCGGAGTAAACGCGCTGATAGGCCGACAGCGTCGCCAAATCCATGATCCGGTCGTCGCTCGTCCGCACGATCCGCACGAGTTTTTCCATGATCACGAACGCGACCTTCGGATGCTGCTCGATGATCTCGCGAAACGTGTGCGGCGTGATCGCGCCGAGCACGCAGTCTTCGAGCGCGACCACGGTCGCCGACCGCGGCAGCCCGTCGATCGCCGCCATCTCGCCGAAGAACTCGCCGGGGCCCGCGACCGCATAGGCGACCTCGCGCCCCGAGGGCGAGAAGTTCACGATCCGGCAGCGTCCCTTCACGACGAAGAACACGTCGCGCGAGTCGGAGTCGCGGTTCACGATCGGCTCGTTCGTGTGCGCGACCTTCCAGCTGCATGCCGCTTCGATGCGCGCGATCGCCGCGCGCTCCAGCGGCGCGAGCATCTTGTTGCCCGCAAGCGTGAAGTCCGCCCGCTGTGCTTCGGCGGTCATGCCCACCCTCTTCGACCCGTCATGGCCATCGGGCGCATGTTTCGATGAATGTTGCATGAATGAAAAGCCTTAATTTCGGGGCCGCCTTGTCAGCCGGCGGTGACGCCGCCGTCGATCACCATCGTCTGCCCCGTCATGAAGGCGGCAGCCTTCGACGCGAGGAACACCGCCGCGCCTGCGATCTCGTCGGCTTCGCCGATCCGCTTCAGCGGCGCGGTCGACGTCGAGCGCTCCAGGATCGCCGGGTTGTCCCAAAGTGCCTTCGCGAAATCGGTCTTGATGAGCCCCGGCGCGATGCAGTTCGCGCGAACGTTATGCACGCCATATTCGACGGCGATATTGCGGGCAAGCTGAAAATCCGCCGCCTTCGAGATGCAGTACGCGCCGAGCACCGGCGAGCCGCGCAAGCCCCCGATGGACGAGACGATGATGATCGATCCATCCTTGCGCTCAACCATCTCGGGCAGGACGAGTGTGCACAACTGATGATTGGCCCGCACGTTCGCCCCCATGATCTTGTCGAAGGCCTCGTCCGTGATCTGCGACATCGAACCGAACACGGGGTTGATCGCCGCATTGCAGACCAGCACGTCGATGCGGCCCCACTTCGCGCGCGTCTTGGCGACGAGCTGCTCCAGCTGTTCGCGGTGATTGATGTTGCAAGGCACCGCATAGGCGACTTCTTTGCCTTTGCCCCACTTCTGGTTGATGTCCGCGGTGACTTTGTCGCAGGCGTCCTGTTTGCGGCTCGACACGACGACCTTCGCGCCGTGCTCGGCCATGCGGTGGGCGATCGCCTCGCCGATTCCTTTCGTGGACCCTGTGATGACGGCAATTTTCCCGCTGAGATCGAACAGTTGCATGACGTGAAATTCTCCGCGCCGCTGGCTGGTTGAACGAAAATGGCGAATTCGCCGAAATGAGAACGCTCTGCGACGGCCGTCAAGCGAAATGCGGGAAAACGGCCGCGCGGCTTGCCTCCGGGCGGCGCTTCGGCTTATCACGCCCCGACCCTTAAGCGATGCAATGTCACGTGGGGCCTTCAGAAAGGACATTTCCATGCGTAAAGCCATAGCCGCCATTGCCTGCGCGGCGCTCTTGCTCGGCGCCTGCCAGACCCAAGACCCCTACACCGGCGAACAGAAGACGAGCCACGCGACCCGCGGCGCCATCTTCGGTGCGCTGGGCGGCGCCGCGATCGGCGCGCTCACGAACACCTCCAGCGGCAAGCAGGCCGCCCGCAATGCGCTCATCGGCGCGGGCATCGGCGCGCTCGCGGGCGGGGCCATCGGCGGCTACATGGACCAGCAGGAAGCCGAACTGCGTCAGCGTCTGCGCGCGGCCGGCGTGTCGGTCCGCCGCCAGGGCAACAACATCGTACTCGAAATGGCGAGCGACATCACGTTCCCGGTCGACGGCGATCAGGTGAACCCGCAATTCTACCAGACGCTGGCCGCGGTCGGCGAAGTCCTGGCCGAGTACAACAAGACGATGATCGAAGTGTCGGGTCACACGGACTCGACCGGCGCGGCCGACTACAACAACGACCTCTCGCAGCGCCGCGCGAACGCCGTCGCCTACATCCTCGCGCAGAACGGCGTGATCCCCGGCCGCATGTACGTGATGGGCTTGGGCGAAGCGCGTCCGATCGCCACGAACGCGACGCCCGCGGGACGTGCCCGCAACCGCCGCGTCGAAATCCAGATCATTCCGTATACGTCGTAAGCGGCGCACGGGACAGCGAAGCGAACGCCGCCGGTCGACCCGGCGGCGTTTTTTTTGTTTCAGGCCGCAAGCGCGGCTTCGATCGCCTGCTTCACTTCGGCGGCCTCAGGCGCCGTGCGTGAGCCGAAAACGGCCGCGACCCCGCCGTCCTTGCCGATCAGGTATTTGTGGAAGTTCCACTTCGGCACCGCGGCCTCGCCCAGGTCCTTCGCGATCCACTGATAGAGCGGATGGGCCGTCGCGCCGATCACGTTCACTTTCGAGGTCATCGGAAAGTCGACGCCGTAATGCGTCTCGCAGAACGTCTTGATCTCGCCTTCGCTGCCCGGCTCCTGCGCGCCGAAATCGTTCGACGGCACGCCCAGCACGACGAGCCCCTTGGCCTTGTAGGTTTGCCAAAGCTCCTCGAGGCCCTTGTATTGCGGCGTGAGTCCGCACGCGCTCGCGGTGTTCACGACGAGCACGGCCTTGCCCTTGTAGCCGCTCATGGCGAGCGCCTTGCCGTCGATCGACGTGAAAGAGAACGAGTGTGCGTTGGTCATGCGAAGATCTCCCGGTTTCAAGACGATGCGTCCGCCATTGGTTAAGGCGTTGTAAACGTTTCCGGCCCGACAGTGGAAGACGTTGCGCGAATCAGAGGGGAAGCGGAGCGGCCATGCCGCGTTTGGGTCAAATCTTGGTGCCGGTCGTCGCGCTCCTGGCGGGCGTGGTGATTGCGGGCGTGCTTTACCGCACCGGCGCGACAAACATCGTCGGGGCGGCCCTCGTCGTCGGCCTGGTCACGATCGCCGCCTCC
The DNA here is from genome assembly GCA_964561925.1 of uncultured Flavobacteriaceae bacterium. Lineage (GTDB taxonomy): Bacteria > Pseudomonadota > Alphaproteobacteria > Micropepsales > Micropepsaceae > SZUA-430. The sequence goes on from CAZLRW010000091.1 coordinate 3,648, forward strand.
TATTGCGACCTGCTGCTCGAGCGCCTGGCCGAGCGCCGCCAACTCGACGCGGCGCTGACCCAGGTCGGCGGCGCCCAGGAACGCCTGCGCGCCGAAGCGGAACTCACCCGCCGCGCGCTCGTCGAACTGAAGCTCCACGTCGACGACCGTATCGCCACCCGCAACGACCGCGTCGTCACCGAAGTGAAGGTCTTGGAATCCCTCGTCCGCAATTTGGCCGACGGCATCGCGACGAAGGCCCGCGACGTCGAACCGGCCGCCGACGAGATCCGCCTGCGCCCCGCGCGCAAGGAGCCCGCCCGCATCGCCGACGACCGCCCCGACGACGCGATGCTCGAGATCATCCGCCGCTCGCTCGAGGAAAACCGCGTCGACGTCTACATGCAGCCCGTCGTCAGCCTGCCGCAGCGCCGCGTCCGCTTCTACGAAGCGCTCTCGCGCCTGCGCACCGAAGACGGCACGCTGATCATGCCCTCGCAATACATCCGCATCGCCGAACCCGCGGGCCTGATGTCGGTCGTCGATAACGTGCTCCTGTTCCGCTGCGTTCAGGTGCTGCGCTCCTGGAGCCAGCGCAACAAGGACATCGCCGTCTTCTGCAATCTCTCGCGTGACACGCTGCAGGACGCGGGCTTCTTCGCCCAGTTCGTGGAGTTCATGCAGCAGAACCGCGAACTCTCGAACATGCTGATCTTCGAGATCGCCCAATCGACGTTCGCGAACGCCGGCGCCGCCGAAGATGAAGCACTCTCGCGCCTTGCCGATTTGGGTTTCGTTTTTTCGATGGACAAGGTCACGACGCTCGACATCGACTTCGCCGTCGCCCGCTCGCGCCAGGTGCGCTACTTCAAGGTGCCGGCGAAGCTTCTGCTCGGCGACCCGGCCAAGGCCGGCGCCCGCGTCCATCCCGCCGACCTCAAGGAACTGCTCGCCCGCTTCGGTTTGAACCTGATCGCCGAGCGCGTAGAGCACGAAAAGGACGTCGTCGATCTTCTCGACTACAACGTCGACTACGGCCAAGGCTTCCTGTTCGGTGAACCGAAGCCGATCCGCGAAGCGATCGGCGAGCAATCGCTCCCGCGCGGCGCCGCCCCGGTCACGCCGATGCGCCCGCGCGCGATCGCCTGATCAAAGGAAGAGCAGCGCCGACAGCGCCCCGACCCCGGCGAGCGTCACGCCCGCCGATGCCGCGACCGCCATCATCGGAAACGGTGCGGAAGCGGGCGTCGCTATTCGCAGAGGCGGCGCCGGCGGCTCCGCCGCGACCGGTGAACAAGGCGCGATCAGCCGATAGCCGCGCTTCGTGATCGTCTCGATGTATTGCGGCGCGCGCGCGTCGTCGCGGAACGCACGTCTGAGTTGGCTGATCACCATCGCGACCGAATGATCGCTGACCGCCAAGCGGCCCCACACGTTTTCGATCAGGTCTTCCTTCTTCACGACCTCGCCCGCGCGCGAACACAAAAGCACGAGCGCCTCCATCGCGCGCCGTTCGAGTTTGTGCTGCACGCCGTCCATGCGGATCGTGTCGCTGTCGCTGCACGCGACCCAAGTGCCGATTTGGTATTTCATCGCATCGCTCTCCCCAGGCCAAGCGCGCTTCCCGCCGTCAATAAGATGTAAAGTCGGCCTCAAGCGCAACGATCTCACGCAAACATCACGCCGTTGTGTGAGCCGTGCATCGCAAATGGCGATCTGCCAGCGCGAACTGGATTGGCTGCGCAAGGCGAACTGGACGGATGCTGGATCGCTCGCTCGCGCCGCAACTGGATCGCTTCGCAAATTGAAGAAATCTTGAGCGCCAATTGACGACATCCGGACGACTCTCAAGCGTGCATGAGCGCACGCTCGGCTCCTCGCGTCGGGGGACAAGAGGCAAGAGGGGATATCGTCAATGAGCGAAGCGCTACACGCATTCGTCGCGTCGCGGGACGCAGCCGCACCGGTCGCGGCGTTGGTCGGCCTGCAGATGTTCGAGAACAATCCGATCGCGCTGTTAATCACGCGCAACCGCGCCATCGAACGGTCGAACGCCGCCGCGGCGGCCCTTCTGGATCAGCGCCGTCCGGTTGCCGCGGCGGCAGGACGCCTGCGTTTCGAGGACAATCGCGCGCAAGGCGCGTTCGAGCTGTTGTCGCGTGCGGCGCCCGCCGACGCCCGCCGCACGTTCGCCTTCGTGGTGGAGGGTATGGAAGGCCGCACGTTCATCGCCCAGCTGTCGCTGGCCCGCATGCCGCTCGACTTCGGCGAACCCGTGCCTTCCGTCGTCGTCGCGCTGACGCCGTTTTCCGGCGCTTCACAGACGCGTGAAGCGATGCTCTCGGGCTTTCCCGATCTGACGCCCACCGAGCGTCAGATCTTCGCCGCCGTCGTCGACGGCGAGGACATCGCCTCCATTGCGCGCAAGATGGAACGCAGCGTCGAGACCGTGCGCTGGCATGTCCGCAACCTCTTCACCAAACTGGGCGTCAATTCGCAGGCCGATCTGGCCCGGTTGGGCGCCCTTCTGATGCCGCTCTGACCCCGAGGCTTAAGATGAGAACCGCACGCACGATGGCCTTCGAGCCCGAACTGATCGACCAGCTGATCGCCGGTCGCGACGCCCGCGCCGTCTTCGAAGAGAACGGCATTCTTGATCGCCTGCGCGCGGCGGTAAGCGAACGTTTCGCGGCCTACGCCGAGCCGACGCGCGTCGAACCCGAGACAGAACCGTCCGTCGGAACGGACGGCGTCGCGCGCTTCCAGCTGCGCTTCCCGGATCTGAGCGAGCGCATGGTCTCGCTCCACGCGAAGGGATATGCGCCGGCGGAAATTCAGCGCCGCGCGTCGATGCTGATCGGTCAGCCCGTTCCTGCATCGATCATCGACTCGCTGCTCGCCGACGTGCGCCGCGAAGCGGCCGATTGGCAAAGTCGCGCGCTCGAGCCCAGCTACCCGATCGTCGTGTTCGAACGCCTGCGCGTGAAGTGGCGCGACGGCGCGGTGGCGCGCAACCGCATGTGCCACTTCGCGCTCGGCTTTCAATCGCACGGACCAAAGGAAGTGTTGGGCCTCTGGTTCGAGGGCGACGACGAAAAGAGCTTCTGGTCGCAAATGCTGAGCGACCTGCGCGACCGCGGCGTCGTCGACGTGCTCTATATGCTGGGATCAAGCCCGCACCTAGCGGCAATCCTTCCGGACGTATTCCCTTCGGCGATCGCAATGCCGAACGTCGGCGAATTCGTGCGCCAATCGCTCGAACTCGCGGTCAGCAAAGACCGCTCGAGCCTGGCCAAGGCCTTGCGCGCGATCCACGGCGCAAGCGACGCCGCCACCGCCGAACAAAATCTCGCCCGCTTCGCCGCCGACCGCTTCGGTCAGCGCTACCCAGCGATCGCCCCGCTCTGGCGGCGCCATTGGCCGGAGCTCCTGCCGTTCTTCGCCGCCCCGCTCGAGGTACGCCGCGTGATGGGCTCGACCCACGCCGCCGACGCGCTTCGCCGGGGCTATGCGCGCGCATTGCGGGGACATGGTCATATGACCTCGGTCGAAGATGCGACGGCGCTGATGTACCTCGCCGTGCGCGAAACGCTGCGCCGCTGGCGCCGCCCGCAACGCGAATGGCACGCCGCCAAGACCCAGCTTGCGATGCTGTTCCCGGAGCGCTTCGTCGCCAACTGAGGCACCGAACCACAATCGCACGCATAGTCGAGGAAACTGGCCGCCTTTCTGGCGGCCGTTTCTGTTCGTTCCCGCGCGCCCGCGCGCTGTAGTTGCCGCCCTGCATCACATCGCGCCGGAACTGCATTGCCTCACCGAGATTCGAGTTCGCGCCCCTCCAACTGCGGGGGGCGTGCGCGCGGGCTCAGGCGGATAACAACCGTGAGCGCAAAGGGGGGAACGTCCTTTGCTCGCGTGTTCGTACTTTTTTCGAGGGGGCTGCAAGTGTTGAACGGTGAGGCAAAAAGAACGCTGAAATCCGCATTATTGGCCGGCGCCGCGGTGGCGACGGTGATGGGCGTTGCGCCCGCTTACGCGCAGGATGCGGTCGAGAAGGTCGTCGTTACCGGCTCGCGCATTCCGCAACGGGGCCTGACGTCCGTCTCGCCGGTTTCTACGATCACGAATACCGAACAACGTCTGCAGGGTACGACGAGTTCCGAAGAACTCTTGAACAACCTGCCGCAAGTTCTGGCGAACCAGGGCGCCGAAGTATCGAACGGTTCCTCCGGCACGTCGACGGTCGACCTGCGCGGCATCGGTCCGCAGCGAACGCTGGTCTTGATCAACGGCCGCCGTCTGAACCCGGCAAGCTCGACCCAGCCGACCCCCGACCTCAACAACATCCCGATCGCGATGGTCGAGCGCGTCGAAGTCCTCACGGGCGGCGCCTCGGCCGTCTACGGCGCCGACGCCGTCGCGGGCGTCGTGAACTTCATCTACCGCAAGAACTTCGAAGGCGTCGAAGTCGGCGCTCAGTACCGCATCACGGACCACAGGAACGACGACAACGTCTCGCGTGCGCTGATCGCGACCGCAGCAGCCCAGAATCCGAACGAGTTCAAGCTGCCCGACGAACACGTCAACGACGGCCGCATCGTCCAAGTTTGGGGCATCATGGGCGCCAACATGGACGACGGAAAGGGCAACATCACGTTGTTCTCGCAATACCGTCACGCCGAGCCGATTTTCCAATCCGAGCGCGACTTCTCGGCGTGTTCGATCTCGACGAACGGCGGCGGCGCCGGCGTCCACGTTTGCCAAGGCTCGAGCAACTCGGCGTTCGGCCGCTTGTCGAGCTTCGACATCGCAACGCCCGCCCGCATCCAGACGGCGACCGGTTCGCAGGCCTTGCCCGCGGCGGGCTTCGTGGGCGCGCTCCACAATTTCAACTTCGGCCCCGCGAACTACCTGCAGCGCCCCGACGAGCGCTACACATTGGGCGCGATCGGCAACTACGAACTTGCGGCAGGCACGGAGCTCTACAGCGAGTTCCAGTTCAACGACGACCGCACGATCGCCCAGATCGCGGCCTCGGGTCTGTTCCGCGGCTCAGGCCTCGCGCGCGGCAACTACATCGTCAATTGCGACAACCCGTTCATGACGCCGGCCGGCGTTGCCGCGCCGAACCGTCCGCTCGACGTGTATTGTTTGGCTGCAGGTCTGGGTTCGACCGGACAGGCGACGCTCGACATCGGCCGCCGCTTCACCGAAGGCGGCAATCGCCAGGACGACTTCCGCCACCAGTCGTTCCGCGCAGTCCTGGGCATGAAGGGCACGTTGGATGACATCGGTTGGGACTACGACGTCTACGGCCAGTACGGTCAGACCGTGCAGTCCCGCACGTACTTGAACGACGTGTCGCTCTCGCGCATCGCGCGTGCGCTGAATGTCGTCAATACCGGACCCGACGGCGTCTTGGGCAACGCGGACGATGCGCCGATTTGTACCTCGGTACTGAACGGCAGCGACACCTCGTGCGTTCCGTTCGACGTCTTCCGCTCGGGCACGTTGACCCCGCAGCTCCTGAGCTACCTCGTGACGCCCGGGTTCCAGATCGGGACGACATCTGAGTGGATCGTCAGCGGCTCGCTGAACGGCGATCTCGGTTTCGGCATGCCGTGGGCGGAGTCGCCGGTCTCGGCGGCGTTCGGCGGCGAGTATCGCCAAGAGAAACTGGAACACCGCGTCGACCTCGCGTTCTCGACCGGCGACCTTGCCGGTCAAGGGGGCCCGACGCCGTCGACCGCCGGTTCGTTCGACGTGTGGGAACTGTTCGGCGAAGTCGTGGTGCCGCTGGTCGAAGAGGCGCCGTGGGCCAAGCTGCTCGAACTGAATGCCGGCTACCGCCTATCGGACTACGAGAACGTCGGCATCACGCATACGTACAAATACGGCGCCACGTGGATGCCGACGGACGACGTGCGTTTCCGCGCGTCGTTCCAGCGTGCGGTGCGTGCACCGAACATCGTGGAGCTGTTCCAACCCCGGTTCTTGGGGCTCTGGAGCGGTCAGGACCCGTGCGCCGCGACGACGAGTTCGCCGCCGGCGTTCACGGCAACGCAGTGCGCGAACCTCGGATTGTCGGCGGCGCAGATCGCGGCCTTTGCCGCGAGCCCGAACTTCTCATGCCCGTCGGCACAGTGCGCTGCGAACTTCGGCGGCAACCCGAACCTGAAACCCGAAGAGTCCGACACGCAATCGTTCGGCGTCGTTCTCACGCCGACGTTCCTGAAGGGCTTCACCGCGTCGGTCGACTACTTCGACATCTTCGTCGACAAGGTCATCGGCGTGGTGCCGCAGGCCGTCATCCTGCAGACCTGCGCCGTCAATCCGGCAAGCTCGCTCTGCCCCAAGATCCGCCGCGCGGCCGGGTCGGGCATCCTGTTCGGCGCGGGCTTCATCGACAGTCCGACCGAGAACCTGGGTTCGATCGCGACCACCGGTGTCGACGTCGACGCGAACTATCGCCTCGACCTCGGCAACCTGGGTTGGGAGGGCAACGGACTGACGTTCAACCTCCAAGGCACGTACGTGCTCACGCATGAGGCCGAGCCGCTGCCCGGCGCAGCGATCTACGACTGCGTCGGCCTCTTCGGGCCGACCTGCGGCGTAACCGTGGGCTCTGCCTCGCCCATCGCAGAGTGGCGCCACAAGATGCGCGTCACCTGGGAAACGCCTTGGGATCTGAACCTGTCGCTCGCGTGGCGCCGTCTGTCGGAAACGACCTACGAAGGCCTCTCGCCCCAGCCGACGCTGAACAACGGCGTGGCGAACACGGCCGACGCGCGTATCCCGGCGTACAATTACATCGACGTCGCGTTCGATTGGTCGATTTCCGACAACGTGAAGCTGACGGGCGGCATCAACAACCTGATGGACAAGGATCCGCCGATCCTCGACTCGAACGTCCTCGGCGTCTCCGGCCCGCCGTTCGGCAACGCGAACACGTTCCCGGTGATCTACGACTCGCTCGGCCGCGAAGTGTTCATCGGCATGTCGACGCGGTTCTAACCGAGACGGATGCAGCAACGGGGCGGCGGTCGAAAGACCGCCGTTTCTTTTTGTCAGCGCGCCGGTGCGTACGGCCCGAGCGCCGCGAACAACGGCTGGAGGTGCGCCTCGTACTTCCGCCACCGCTCGACGGCCGCAGCCGAAATAGGCCGGCGCACCTGCGCCACGCTTGCCGTGCGCACGGTGCGCTCGTTCTCGGTGAATCGCAGGCACTGTTCGTCCCACGCCAAGCCGCACGCCGCCACGAGTTCGCGGATCACCGCCTCGCTGTCGGCGATCAGGCGCTCGTGTGCGATCGTCGCGACACGGCCGGGCAGTGTTTTGTCCCAATGCGCCATCACCTCGCGATAACGCACATATTGTCGTCCGATCGCGCCCAGGTCGTAACTCGCCTCGTTCCGCCGTCCGAAAAGTTGGCGGAAGTTCGACAGGCACGTGTCCACCGGATCGCGCAGACTGTGGATGATCGTGGCGTTCGGCAGCGCGAGGTGCACGATCCCGAGATGCACGTAATTGCCGAGCATCTTGTCGATGACGCGCCGCCGCCCGTCCCACCCCAATTCCTTCAGCGCCGCCAAATAGTTCTCGCCGACGCGCCGGTAGAAGGCGGCCGGGTCCGCGCGCCCCGGATCGCGCTGCATCTCGGCCAGCGCCTCACGGAACGTGCGCGACAGCGCCATCGTCTCGCCCAACCCCTGCACGTCGGGATGGCTCGACAAGATCTGCTCGAGCAGCGTCGAGCCGGACCGCGGCATGCCGACGATGAAGATCGGCGCATTCGACGGATGCCCGCGCCCGCCGAACTTCGCGAAATAGGCGGTGGAGAACGTGCTCATCGTCTCCCGCACGAAGTTTGCGTGCATCTGTTCGGCTTGTTCCACGGAAGAAAAGACGGGAGGCCCTGCCGGCAGCATCTGCATCCACGCCGGAATCTCTTGCCCCAGCGCCGCATTCTCGCGCCGCAACCGGTTGCCCCGCTCGAACGCCGCGAACGCCTCGTCGAACGCACCCTGCTTCTCGCGCACATTGCCGAGCGAGAAGAACGCGTGCACCCGCTCGTCCAGCCCCGCGCGCTCGTCGTCGGCGATCGCGCGCAATGTGTCGATGTCGCCGGCCGAAAGCAGCGCCGCGTCGATCGCGGCCAAGCCGTAATACCCGGCAACCGACCGCGGCCACCGCTCGATGACGAGCCGAAACATCGCGGCCGCCTCGTCCAGCTTGCCCGCCGTCTGCAACGCCGCCGCGAGCTTCACCCAGTTATCGCGCTCGTCGGGCCTGCGCACCGTCTCTTCGCGGTAGAACGCGGTCGTCGCGGCCGTGTCGCCCAGCTCTTCCAGCAGATTGGCCAGCGCCGCCCTGACCTCGACCGATTCGGGAAAGCGCGCCGCGACGTCCTCGAGCCGCCCCTTCGCCGTCATCAGCTTGGCGTCGCGCATGTCGAGTTCGGCGAGCAGGATCATCGGCCCCGGCTCACCCGGATTGTGCCGCAGGATGTCGTCGTAGAGCCGCCGCGCCCGCGCGAACTCGCCCGCGAAATGCGCTTTCTTCGCCTCGGCCAGCGCCGACTGAAAAACCGGGGGAGAAAGCGGCGTAAGCATCGGCCCTCGTGGAAATGCGATCCGCCAATCTGGCCGGGCAGGGACCCCGCTGTCCCGATCCAGTTGGCGGGGCCCGGCGGTTGACGCTTCGCCGCCAATCTGCCACTTGGCCGCCGAAATGCCAGTCGTACCGCTGATCAACGGCCTCGCGCGCCTCGCCGGCCGCTATGAACTCCTGCTCTGTGACATCTGGGGCGTCATCCACAACGGCCGGGAATCGTTTCCGGGCGTCGTCGACTGCCTGCGCAAGGCGAGGGCGGGGGCGACGGTGCTGTTGCTCTCGAACGCCCCACGCCCGAACGAACCGATCCGCGCCCAGCTCGCGAGCCTCGGCGTCCCCGCCGACGCCTATGACGCACTCGTGACCTCGGGCGACCTGACACGCGCTTTGCTGACCGAACGCAGCGGCGCCAAGCGTTACGCCGTTCACCATATAGGCCCGGAGCGCGACCTGCCGCTGTTCGAGGGCCTGAGCGCCGTTGCCCGCGTGGGTGTGAGCGAGGCCGAGGCGATCGTCTGCACCGGCCCGTTCGACGACACGAAAGAAGGCCCGGGCGATTACCGCGACTATTGGACCGCGCCGCTTGCGCGCAAGCTTCCGTTCCTCTGCGCCAATCCCGACCTTGTCGTTCAGCGCGGCGACCAGATGATCTACTGCGCCGGCGCCCTCGCGCACGACTATGAAGACCGCGGCGGCGAGGTCGTCTATCTCGGCAAGCCGCACGCGCCCGCCTACGACTACGTCGCCGCGCACATCCGCGAACTGACCGGCCGCGATATCCCGCGCACGCGGTGGCTCGCGATCGGCGACGGCCTCAAGACCGACATCGCCGGCGCGAACGCCGCCGGCATCGACGCGCTGCTCGTCACCGGCGGCATCCACGAAGCGGAGTTCGCAGGCCCCGGCGGCGCACCCGATCCCGCCCGAATCGGCGCGGTGCTGAACGAACGCGCCTTGCACGCCGTAGGGGCCATGCCGCGCCTCGTGTGGTAGCTTGTGACGCCGCTGCCGCATCGATAGATTGCGCGCCGTCCCATGCATTCGACGAAAGGTAACGCCGCCATGACGGCAAACGCTGGCTATTGCATTGAAGACATGAAGCCGGGTCTCGCCGCTTCGTTCACCAAGACCGTGACCGAGAAGGACATCGCGATGTTCGCCGACGTCTCCGGCGACACGAACCCGGTCCACCTGAACGAAGCCTACGCCGCCGCAACCCCGTTCAAGACCCGCATCGCCCACGGCATGCTGTCGGTCGGCTTCATCTCGGCCGTGCTCGGCACGAAGCTGCCCGGTCCCGGCGCGATCTACATGAGCCAGACGTTGCGCTTCAAAGCCCCGGTCAAGATCGGCGACACCGTGACGGCAACCTGCACCGTGACCGAGGTGATCGCCGAGAAACGCCGCGCGATGCTCTCCACAATCTGCAAAGTGGGCGAGACCGTCGTCATCGAAGGCGAGGCGATGGTCATGGTTCCCTCGCGCGGCAAATAGCTGTCGCAAGCGCCGCCGCCGATGCAAGTTTTCCGGCACCACGACCAACTGCCGCCGGCCGCGAGAGGCGCCGCGGTCGCGATCGGCAATTTCGACGGCGTCCATCGCGGCCATCAGGCGCTGATCGCGCACACGAAGACGCTTGGCGAAAAACTCGGCATCCTGGTCTTCGAGCCGCACCCGCAGGAGTTCTTCAAGCCCGGCGGAGAGCGTTTCCGCCTGACCCCGTTCCGCGCCAAGGCGCGCCTGCTCGAACGCTTCGGCGCGGATTTGCTCTACGCGCTCCATTTTGACGCGGGCTTGGCGTCCCTGACCGCCGACGAGTTCGTCGCGAAGGTCCTCGTTCAGGGCCTCGGCGTCCGCCATATCGTGGTCGGCGAGGACTTCCAGTTCGGCAAAGGCCGCACCGGCAACGTCGAACTGCTGAAACGCCGCGGCGCCGAGCACGCGTTCGGCGTTTCGACGTTCGATCTCGTGGGCGCAGGCCCCGAAACGAAGATCTCCTCCACCCGCATCCGCGAAGCCTTGCGCGAAGGCCGGCCCGACGAAGCCGCGCGTCTGCTCGGCCATTGGTGGACGGTCGAGGGCAGGGTGGAGCAGGGCGACAAGCGCGGCCGCACGATCGGCTTTCCCACCGCGAACGTCTCGCTTGAAGGTTATCTCGAACCGGCGCTCGGCGTGTACGCCGTGCGCGTCGAACTCGCGGGCAAGGCCTACGGCGGTGTCGCGAATTTCGGCCGCCGTCCGACGTTCGACAAGAAAGACGTGCTGCTCGAAGTCCACGTCTTCGACTACGCGGGCGACGCCTACGGCCAACCGATCGTGGTTTCCTTCGTGCACTATCTGCGGCCCGAGACGAAGTTCGCGGGCCTCGATGCGCTCAAAGCCCAAATCGCAACCGACGCCGAAGCCGCCCGCGAAGTGCTCGCCGCGACCCCGCAAGCCCCGCCGCCGCTGTGACAGAAGTTCGCGACAACCCGAAACGCCACCGCTTCGAACTCGCGCTCGAGGGCGGCACCGCCTTCATCGACTACCGCCGCCACGGCAACGTCGTGACGATGACGCACGCCGAAGTGCCGAAGGCGCTCGAAGGAAAGGGCGTGGGCTCGAAGCTCGCGCGCGGCGCACTCGCGCTCGTTCGCGCAAACGGCGAAAAGATCGTGCCGCAGTGCTCGTTCGTCGCCTGGTTCGTGAACAACAACGCGGAATATCACGACCTGCTGAAGACATAGGGCGCCTTGCGCGCAAAGCAAGAATTGCGCGCGCATGATCGGCGGGCCAAAGTCGGGTCCGTCACGGAGTAAGCGCATGACCCCGGTGGTCCTGGTCTTTCTGATCCTCAACACGGCCGTCTTCGCCGCCTGGCTGTTCCTCGGCGAACATCCGATCATGGTCGACAATTTTCTTGTGAGTTGGGACGCGTTGGTTGCGGGCCGCTATTGGACGCTGCTCACCTCCGAGTTCTCGCACTTCATCCTGCTGCATTTCTTCGTCAACATGTACGTGCTGGCGAGTTTCGGCCAGATCGTCGAACACACGATCGGCTCGGCACGCTTCGTCGTGTTCTACCTGACGGCCGCGATCGTAGCCTCGATGGGCCATGCCGTCGTCTCGGCGTTCGTCCTCGGCAAACCGGAGATTCCGGCACTCGGGGCGTCGGGCGCGATCGCAGGCGTCATCCTGCTGTTCGCGCTGATCTACCCGCGCGCTCGCATTCTGCTGTTGGGAATCATTCCGATGTCGGCGTTCGTCGGCGCGCTGGCGTTCGTCGGCTTGGACATCGCGGGCCTGATTTGGCAAGCAGAAGGCGGCGGCCTGCCGATCGGCCACGGCGCCCACCTCGGCGGCGCGCTGACCGGCGTGCTCTACTACGTCCTGATCATCCGCCCGTTGCAGGT
>CAZLRW010000092.1:0-15560 GCA_964561925.1 uncultured Flavobacteriaceae bacterium
CGAAGTTCCGCAACGCCGGCGTGATGACCGAACTGACGCCGCCGTTCCGGGACTATTTCTTCGACACGCTGGGCCTGCGCCTGTCGACGGCAACCGCACTCGGCACGAACACCGTCATCCGCCGCTTCCTCGAAGCGACCGGCTGGAGCGAGGTGCAGGTCGTCAAGAACAACGTCCGCCGCCACTCAGACGGGGCGATGATCGACCTGCACATCTATCGCCTCACTCGCGAAGCGTGGCAGGCCTGGAAAGCCAAGCACCTGCCGAACGCGGCTTAAGGCCGCCCCGCAGCTTCAGCGTTTGATCAGCCACTCGACGGTCAGCGTTCCGCCCTCGGCCTTCTTGGTCGTCTTGCCCGCGGCCGGGGGCCCCTTTTGGGTCGCCCACGGATTCGGGAACTCGGTGCCGAGCAGGGCGATCGAGGCCTTGCCCTGCGAGACCCCCGCTTTATGGCCCGTGCGCGTGGACCGCGTTTCGAACTCCATCGGTTCGATGTTCGTGAAGTGATATGTCGTCACGTTCTTGGCGACGTCATGGTCGATGAAGGCGCCGTGCCAACCGTCCTCACCGCCCTCTTTGATGACGTTCATGCCTTTGATCGTGGTCGTCTGCCGATAGGCGCCGCCGCCGCCTTCCCCGCCCGGGTCGTTCGTGTCGTGACGTTCGTCCACCTTGAACGACCCGGAGCAGGATTGCGGAAACCACGTTTGGATCGTGCCGGAAGCGCCCTCCGGCGCCTTCGCGTTCGCCGCGCGCTCGGCCAGGCGCATCATGCACGCCTGGTCACCTTTGCACTTTGCGACTTCCTTTTCGAGGTCGGCCATCTCGGTTGACGGTTGCGCGTTCTGCATCGCGCGCTCCTGGTCCTTCGTCGGTCCCATGACGCCGTATGGCATCAACCCGCGCGCTTCCAATTTGCACCGGCCTTTGAGCACGCGTTCGATCGTGCTCGTGGTGACAGAGGAGCCGAGCGCGGTCTTCAGCGTCGCCGTGAATTCGATGACGAGCGTCGTGCCCTCGCGCGCGGCGGCGGTGCCGGCGGCATCGGCGGGCAATGTGAATACAAGGGCGGCGGCGATCAAACCGGCGGCGTTGCGCTTCATAAGGCTCCCCTCTTGAAGAATTTCGCGTGTCTTAGAATCGATATCCCGCGAACAGGCCCACCGTCACTTGGGTTTCCGATCCTTGTGCGGCGACAATGGGGCTGTCGGCGGCATCGCCCGTGAGGCGGCTCACACTTGCGATTGCGGTGAGCGACCAGCTGCCGCCCAACGGATGAACGGCCGTCAGACCGACGCCGTAGTCCTTGATGCCGCCGTCGGCGGCATAAGGTAGGTAGCCCAAAGCGGAGGCTGCGGCTTGCGCCGGCGTGATGCCGAAATAGGTCTGCGCGTAGTCGTCGTCGACCCAGGACACTTTCGGACCGGCCGAGATGACGGTGCCCGCGATGCGGGTTTCATAGCGCGCGGAAAACGTCGCGATCAGGCCAGTGTCGTCGCCGGTGACGCCTTGGCGCGCTTCCAGGGACAGTTTGAACGCGTCGAGTTTGACGTCGGCAAACGCGCCGAGCTCGAACGCGCCGTCGACGTCGCCCCAGCCGGCGAGCGCAATGTTGTCGCCGGCGTCGCGGTCGAAGCGCCAGCCCGCGATCGCACCGGCCTTGAAGGCGCCCTCGTCGACGGCCGTGACCTTCAGGCCCTCAGGGACCGACAATGTGACCCAGTCCTGATACTGAACGCGGACAAAGGGCAGCGCGCGGAATTCGTAATCGTCGGACCCCTGGTAATCGGGCGTATAGAGGCCGCCGCCGCCAACGATAAACGTCCAATCCGGTCTCTCGCCGCCGGGCGGGCCGTCCGCAAGCGCCATGGGCGCCAAGACAAGCGCCAAGCCTGCAACCAATATTGCTCGCGACACGCGGAACTCCCGACCGAAAACGCCGTTACCACTCGGTCCAACATGGAGGCGCTGGCGTCAAAGGAAATGCCCCGCCGGTGACACCCGCGGCGAAATCGTATGTCGGATTTACGACAGTACCGAGGCGGCCGTTAGGGCCGTAAGGGCACCGCGCCGCCTTAGGGCGTTTTGGGCTTATCCTTGACCGGCTCGCTCTTCACCGGCTCGGCGGGTTTTGTCGGCGACGCAACCGCAGGCGGCGCAACCGGCGTCGTGGCCACGGGCGGGGCCATCATCCGACCCGCAAGCGGGATCATCGTGATGTTGACCGTACTCTCGTACTGATTGTCGGCGCCCGAGGCGGAATCGACGATCGAGGACAACCCCGCGGTCAGAACGAGATCGGCAGCGACGTTGCCCGCGACCGCACCCGATGCGAGACCCGAGTCGTTGACGTAAACGGCCTCTTCAAAACCGTCCTTCTTGCATCGGACGGTGATGTCGTGCTTGCGCCGCTTCACAAGTGCGGCACCCGGCGTCGTATTCACCGTGGCGATCGTCTGCCCCTCGCGCTCCAGCGTGCATGTCGCGCCGGCGGGGTTCGTGGTGATCAGGATTTCCTGCGACGTGCCTTCGAGCAACGTCGCGCACCCGGACAGCACGACCGCCGCTGCGGCGCCGAGCGCCATCTTGGTTGAATGCAAAGTCATGGGTCCCCTCTTCATTTGGCTGAGTCTGGCCAACTGAAACAATTCAAGCAGAGATCGCGCGCCCGGTCACCACCCCCGGAGAAGGGGAGCGACTTTGTCGGCCACTGTGGATTGGTGAGCCCAGATGGGATCGAACCATCGACCCTCTGATTAAAAGTCAGATGCTCTACCGCTGAGCTATGGGCCCGCCAGAGGGAGGCGGAACCTACGGAGGGGCGCCCGCGGGGTCAATGCGCCATTTTCGGCGGATTCTTAAGGCCTCGGCATCCGGTAGTACCGGAGCGGCCGGTCGTAGAGCCAGCGCGTGTCCTGGTAGCGGAAGCCCACCTTCTCAGCCACGCGGCGGGAGGCCGTGTTGTCGGGGCGGAGGTAGCAGTCGAGGGCGTCGAGGATTGAGTGCGCGAACGTAAAGTCGATTGCGGCCTTTGCGGCTTCGCTGGCGTAGCCTTTGCCCCAGGCGTCGCTTGCGGTGGTCCAGGCGATTTCGATGCGGCCGGTTTCGGGCGTCTCGATCGCGCCGACGCGGGCGACGAAGCGGCCGGTCGCTTTCTCGACGACAGCGAAGAGGCCGTAACCCCGGTCGGCCCAGAATTGCTCGTAGGCTTTCATGCGCGCTTCGACCTGCTCGCGCGTCGGCGGGCCGGTGAGGAACAGCCAGTCCGCCACTTCCGGCTCGTTCAGCAGACGGAAGATGTCGTCGTTCCAGCGCGCGCTGAGAGGCACGAGCTTGAGCCGCGCCGTCTCAATACGTGGTTCGCTCATGGGATCAGCCTGCGCGGACGGCGAAGAGATACCACGCGAACAGGCCGACCATCACCAGGTCGATGACCACCGCCGCGCCGACTTGCCTGCGCAGATAGCGACCGCCATGCGAAAGCACCAGTGCGATGAAGACGACTTTGCTCGCGGCAGCGACCATCAGGATGATCTGCCGGCTTGCCGGGTCGAACGCTCCGTAGATCAGCATCGCGCCGATCAGGGCGATCAACGCGCCCCAATTGCGCACGATGATGTCGGCGAGCGGACCTTCGAGCGCTTCGCCGAAGTTCGAGCGCAAGGCGGCCTTGGGCGCGATCGCCGCGAAGATCATCGTCGATGTCAGCACGCCGCTGACGATCATGATCCAATCGATGTTGGCGACGATCCAACCCATGCGGGCTAGAGCCCAGGCACCGCAAAGCGCGAGCAGAGCACGCGCGTTTCTTGGCGCAGGCCTTCGAGGCGCTTCGGATCGGCGTGGTTCTTCATCGCCTCGATCATGATGCGGGCGATCTGTTTCATCTCGCCTTCCTTCATGCCGCGCGTGGTCGCGGCCGGCGTGCCGAGGCGCACGCCCGACGGACGCAGCGGCGGGTTCGGATCGTCGGGGATCACCTGCTTGTTCGTCGTGATGCCCGCGTGGTCGAGCGCCTTCTCCGCGATCGTGCCGTTGATGTCGAAGCTCTTCACGACGTCGATCACCATCAGGTGGTTGTCGGTGCCGCCGGTGACGAGATAGGCGCCGGCGTTCGTGAGTTCGGCGGCGAGCGCCTTCGCATTCTTCAGCACCTGTGCCGCGTAAGTCTTGAACGGCTGCTCGGCGGCGAGTTTCAGCGTGACCGCGGTTGCCGCGACTTGGTTCATGTGCGGGCCGCCTTGCAGGCCCGGGAACACCGACTGGTCGACGCCCTTCGCGTGGTCTTTTTTGCACAGGATCATGCCGCCGCGCGGGCCGCGCAGCGATTTGTGCGTCGTCGTCGTCATGAAGTCGAAGCCCGCGTCCATCGGGTTCCGCATCACGCCGCCCGCGATCAAGCCGCCGATGTGGCTGACGTCGGCCATGGTGAGCGCGCCGACTTCATCGGCGACTTGCTTGAACAGTTTGTAGTCGTAGTCGCGCGGGTAGGAGGAATAGCCGCACACGACGAGCTTCGGCTTTTCCTTCCGCGCGACGTCGCGCAGGTGGTCGAAGTCGATGGCGCCGTTCTGCGGGTTCGTCTTGTAGCGGACGAATTTGTAGATCTTGCCCATGTGCGAGACGGGCGCGCCGTGGGTCAGGTGCCCGCCGTGGCTGAGCTCCATGGCCAGGATCGTCGAACCCGGCTCGACGAACTGCAGGTACACGGCCTGGTTCATCGGCGAACCGGACAGCGGCTGCAGGTTCGCGTGCTCGGCGCGGAACAACGCCTTCGCGCGCTCGCGGCCGAGGTTTTCCATCACGTCGACGAATTCGGTGCCGCCGTAGTAGCGGCGGCCCGGATAGCCTTCCGCGTATTTGTTCGTGAACGCGGAGCCGAGCGCGGCGTAGACCTCGGGGAACGTGTAGTTCTCCGACGGGATCATTTCGACGCCTTCGCGCTGGCGGCGCTCTTCGCCGATCAGCGTTTCGTAAATCTCGGGGTCGGTCGCCTTCAGCGCGGCGCGGTGGTCGGTCATGGCGGACATGTCTGGGCCTCCTTCAGTTGCGGTTCTCAACGCAAGCGGACGGCCCAGGCGCGCGGCACTCCCGAAACCCCGCCCTTCGCGCTTCCCCGTGGTCGGAACCCACGCTGACGCCAGTTACGCGAAGAGGGCTTGCAGACGGCTTCGGCGGCGCAAGTGGTCGCGCGGGCGGGGGCGCGAAGTCAAGGGCGTGGGGTCGGGGTCACCGCTCATTTCCGGCCGTCTAAACTCAAGTCAAGAAGGCTTTGTGGCGAACATCTATGTCGATGGGGCGGGTTTGTGTGGGAAAACGTAGCGCTGGTAGAGGAACCCGATCCCGACAAGCGTCAGCCCGAGTCCCACGAACGACGCGACGCGCCAGAGGCCGGTGAGGGCGGACATGTCGGACAAGAACACCTTGCCGACAGTCAGAAACAGAACCACGAGCGACGCCCACCGCAGCGCCTGCGACGCCTGACGGATCGCGAGCGCGAGCAATCCTCCGGCGTAGAGCAACCAGACGACGGAGTACGCGTAGATCTCGGCGTCCGTCGCGATGCCTGCCGACAGCACGGGTCCGCGGAAGGCATGCCGCGTCTCGAGCGACATCCATGCGAACACGAGCAGGAAGCAGGCGCTCCACGCGACTGCCGAGGCCGGCAACGGCTCGAGCCAGGGCTCCCTCTCGCGGAAGCGGATCGCGAACGCACAGGCCAGGGCGGCGGGCGCCAAGTAGGCCAGCAGCAACAGATTGAGCAGCGGCAGATCGCCAACCGGATCGCGCGTGATGATGGGGTTCTCAGCCACGAGATGCACGATCACGAGATTGCCCACGGCCAGCGCGAGCAGGATCTTCCATCCGGCGCCGATCACCGGGTTGCCGCTGCGTGCCGCCGCACGCTCGAGGCCATAGGCCGCGGCGCCCCACGTCAGCGTGTGAAGCGATGCCTCGAACAATTCGATCGACCCGCCGGCGATACTGCCCGCGACCAGCACACGAATGCCGAAGAAGGCGGTCAGCGCCGCGAACAGAAGCGCCGCGGCCTCCAGCACCGTCACCGTCTGATCGCGCCTTGCCTGCGCGAAGATCCACGCCGCCGCCCCGCAGGCGAGCGCCGGTATGCCGTAGCCGTAGAGCACCCAGCTTGCCCGGCCGAACATCTGTGTTTCGTAGTTCAACACGTCCGGATTCAAGATCAGACGCACGACAACGATCGCGCCAACGACGAGCGCGATCGCGCGATGTGCGGGGATGTCGAGCCGGCGATCCGTCCAGGCGAGCGCCGGCAACAACAAGCTCAGCGCAACCGTGAGCCAGGCCTCCTCGAAGACCATTGCAAACGAGAGTCCCAACGCCGCGATCGCCGCCGTCGAGTATGCGCCGGCGGCCTCGATCAGACCCGGTCGTTCGCGGAACTTAAGACAGCGCTCGACCGCCACAAGCGCAAGGAATGCGAGCGCGAGACCAAACGCCGCCCACGCTGCGTCGTTCCCGAAATTGAGCACGCGCGCGTAAGCAAGTGCGAACAAGACGAGCGGCGTCGCCGCCGAAACCCATGCCCAAACGAGCGGGCGCTGCCCGTCCCAGATCTTGGCGAAGCCCACGGCCGCAAACGCCGTTCCGAATAGCGCAATCGTCCACAGGAACGACTGAACTTCATCCGGCGGACCGGGAACCACGGGCGGGTTCAGGGTCTCGGCAACGCTCACCGAGGGCCACCCGTAGAAAGTTGCGACCACGAGGAGCGCCGCGGTCGCTGCCAGACTTGCAAGTCTTGGCGCGCGCGTGGCGATGACCAATTGAAGCGCGGTTAGCGCCGCCAGCACCGCGATCGTTCCGTCGCCGTACTTGTCGAGCGCAAATGCGAACAACGCCCCCGCGAACACCACGCCCAGCGACACAAGCAGCATCGGCGGGAGATCGAGCGGCGGCCAGGGCGGCGTCGCTCCCGCGACCGTTTCCTTTGCGGGCATGTCCCAGAATGCCGCGCAGAACGCCGCCGCGGTCACGACCAGGAACATGCCGACCGCCGCGATGTCACCCGGCGTCCACAGCGAAGCGACCCAAGCGACGATCCAGAACGCGATCCCGGCCAGCACCGGCCACAACAAGGTGTGCCAGTTCATGAAGCGGATCAGCACGACCAGTGCGATGACGAGCGCGCCGAGATAGAGAAACAGCGCCCACGCCGAGGGTTGATCCGACGGCACCAAGAGCGGCGTCACGAAGCCGCCCAGAATGCCGAGCAGCGCCACGCCGCGTCCGTGCCAAATCGAAAGCCCGATCGCCACGACTACGAGGGCTGCGAGTGCAATGAAGCTCGTGGGGGCCGAGAGCATTTGGTAGAGCGCAAAGGCCGCATACGTACTTGCGAAAGCAATGAAGAGGCCGGCCGCCGTCAGCGCCGGCGGCACGTAGCTGCCGCGCAGGGCCTCCATCTTCAGCGTGTCTCCACGACGGCGCAGCCACTCGCCCGCGGCAACCAACGCGGCGCCGAGCAGGAAACCGAAGATCACGCGCATCTCTGGCGTGATCAGGCCGTAGTCGATCGAGAACTTCACGAGGAACACGCCGCCGAGCGCGATCGTCGCGGCCCCGAGCCAAACCAACCAACGCGACGTCAGCTGCTCCTCGAAACTTGGCCGCGGTGGTTGTGGTGGTCGTGGCGGTTGCGGTGGTTGCGGTGGTGGCGGCGGCGATGCCGGTTCCGGCAGTGGCACAGGCTCGATCGCTTCGCGCTCAGCGACAGCCGGGCGGGCGGGTTCTATCTTGGTGGACGGCTCCACCGTGGTCGCCGAAGGCGTTTGCGCCTGCGCCGTCTCAGAGGCAACGGTCGACTTGGGCAGGCGTTCCACGATTTCCGCGAGCCGCGCGACCGCATCGCGCAGTTCGCCGTTCTCGCGCCGCAACCTCGACAAAGAAAAGAACGCGATCAGCCCAAAAAACGAGCCGAAGATCCAGACCAGACCCAAGAGGATCAGAAGACCTTCCACGTCGTGCAACGACTCCACGGAGCGGCGAATGCCGACGAAGCGAAGATGGAGCGGATTTGCCGCCGAAGTCCAGCGGCGGCTACCCAGGGCAAGGCCCTAAGTCTCTTGGCGCTCCCCACCGCCGCTCACGGAAACAGGGGCAGCATGTCGATCGCGGTGGTTTCGGGGTAGTTGAACATCAGGTTGAAGTTTTGGACGCCCTGCCCGCTTGCGCCTTTGGTCAGGTTGTCGATGGCGGAGATCAGCGTCACGCGGCCCGGCTTCGCTTCGCCCACGACGCCGATGAAGCAGTGGTTGCTTCCGCGCACGTGGCGCGTTTGCGGGGTTTGGCCCAAGGGCATGACGTGGATGAAGTTCTCGCCGCCGTAGCGCTGTGCGAGCGCGCCGTGCACGCGTTCGGCGGTCGCGCCGCCCGTCGTGCGCACATAAATCGTATCCAGCATGCCGCGGTTCATCGGCATCAGATGCGGCGTGAAGGTGATCGACAGTTTGCGGCCCGCGGCCTTTGCGAGTTCCTGTTCGATCTCGGGCATGTGGCGGTGCTTGCCGACGCCGTAGGCGTGGATGCCCTCCGACACCTCGGTGTGCAGGTTCGCCTGCTTCTCGCCGCGGCCCGCGCCGGAAACGCCAGACTTCGCATCGATGATGATTTCGTCGGGATCGATCAGCTTCTGCTCGAGCAACGGCAGCAGCGGCAGCAGCGCGGCGGTCGGATAGCAACCAGGACACGCCACGATGCGCGCCGACTTGATGCGCTCGCGGTTGAACTCGGTGAGACCGTAGACCGCGTCTTTCTGAAGTTCGATCGCCTGGTGTTCGTGCGCGTACCACTCGCGATAGACGTCAGGATTGTCGAGCCGGAAGTCGGCGGAGATGTCGATCACGCGCACGTGCTTTGGCAATTCGCGCACGACCGCTTGCGTCGTCGCATGCGGCAAGGCGCAGAACGCCGCGTCCACCTTCGACCAATCGACGTCCTTGATCGTCGACAGGCGCGGCAGGTTCAGCATTGCGAATTGGCCGAAGACGTCGGCCATGCTCTCGCCGGCCTTGCGGTCGCCGGTCAGCGCCACGATCTCGACGTGCGGATGGCGTGCGAGCAGGCGCACGAGCTCGGCGCCCGTGTAGCCGCTCGCGCCCAAGATCGCGACCCGCGTTTTGTGCGTGGTCATGACAACCGCCTCCGCCTGTTTTACCCGCGCGCTTAGTGGCGGCGGCGGACGACAGTGTCAAGTTCACCCCTTGCAGAACGCCGCAATATCGCGGGCAAGATCGCGGCTGATGTCGGGCGCCGCGATCGAGAACAGCTCGACCCCGTGCGTCGTTCCCATCGACTGCCGGCAGCGCGCCTTGACGCCGTTCTTGTTCAGATGGCGGTAGAAGACGATGCCCTCGTCACGCAGCGGATCGCACTCGTTCACGTGAATGACGACGGGCGGCAAGCCCTTCACGTCGTCGTCGTTTGCGAAGGCGGGCCAGGCAAGCGGGTTCTTCGCGCGGAAGGCTTCGATCCCATAGGCCATGGCGCCGCGATTGTTGTGCAGCTCAAGCAGGATGCCGTTGTTCTCGGTCGATGAGGGATACTGCGGCAGCGGCCATTGGCCCGAGATATAATGACACACCGCGTAGAGCCCCTGGACGAGGGCGATGTCGCCGTCGCGCTTCAGCTTCAGACCGGTCGCAAGCGTCAGGTTGCCGCCGCCGCTTTCGCCGGCGATGACGATGCGCTTCGGATCGATGCTGAGCCGCTCCGCATGCGAGGCGACCCAGCGCAAGCCCGAGGCGCAGTCGTTCAAGCCGGCGGGGAACGGCGCCACCTCCGGCGCCGAGGACGGCGTCACGCAATTGCGGAAGTCGACCATCGCGACCGCCACGCCTTGGGCGGCGAGCATGCGACCCCAAGCCTTGTACATGCCGTCGTAGCACGAGAAGTGCATCATCCCGCCGCCGTGGATGTAATAGACGCATGGCAGGCGCTCGGCGGTGTCGGGGCGGATGTATTGAATCTTGACCGTGTTGCCGTCGGGTTCGGAACGGAACGTTTCCGTCGTGATCTTCAGCCCCTTCGACGGCGAGATGTCTTCGTTGTCGCACATCTGAAGAAACATCTTCGCCATCGCGAGACGCGCTTGCCCGGCCTCCGACGTCTCTTGCGCGAGCAGTTCTTCGCGCGACTTGACGTCGCCCGCCGGCACGATGTCGGGGGCGGCGCCCATGAGCGTCTTGATGCGGGGATCGATGCGCGGATCGGCGGTGATCTTCGAGGCCATGTCTGGTTTCCTTTCGCAATGCCTGTCTGGCCACTCTAGAACAAGCGTGCCCGGCCTCGTAAGGGAGGGCCCTGGGCCGATCGCCGCCAAGAATTCGCAATTCCCAAGTCGAGCATAAGCGCGGGCACCTTGGGTCGGCCGTGAAACATGGTCATGTTTCCGTCATACCGCCTCACCATCTTTCGTTTGTGGGCAAACAACGAGGGAGACTGGGTATGATTTCAAATCAAGCGCTTTGGCAACGGCTCGAAGCGTTTCAACTTGACGATCCGGATGCGCCGTTTCGCTTCTCGGATCGTTTGGCGCGCGAGAACGGATGGTCGACCGCGTTCGCCCGGCGCGCCGTCGAGGAATACAAGAAGTTCGTCTATCTCGCGGCGGTGAGCCGCACACCCGTCACGCCGTCCGACATCGTCGATCAGGTTTGGCACCTTCACCTGACGTTCACGCGCTCCTACTGGGATGAGATGTGCGGACGCGTGCTCGACAAGCCGCTGCACCACGGTCCGACCAAGGGCGGCGGCGCAGAAGATGCACGCTATCGCCGCCAATACGACGAGACGCTCGCGCTCTATCGCGCCGAGTTCGGCCTCGACGCGCCGACCTCGCACTGGCCGGCCGCCGACTTGCGCTTTGCCGGCGCCGCGCATCAGCGCTGGATCGACCGGCGCACGCACTGGATCGTGCGCAAGCCTTCGTGGCGTCCCATGGTCGCGCTCGCGGCGCTGGCGGGAGGGGTGGGAACCGCGCACGCCGCCGACGGCACCGGCGGCCTCAGCCGCGAAGTCGTGATCGGCGGCCTTGCGGTCGCGGCGTTGATGTTGTTTGCGGCGGTGTTGGGATCCGGGAACTCCAGGCGCAAGAAGTCAAAGAACGACCGCAACGGTGACTCCAGCGTCGTCATCTCCTCCGGCGGCTGCGGCTCGGCCGGCAAAGGCAAGGGCGAAGGTGGTGAGGGCGGCGAAGGTGGCGGCGACGGTGGGGGCAGCGGCTGCGGCGGCGGAGGCTGCGGCTCCTAAAGCTCGCGCGTCTTGTAGTGCAGCGTGCGAACCGCGGTCACGAGGCCCTTCTCAAGCGCCTGGTGCAGCACGGCAGCGCGCTGCAACTCATCGGCGAAGGCACTCATCCGCGGCTTGCGGAACGGCTTGGGGATTTCCTTCAGACGTTGGGCGATCCCGACCGACTTGGCGAGCCCAGCGCGAATGTCCGCCATAAGCTGCTCGCCGACGTCGGTCCGCGCGCGAGGCTCAAGCTTCTGATTCTTCAACGTGTCGAAGACCGGAGCTTGAGCATGTAGCGCGAGCTTCTGGTTCGGTCCGGCGATACCCTGAGCGATCAGCGCGGCAACCGACGGATCGGCGACAAAGAGTTCGTCGACGAACAGCCGGCCGCCTGGCTTCACCGCCGCGGCCAGCGCCTTCGCGGCCACGAAGGGATCGGGCGACGCCGAAACCGCGCGAAACGCCATCAGCGCGTGATAGCGGTCCGCGCGCAAATCGGGCTGCGCCGGATCGAGCGCTGCGACGCGCAGCAGCTTGCCTGCGGGCCCTGGGTCGGTGGCCGCGTGCGCGAGCAGCGCCGCGTCGCTTTCGAACACTTCGATATGCGCGCCCGCTTCGCTTGCGATCCGGCCGACACCGCCCACGCCGCACCCGGCGGCGCCGACGATCATCGTCTTATTGATCGTGAGCGCCGCCGCCGCCTGACGCGCAGCGTCCGCTTGACCGGGCGCGAAGCAACTGCGGCCCCAGATGTCTTGCGCGACGGCGACCCATGCCTGAAACGCGCTCTCTTCGCCGTCGAGCGTTTCCCAAACGCCGGGGTCGTAGTCTTCACTGACGAGGATCGTAGCAGGCTTGCGCCGCGCGGCAGTCGACATCGAATCGGAACCCGGATGGCTGGTTCCGCTGAGGCTGCCCTTATTCCCCTAAAAGGCGAGTTAACGAAGCGTTTCCCTAATGCAGCCCCTTGAAGAACGTCCATATCTCGGACGTGGCATTCACTTCCTCGCTGGTGTTGCCGAGCAGCCAATCGGCCAGGATGTTCGTGCGCGCGCCCGGCCACGTATGGCCACCGCCCTCGATGACGATGTGCTTCAGCGGCGCCTTGCTGCACGCGTATTCGGTAATCACGGCCTTTGTCTTGTCGCGCCCAACCTTGTCCAGCGTCTTGGTTTCTTTGACGCCCGCGCAGCCGTTCATGCGTTTGTAGCCGGCAATCGTCTCCTCGACGCTCAGCACCTCGCCCAAATCATGCCTCGACTTCGCCGGCGCGATCCGCCCGCCTGCGAAGGGCATGTACTCGTCGTCGGTGCCGTGGATGAACAGCGCCGCTAGCGACGCCGCTTCGCAGCGCCATTCGGCAGGCTGGTTCGCCACCACCGGCGCGATGCCCGCGATCCGGTCGCCGAGTTCGCATCCGGCGCGCATCGCCATCATGCCGCCGTTCGAAGCGCCGGTCAGAAACACGCGCGTCGGATCGGCGATTCTCTCTTGCGCCAGCTGCACGATGATCTCGCGCGTGAAGGCCACGTCGTCGGCGTGCGCGGCCGGCCGCTCGGCCAGGTCCGCCGTCATGCGCCCGTCGTTCCAGTTGTTGCCGAGCCCTTGCGGATAGACGACCGCAATATTCTCGCGCTTCGCCATTTCGTCGAAGCGCGTGTAGTTCCGCGCCCGCTCCGCCCGCTGACCGCCGCCATGATACACGATGACGAGCGGGACCGGCGCAGGCACGTTTTCGGGCGTGATCAGCGTATAGGTCCGAGGCGCCCCACCCACCGCCAGCGCCCGGTCGCGTTCTGCGGCCATCGCCGGCGCCAACGCAACGCTAAGCGCAAGCGCGAAAAATCCTACCAGACGCATCGGACGAACCTCCACCGGCCCTTCAACGCGCCGGCACGCGCGAATCCGCCGGTAACGTATCAGAATGGTGCGTCCAGGGCGTCGCAGACGAACGCCATCAGCGGTTTTGCGGCCTTGAACGACGCCTCGATCTCATCAAGCATCGCCGGCCCCTGCATTGCCTTCGGCGAGCTCTTGTGCATGGCAAAGAAACTCTTGCGCCTGATGTCGCCGATCAGCGGATGTTCGACGTCGAAACCCTTCGGCGGGCGCGCGAGGGCTTCGCCTTCGACGCCGCCGAACGCCGACTTGAACGCCTTGTCGCCGACGATCTTTGTCCACGTCTTCGGTGCGTCGGCGATCGCACGGCGGATTTTGCCCAAGGGCTCGGCGTCCGGCATCCAAATCCCGCCGCCGAAGAAGACCTCGTCCGGCGCGAAATGCATGTAGTAGCCCGGAACGTGCGCGTCCCGGCCCGCCGCATGGCGGAAGTGAACGCCGGCATTCGTCTTGTACGGGCTCTTGTCCTTGGCGAAGCGCACGTCGCGGTAGATGCGGAACATCGAGCCGCCGTTCGGCCGCGGATCGCACACGATGTGCTTCGATATCTTGGCGACGCGCGGCGCCATCGCCGCAATGAAATCGGAGAGCGGCGCGACGACGCTGTCCTTGTAACGCTGCTTGTTCTCCTCGAACCACGGCCGTTCGTTGTTGGCGGCAAGTTCCTTGAAGAAGACGAAGAAGTCTTTGGGCAATCCCTTGAACGGCGCAGGCATCGGCGGTCCTCAATCTTGGGCTCCCCATCATAGACGAACCGGTGCCCGCCGTTTCCAGCCTGTTCCTCGGGCCCGTTAAGCCCCTGGTGACGATCTTGCTAACGCGATCGCAAACTGTCGCGCCTACGCTCTGGTTCAAACGAGGCGCCACCCAGGTGCCCGGCCGGAGGGGACCCCCATGAACACCACCTCGCAACACCTCGCGAACGCAGTCACGGCGACATCGAAGAACACGCTGGGCGCAATGCTGAACCTGTCGGCGCCGGCGCAAATCGAACGCCCGCGCACGATCCGCGACATCCTCGACGTGCGCGACAGCTTCGTGCCGGGCTATCCGGAACACGTCGAGCAAATCTGCCGCGTGATCGGCGAACAGACTACGCGATAATCTTCATCTCGCGGCCCGCCTCGGCGAACTTCGCCACCGCGAATTCGAGGTCGGCGCGGCTGAGCGCTGCCGACATCTGCGTGCGGATGCGCGCCTTGCCTTGCGGCACGACCGGATAGGAAAACCCGATCACATAGACGCCCTTGGCGAGCATCGCCTCGGCGAAGCGTCCGGCGAGCGCCGCGTCGCCCACCATGATCGGCGCGATCGGATGTTCGCCCGGCAGAATATCGAAGCCGAGCTTCGTCATCTCCGAACGGAAATAGGCGGTGTTGTCGCGCAATCGGTCGATGAGCGCCGTCGAGCTCTTGAGCAGATCGAGCGCTGCGATCGAGGCCCCCGCGATCGCCGGCGGGATCGAATTCGAGAACAGATAGGGCCGCGACCGCTGCCGCAGCAGATCGATGATCTCCTTGCGCCCCGACGTGTACCCGCCGCTCGCCCCGCCCAAAGCCTTGCCCAGCGTGCCGGTGATGATGTCGACGCGCTCGATCACGCCCGCCCGCTCGTGACTTCCACGACCCGACGCGCCCGTGAAACCGACCGCATGCGAGTCGTCCACCATGACCAGTGCCTTGTACTTCTCGGCGAGGTCGCAAATCTCCGGCAGCTTCGCGTAGTACCCGTCCATCGAAAAAACGCCGTCCGTCGCAATCATCCGAAAGCGCGCGCCCGAGGCCGCCTTGAGCTTCGTCTCCAGGTCGTCGAGATCACCGTTCCGGTAACGCGCACGTTGCGCCTTCGACAGACGAATGCCGTCGATGATGCTGGCGTGGTTGAGTTCATCCGAAATGACGGCGTCCTCTTCGCCGAGCACCGTCTCGAACAACCCGCCATTCGCATCGAAGCACGACGAATAGAGGATCGTGTCCTCCGTCCCCAAGAACGCGCTGATCCGCCGCTCGAGCTCCTTGTGAATCTCCTGCGTGCCGCAGATGAAACGCACAGACGCCATGCCGTAGCCCCAGCGGTCGAGCGCCTCATGGGCCGCCTTGATAACCGCCGGATGCGACGCAAGCCCCAGATAATTGTTCGCACACAGATTCAAAACGTCCGCGCCGCCCGCGACCCGAATATGCCCCGCCTGCGGCGTCGCAATCACCCGCTCCGGCTTAAACAACCCCGCCGCCTTGATCTCAGCGAGCGTCTTCGCCACATGCTGTTGAACTGCGCCGTACATCATGCCCTCATGCGTTCTTTCGTAGTGTCAAGCGCTTCAAGTAGGGCGCTTGCCCTGGGACTTAGGATTACCCGCAATTTTTGCGGCGTTTGATGATAGCAGTTTT
>CAZLRW010000093.1:0-15078 GCA_964561925.1 uncultured Flavobacteriaceae bacterium
GCCGAGTTCGCCGATGCGCGTCCGAGACTCGCGCGCCAATGCGGACGCATCCTCGCTGCGATCCACGCGATCGACACGGCAACGCTCGGCGAACTTAACAAGGTGCCTGCGCAAACGCAGCTCGACCAATACCGCGCGATCTACGACACCTACGACTATCCGCATCCGGTGTTCGAAGTCGCGTTCAAGTGGCTCGAGGAGCGCATGCCCGACGCGCCGCCGCTCACGCTCGTGCACGGCGACTTCCGCAACGGCAATCTTATGATCGGCCCGGACGGCGTGCGCGCCGTGCTCGACTGGGAACTCGTGCACATCGGCGATCCGGCAGAGGACCTCGGCTGGATCTGCGTGAACTCCTGGCGCTTCGGCGAAACGCATAAGGTCGTCGGCGGATTTGGCGACGTCGCCGACCTGCTCGCAGGGTATGCGGAAGCGGGCGGCAAGGGCATGTCCGCCGAACGGGTCAAGTTCTGGGAGATCTTCGGCACGATGAAATGGGGCATCATGTGCATGACGATGTACCAGGCGTTCGCCACCGGCGCCGACCGCAGCGTCGAGCGCGCGACGATCGGCAGACGCTCTTCGGAAACCGAGATCGACCTCGTCAATCTGCTCTACCCGAAGGGCGCCTGAGCCATGATGGATCAACCCTCCGCCCACGAACTCGTCGCCGCCGTGCGCGAGTTCATCGAGAAGCACGCGATGCCGGAACTCCAAGGCCGCACCGCGTTCCACGCCCGCGTTGCGGCGAACGCTCTGGCCATCGTCGCGCGGGAACTCGAACGAGGCGAGGCCGCCGCTGCTGAGGAACGGGAGCGATTGCGCGTGTTGCTCGGACGAGAGGGGGCCTTGGACGCACAGAACCGCGAGCTTTGCCGGCGCATACGGGCGGGGACCATCAGCGCTGAAGCCCCGGAACTCGCGGCGCACCTGATCGCAACGACACTCGCTAAAGTTGCAGTCGACCAACCGACGTACTCCGGATACGTCCATTCTCCCCACCGAACTGCCTGAATCTGTTGTCAACGGAGCACAATCCGGCCGCCGAATGTTGCAGGGCCGCCGCGTCCCCGGATCAGGCGTGATAGGAAGCTGACCCGCTTCGAATCGGAGGCGCCATGGCGGCCCGGGGTCGCACCATTCTTTACGGCATCGCCGGGCTGTTGGGCTTGGCGCTGGTGGCGGGCATTTCCGCCTATGCCGCCCGAGACAACTTGATCCGCTACACGCTCAATCCGGGGCGCGGCTTCGCGACCGGCGCACAGCCCGCGGTACCCGACTATGCGAAGCCGTCGGCGTGGGGGCGCCAGCCCCGTGCGGTGTCGAAGTCCGTCGACGTGTTTTTCATCTACCCCACGATCTATTTCGCGGGCGAATATTGGAACGCGCCGATCACGAATCCGCAGGTGCGCGAACGGCTCGCGCGCACGATCGAGCCGCTCTACGCCGCGCCGTTTGCGGCATCGGCCAATCTCTTCATTCCGCTCTACCGCCAGGCTGCGCCCTACAGCTTCATGACGAGCAGCGAGGACGGACGCGCCGCGCGCGAACGCGCCTATGAGGATGTGGCGTCGGCCTTCGCCGTGTTCCTGAAAGAGAAGAACGCGGGCCGGCCGTTCGTGATCGCGGGCTACGGTCAGGGGGCGCTGTACGGATTCCGCCTTGTCGCGGAAATGGCGCCGGCCGAGCGGCGGCGAATGGTGGCGGCCTACCTGCTCGAGGTCGCGATCCCCGTCGAGACAGTCGCCGCGATGACACAGGCGCCGCGGCTTTGCGAAACGCGCGAACAGACGGGCTGCCAGGTTATCTGGCATTCGACGACGAAGAACAGCCGCGGCGATCTCCCACGGCAGAACGCGCTTGTCTGGCGGCCCGGCGGCGGCATCGACGCCACGCGCGGGCGCGAGCTTGCCTGCGTCAATCCTTTGACGTGGACGATCGCCGGGCGCGCGGGCACGCCGGACCAAAACTTGGGCTCGGCCGAATTGTCGGAGTTCGCGGCCTCGGGCACCATTCTGACGGGTGCGGCGACGTCGGCCGATTGCTGGAACGGCTTGCTGTTCGTCGATATCGCGCCCGACCCGATCTTTCTGTGGGTGGGGCCGCGGTACCGGGAACTCTTCCCTTCGCGCATCAATCCGTTCTTCGGCGACATCCGCGAGAACGTCAAGGCGCGCATCGACTCCTTTGCGGCGCAGGCAAGCCTGCCCGAACCCGAAACCGACGACTTCGGCACGGAACCCGGCGACGGCGCGTCGGTGCCTTAACTCGGCGCCGCCTCAGAACGAGATGTGGACGCGGCGGTTCTGGGATTCGCGCACGCCGTCCGCGGTCGGCACCATCGGTTCGCTTTCGCCGCGGCCCGAGATCGAGATCGAGTCCGCCGCGATCCCTTCGGCAACGAGCGCTTTCTGGACCGAAGTCGCGCGCCGGACCGACAGCACCTTATTGTAGGCGATCGAGCCGACGCGGTCGGTGTGACCGACGACGCGGATCGCCGCACTACCCGACTCGCGCACCGCGGTCACGGCCTGCCTGATGGTCGCCAGCGCCTGCGGCGTCAGGTTCGCGCGGTTGAAGCCGAAGAAGACCATGAACTCGCGCTCGAGCGGCACGGGCGCCGGCGTCGCCGGAGGCTGAGGCACCGGAACCGGCGCGTCCGGCGCGCTCAAGGCAAATCGGATGCCGGCGCTTGCCGTCTGCTTCTCGAACGCTTCGCCCTCGAGATCGATGGCCGGCGTCGGCTCGTAGCGTGCGTCGTTCACGTTCGCGTAGCGATAGTTCACGAAGACGATCATCGCGCCCGTGATCGCGTAGTTGAGTCCGGCGATGCCCTGATAGGCGAAATGCCAGTTCTCTTCGTCCACCGGCGCCCAGCCCGTGTCGAACTTCAGCCGCGCGTAGTCGGCGCCGGCACCCAACCCGATGCTCATCGAGAAACGGTCGAACAACGGCACATCGTAGAGGATGTTTAGCATCAGCGAGGCCTCGCTGAGTTCGCCCGTGGGCGCGGGACCGCGGCCGTTCACGGAAACGAGCGTGCCGTTCCACTTCTCCTTCAGATAGGAATCCAGTTCGTTGTGGCGATAGCCGCCTTCGAACTCGATGCGCCAATTGTCGAGCGCATAGCCGCCGGCGCCGAACACCGCCCATCCCGTGTCGAACGACGCCACCGCGTCCCGGAACTCCGGACCGCAGAGCGTCCAGAGCGTGCGCGTGTGTTCCCAATCGTTCACGATCCCCGCGCCGCCCTCGACGCTCAGATACCAGCCGTCCGCGCCGTAGGCGGGTGCCGCCGACAGAAGCGATAGAAGTACTGCCGCATGAACGCGCGTCGTCTTCATCCCCGCACCATTCCGTTACCAATGAAGGTTTCTTGGCCGCGGAAACGGGATGAACGCCCTGCCCCCGCGAATCGTTGTTGCCAACGAGTCTAGGTGCGGAGATTCAGCGGACGTTACGCGCAGCGCTTGAGACGCGGGTCGGACGAGTCACGGAGCGTGCGCACCGTTTTCGTGTGACGCGCGGAACTCGGCAGCAGCGGTTGCGTGATTCGTTTTTTCGTCACCGGAGCGGCGCGCTTCGCAAGGCCGGACCGGTTGAGAACTACTGCCGAGAAGTGGTGTGCGTGCGCTCAGCGCGCGAATCCGGACCCGCTGTGCCGGTGGGGCGACGCTGGTTGAAACGACAAGGGGCGCCGACGTCGCCGCGGCGCCCCTTGCAAAGATTTTTTCGAACGTCAGGCGCCGTGCGCGCCGATGATCGCGACCGAACACACGTTCATCGACGGCGCGCCGCCCAGATTGTGCGTGAGTCCGATCTTCGGATTCTTGAGCTGGCGTGCGCCGGCCCGGCCCTGCAGCTGCAAGTACATCTCGTAGAGCATGCGAAGCCCGCTCGCCCCGATCGGATGACCGAAGCACTTCAGCCCGCCGTCGATCTGGCACGGCACTTTGCCGTCGGCGTCGTAGAACCCGTCCATCACGTCGCGCACGGCCTTGCCTTCATCGCTGATGAAGAGGTCTTCCATCGTGACCAGTTCGGTGATCGAAAAGCAGTCGTGTACTTCCATCATCGAGACTTCGTCGCGCGGGCGCTTAATGCCCGCCTCGTCGTAAGCGCGCTTCGCCGCAATGCGGGCGGTGTGGAAGTAGCTCCCGTCCCACGAATTGTGCATGCTCTCAAGCCCGTTCGAGAGCGCAAGCTGCAGCGCCTTGACCGACACGATGTTCGTCTTGCCCATCGAACGCGCGATCTCGGGCGTCGTCACGATCGCGCACGCCGCGCCATCCGACACGCCGCAGCAGTCGAAGAGGCCGAGCGGCTCTGCGATCATCGGCGCGTTCAGCGCCATCTCTTCCGTGATCGGCTTCTGCAGATGCGCCTTCGTGTTCTTGGCGCCGTTCGCGTGGCTCTTCACCGACACATGCGCGATCGCGCGCTTCAGATCGTCCTTCGACACCTTGTGCTTCGCGCGATAGGCGGAGGCGAGCTGCGCGAAGTTGCCCGGCGCCGACCCGTTGGCGCCCCATTGCGGCAGCAGCGTGCCCGGCTGCCCCGTCGGCAAGCCACCGTAACCCGTGTCCTTCAACTTCTCGACGCCGAGCGCGAGCGCGATGTCGCAAGCACCGGCTGCGACTGCATAGACCGCGCCGCGGAAGGCTTCCGACCCGCTAGCGCAAAAATTCTCGACGCGCGTCACCGGGATGTTCGGCAGCCTGAGCGCGACCGACAACGGCGTCCCGCCCTTGCCCACCGACTGTTCGTCGATATGCGTCGAGAGCCACGCTGCCTGTATCTGGCTCGTTTCGACGCCCGCGTCCTTGGTCGCCTCGAGATAAGCCTCGACCATGAGCTCTTCGGCACCCATGTCCCAACGCTCGCCGAACTTCGAGCAGCCCATGCCGAGAATGGCGACTTTGTCTTTGATGCCGCTAGCCATGACGTGTCTCCGAATACCTGAACGATCGCATCTAACGACGCGCTTTCCGCGCTGTCAAAATTCCTCAGTAAACCGGCGCGGCCTTCCAGAAATAGCGGCGGAAACCGCGCTTCTCGTCGAAGTCCTTGATGCGGAAGACCATGCGCACCTGCGTGCCGGTGTCGATCGTGCCGATGTCCACGTCCGTGATGTCGGACAGGAACCGCCCACCCTCCTCGAAGGTCACCATGCCGTAGTGCGACGGCGGATCTTGGCTGTAGGTCAGGTAGTCGGCCGACCAGGACAGGATCTTGCCCTTCAGTTCCGCGAACGAGAACGGCTTCTGTTCGTCGACGGCACGGCAGTTCGGGTTGACGCAGATGCGCGTGCGCGGGAACTGCGCCGTGCCGCATTTCTCGCACTTGCCGCCGACGAGACCGAACAGCATGTCGCGCTTGCGATAGGTGACGCTGAGCGCCGTCTTGTTGTCCTTTTCGGCGCGCGCGCCCTTTTCCATCTCGACAAGCCCGTTGAAGGCAAGCCACTTCATGTAGTTCGTCTCTTCCTTGCGCCGCGCGAGCCAGCCCTTCACGCCCTTGTGCGGGCGCGCGCGGTCGATCGCGTCGGTGACCTCGAACACGGCCGCGTCGCAGCCTTGCCCGAACGCCGCGACCAGAATCTTCTGTCCCGGTTTCGCCTCTTCGAGCGCGTGCGCGAACATCAACAACGCATGCGCCGTGCCGCACTCGCCGACATTGCCCGCGAGATTGTCGCGCACCTTCGCCGGATCGATCCCGCTCTTTTGCGCAAGCTGCTGGTCGAGTTTTGCGAACTGGCAGGGCAGGATGAAGTGGTCGATCGCGGACGCGGCGACGCCCGCCTTCTCGAGCGCGCCCTTCACCGTCCGCGGGACGATCTTGGTGTAGCCCTCGTCGCGTATCCAGCGTTCTTCCCAATTGTAGTCGAACTCTTCGCTCTCGCCGCGGAAGTGATCGATGAAGTCGACCGAGAGCGAGTGGCTGGCGAGGAACCGCGCGGCGACATGCTCCGATCCGACGAGCAGGGCGGCCGCGCCATCGCCGAACTGGAATTCCTGGGTCGAGCCTGCGCGCGCTTTGCGGCGGTCGCCGGCGGCGACGAGCGCGGTCTTGGCCGCACCGGACTTCACCTTCTCGAGCGCGGCTATGAGCGCGGAAACGCCCGCGCGCTGCGAACCCGTCACGTCGGCAGTGTGAATGTCCTCGGGCAAGCTCAGCGCCGCGGCGACAATGCCCGCGTTCTGGCGGTCCACGAACGGCATGGTGGTCGACGCGAAGTAGAGCGCGCCGACATCCCCGGCCGGCAGCGCATCGCGCGCCGCCTCGACCGACATCGTGACGGCGTCCTCGTCCCAGTTCGCCATCGTGCGCTCGCCCTTGCCTTGGCCCGCGATGCCCGGGTTGAACCAGGCGTTCGCGGCGGCCATCGCTTTGCGCTGCAGGCGCAGGCGCGGCAGGTACGCGCCGAAGGCGGCGATGCCGACGCTTTGGGTCATGAGGGTGGTCCTTTGGGTATGAGATGCGGCAATGCGTCGGCGCGCCCTGCGCGGGCGAACGCTTCGCGATTTCCGCTAACAGATTTGATGGGGCTGCTCAACGCCCCAAGGGCATCAGCGCCGAACGACGATGCAGGCGATTCCTTTGTCACGTAGCGTCCGGCAGAGACCAAGCGCCTTGTCGCGGTCGGGCAGCGCTTCGGCGAACAAGCGATAGACCGTTCCCTTCTCTGCCATCGGCACGGGCTGGATCACGTGCCGCAATCCCTCGAGCAGATCGCCCACCACCCTCTCGACCTTCGTCCAGCCTGCGCGTGCGAGGTCTTCGCTGTTGAACGAGCCGAGCTGCAACGCATAGTCCGCGTCGCTGCCGCCTTCGCCCGTGCGCTGGCTCAGTTGAGGCAACTGCGATTGCGGTGCGATGGACGACGCGGGTTTCAATTGCGGCTCGGCGCTTGGCGCGGTCGCAACGACCGGCTTTTCCCGCACAGCCGGCTTCTCCGGTGCCGCCGGCTCGGGAGCTACTTGAACAGCCGGTTTGACTTGCGGTTCGCTCGGCGGCGGCGGTGCATGCTTCGGCCGGTCGTCGAAGGCGGGACGCAGCGACAAGCCGCTTTCGGGTTCCGGCGGCGGGGCAACGTGCTTGACGATCTGCGGCGCGGGCGGCGACCAGGGGGCCGCCTGGAGTTCGGCCTGCGCACGGGCTGCCGTCCCCATCAGGTCCGGCGTCCCGGTGAGCGCGGCCGGTGCGCCCGCAAGCTTCGCCGGTTTGCGCGTGCCGAGCATACCGTCGAGCGACTGGGTGTCCTCGAGGCGCTTTAGATGAGATTTGGCCAATGCGAATTTCGGGTCGATCGTTAGGGCCCGGCGATAGGCATCCATCGCTTCGCGCCGCTTTCCCAGTCCTTCCAGCGACAGGCCCTGCCAAACGAACACGTGCTTCGGGTGCGGATGCTCGTTGCGCAGCGCCTGATCGAAATCGCCGATTGCTTCGGTGTAGCGATTGAAGCGGCGATAGACATTGCCGCGGTTCGAATAGGCCTCGGCATAGGTGTCGTTCAGCCGGATTGCGAGACTGTAGTCGCGCAACGCAGAGTCGAAATCGTTGATCGCCTCGAATGCATAGCCGCGGTTGTTCAGCGTGCGCGGCTTGACGTCCTTGGGCAGGTTCGTGTTCCAAAGGGCCATCGTGTAGTCGAGGATCGCCCGAACCGCCTGCCCTTCCTTCTGGAAGGCCATGCCCCGATGATGGTAAGTCAGCGCCAGACGCTGCGGGCTGAGCTCCTTGCTTTGGATGGCGCGGGTGAACAGCTTCTCGGCGGCGGCCGCGTCACCCGCGGTCAGTCGGGTGACCCCCGCGTCCGCATCGGCTACGCCGCCCGCGAACGCCGGTTGCGCGCACAGCAAAAGGCTCACCAGAACTAGCGCCACCCGAACCATAAACGCCAGGATATAGTGATTCGGGCACAGTAAACACTGCGGGTAGTATTGCGTTGCAGCACGCACGTGGTGTGTAACACAAAATCTAGTGTCGAAGTTGCGGATGTTCTCGGGATGTTTAGGGTGCGTGGATGAGCGATGCGATCAAGCCGGTGCGCAAGGCGGTGTTCCCCGTCGCCGGCATGGGCACGCGCTTTCTGCCCGCGACGAAGGCCGTCCCGAAAGAGATGCTTCCGGTCGTGGACAAGCCGGTCATCCAGTACGCCGTCGAAGAGGCGAAGGCCGCCGGGATCGATCAGTTCGTCTTCGTGACCGGCCGCGGCAAGCACATCATCGAAGACCATTTCGACCACGCCTACGAACTCGAAGCGTTGCTGCATTCGCGCGACAAGACGTCTGAGCTGCACAGTCTGCTCGAAGCGCTGCCGCCGTCCGGGTCGGTGAGCTTCACGCGCCAGCAAAACCCTTTGGGGCTTGGTCATGCGGTGTGGTGTGCGCGCCACTTCGTCGGGAACGAGCCGTTCGCCGTACTGCTACCGGACGAATTGTTGGTCGATCAGCCGGGCTGTCTCGCGCGCATGATGGAAGCCTATCGCACCACCGGCGGCTGCATGATCGCCGTGCGCGAGGTCCCGCAAGCCGAGACGAAACGCTACGGGGTGATTGCGCCGGATGCAGCGCGGGGTGACATCGTCGGCATCCGCGGTATTATCGAAAAGCCCGCGCCGGAGGCCGCCCCGTCACGCCTCGCCGTGATCGGGCGCTATATTCTGCAGCCCGAGGTATTTGCGGAGCTCGACCGGCACGAGACGGGGGCGGGCGGAGAGATTCAGCTGACAGACGCGCTGGCTCGTTTGATCGGACGCATGCCTTTTCACGGTTTCCGGTTCAACGGACAGCGCTACGATTGCGGCGACAAGGTCGGCTTCCTGCAAGCCAACATCGCGATCGGGCTCAGCCGTCCCGATACGGCGGGGCCGCTGAAGGAAGTGCTGAAACAACTGAAACTCTGACGCTTGGGGATTAGATATGCGCGTCGCCATGATCGGCACGGGATACGTGGGGCTGGTGTCAGGCGCCTGTTTCTCGAACTTCGGCCACCACGTCGTGTGCGTGGACAAGGACGCGAACAAGATCGCGCGATTGAACAAAGGTGAGATTCCGATCTTCGAACCCGGGCTCGACGCACTCGTCGCCGACAACGTCAAAGCCGGCCGCCTCGCTTTCACAACCGACCTGAAGGCCGCGGTCCCCGATGCAGAGGCGGTGTTCATCGCCGTCGGCACGCCCAGCCGGCGCGGCGACGGCTTTGCCGATCTCACCTACGTCTATGAAGCCGCAGCCGAGATCGCGGACGCGCTCAAGAACTACGCCGTGATCGTTACGAAGTCGACGGTGCCCGTCGGCACGACGAGCAAGGTCGAAGAAATCATTCGCAAGCGCCGGCCGACGGCCGAGTTCGACGTCGCCTCGAACCCCGAATTCCTGCGCGAAGGTTCGGCGATTGAGGATTTTCAGCGCCCGGACCGCGTCGTCGTCGGTTCCGAGAGCGACCGCGCGCGCAACGTCATGCGCGCACTCTATCGTCCGCTGTTCTTGAACGACAAGACGCCGTTCGTGTTCACGGCGCGCGAAACGTCGGAGCTTATCAAGTACGCTTCGAACGCGTTCCTCGCGATGAAGATCACGTTCATCAACGAGATGGCCGACCTCTGCGAGCGGTCGGGCGCCGACATTCAGGACGTCTCGCGCGGCATCGGCTTGGACGGCCGTATCGGCTCGAAGTTCCTGAACGCAGGCCCCGGCTACGGCGGCTCTTGCTTTCCAAAGGACACGCTTGCGCTCGTGCGTCAGGCCGCCGAATTCGGCGCGCCTTCGCGCATCGTCGAGTCCGTGATCGACGTCAACGCCAGCCGCAAGAAGCGCATGGCGGACAAGATCGTCGAGGCATTCGGCGGCGTGAAGGGAAAGACCGTCGCCATTCTCGGCGTCACGTTCAAGCCGAACACCGACGACATGCGCGACAGCCCGTCGCTGGACATCGTGCCCGCACTTCAGGCCGCAGGCGCCACCGTGCGCGCGTTCGATCCGGAAGGGATGGGCGAAGCGGAAAAACTGCTGCCCGGCGTGAACTGGACGGACAACGCCTACGACGCGATGACCGGCGCCGACGGCGTGGCGATCCTGACAGAGTGGAACGAGTTTCGAGCGCTCGATATGGCCAGAGTCCGCACGCTTCTGAAACGGCCGCTGATGGTCGACCTGCGCAACATCTACACGCCGCGCGAGATGGCCGAAGCCGGGTTCGAGTACCATAGCGTCGGCCGCACGCCCTTGAAGCCTTAAGGGACGATCCCTTCGGCTTTCAGGCGCGCGACGATCTGATCGGCCGCGTCTTCCGGAGACACGTTGACGGTGCGCACGTGAATTTCCGCGCGCTCGGGCGGCTCGTAGGGCGAGTCGATGCCGGTGAAGTTCTTGATCTCGCCGGCCTTCGCGCGCTTGTAGAGGCCTTTCGGGTCGCGCGCCATGCACACCTCGATGGGCGTGTCTATGAAGACCTCCAGGAACTCGCCTTGCTGAACCAGTTCGCGCGCGGTGCGGCGTTCGGAGCGGAACGGCGAAATGAACGAGACCAGCACGATCATACCGGCGTCGACGAAGAGCTTCGCGGCCTCCGCCACGCGACGAATGTTCTCGACGCGATCGGCGTCGGTAAAGCCCAGGTCGCGGTTCAGCCCGTGGCGCACGTTGTCGCCATCGAGCATATAGGTGTGCTGGCCGGCGTGATGGAGCTTGCGCTCGACGATGTTGGCGATCGTCGACTTTCCGGAACCCGACAGGCCCGTGAACCATAGGATCGCGGGCTTCTGACCTTTAAGGGCGGCGCGCGCGTTTTTGTTCACGTCGAGCGCCTGCAAGTGCACGTTCGTCGCTCGGCGCAGGCCGAAGGCGATCATGCCCGCGCCGACCGTACCGTTGGTGAACCGGTCGACGACGATGAACCCGCCGGTTTCGCGGCTCTCCGCGTAGGGGTCGAACGCGATGGGGGCGGTCGTCGAGAAATTGCAGAACCCGACCTCGTTCAGCTGCAGCGTCTTGGCCGCGAGATGCTCGAGACTGTTCACGTCGATCTTGTGTTTCAGCTCCGTGACCGAGGCGGGAAGCGTCTTGGCACCGATCTTGATCAGGTATTGCCGGCCCGGCAGCAGCTCATCTTCCGCCATCCAGAGCAGATGCGCCGCGAATTGATCGGCAACCTCCGGCCGCGCGCTCGGCGCCGCCAACACGTCGCCCCGCGAAATGTCGACTTCGTCGTTCAGCGTCAGCGTCACCGCGTCGCCGGCCGCGGCCTCGGTCAGGTCGCCGTCCATGGTGACGATGCGCGCGACCGTCGACGTGCGGCCGGAACTCGCCACGACGACCGGGTCGCCTTTCTTCACGCGGCCGCTGACGAGCGTCCCCGCGAAACCGCGAAAGTCGAGATTCGGGCGGTTGACCCACTGAACGGGCATGCGCAGCGGCCGCGCGACGCGATCGGACTCGACGTCGATCGTCTCAAGATGCGGAAGCAGCGCCGGGCCCTCGTACCATCTGATCCGCGCACTCTTCTCCATCACGTTGTCGCCGAAGCGGGCCGAGAGCGGGATCGAAACGAGCGATGCGAAGCCGAGCTTGTCGGCGAAGTCGCGGAACTCGCCGTCGATCGCGTCGAAGATGCTCTCGGAGTAATCGACAAGGTCGATCTTATTGATCGCGAGTACGACGTGGCGAATACGAAGCAGCGAACAGATATAGGCGTGCCGCCGCGTCTGTGTCAGGACACCCTTGCGCGCGTCGACGAGGATGACCGCGAGATCCGAGTTCGAGGCGCCGGTCGCCATGTTGCGCGTGTACTGTTCGTGACCGGGCGTGTCGGCGACGATGAATTTGCGCTTCTCCGTCGCGAAGAAGCGATAGGCGACGTCGATCGTGATGCCTTGCTGGCGCTCGGCCTCGAGACCGTCGAGCAGCAGCGCGAAGTCGATGTCTTCGCCGGTCGTGCCGTGCTTGCGCGAGTCCTTCTCGAGCGTCTTAAGTTGATCCTCGAAGATCAGCTTCGTGTCGTAGAGCAGCCGGCCGATCAGCGTCGACTTGCCGTCGTCGACGGAACCGCAGGTCAGAAAGCGCAGGAACGACTTCGCCTCCTGCTTGGCGAGAAACGCGTGAAGGTCGCCGGCGCGCATTAGAAGTAACCCTCGCGCTTCTTCTTTTCCATGGAAGCCGATTCGTCATGGTCGATCACGCGGCCCTGACGCTCCGACGTCCGCGCCGCGAGCATCTCGGCCACGATCTCCTCAAGCGTCGCGGCCGGCGACTCGATCGCTCCCGTCAACGGATAGCAGCCCAGCGTGCGAAAGCGGACGAGCCGCTGTTCGACGTTCTCGCCGGGCCTGAGTTCCATGCGTTCGTCGTCGCGCATGATGAGCGCGCCGTCGCGCTCCACGACCGGGCGCTTGGCGGCGAAGTAGAGCGGGACGATCGGGATCTGCTCGGCGAGGATGTACTGCCAGATGTCGAGTTCGGTCCAGTTCGAGAGCGGGAAGACGCGGATCGACTCGCCCTTCTTGATCCGCGCGTTGAACAGGCTCCAAAGCTCGGGGCGCTGGTTCTTCGGGTCCCAGCCGTGATTGGCGGTGCGAAAGGAGAAGATGCGCTCCTTCGCCCTGCTCTTCTCTTCGTCGCGTCTGGCGCCTCCGAACGCCGCGTCGAAACCGTATTTGTCGAGCGCCTGTTTCAGACCTTCGGTCTTCATCACCTGCGTGTGAACGGCCGAGCCCGAGGCGAACGGGTTCACCCCGCGCTTCACGCCCTCTTCGTTGATGTGAACGAGAAGCTTGAGCCCGAGACGGCGCGCCGTCTCGTCCCGGAAGGCGATCATGTCCTTGAACTTCCATGTCGTATCGACGTGGAGCAGCGGGAACGGAGGTTTCGCCGGATAGAACGCCTTCATCGCCAGGTGCAACATGACCGACGAGTCTTTGCCGATTGAATAGAGCATCACCGGGTTTGCGAACTCGGCCGCGACCTCGCGCATGATGTAGATGCTCTCCGCTTCGAGCCGCTTGAGATGCGGCGAACGGACCGGGCGCGCAACGGCGCTTGCTGTCGACAAAGCGAAGGCTCCTTCACCCGGCGTTTGCTGCCGGGCGCCATCCCCTATTAATACGCCGCCGCCAAGTCAATGCGCGGTATATCGCGCCTTTTTTGTGGAATTCAGAGCGAGACCAAGCCCAACTCGATTTCGAGCGCCGCGCACAGCATCTGACCGAGCGTAATGTGCATTTCCTGGATTCGAGCGGTCTCTTCGGACGGCACGATCAGGCTGTGGTCCGCGAAGAACGACGTGTCGCCGCCGGTACCGCCGGTGAAAGCAACGGTGACGAGCCCCATGGCACGCGCCGTTTCAAGTGCCTTCAGGACGTTCGGGCTGCGCCCGGACGTCGTGATTCCGACGGCGACATCTCCGCGCCGGCCCAAAGCCTCAATCTGGCGAGCGAACACATGTTCGAAACCGAGGTCGTTCGCCGCCGCGGTCAACGCGGAGGTGTCCGTCGTGAGCGCAATCGCGGCGATCGCGGGCCGGTCTTTGCGGTAGCGGATGGTGAGTTCGGTTGCGAGGTGCTGCGCATCGGCGGCGCTGCCGCCATTGCCGAAGAGCAGGAGTTTGCCGCCGGCCTTGAGCGACGTCGTGCAGA
This sequence comes from uncultured Flavobacteriaceae bacterium, assembly GCA_964561925.1. GTDB lineage: Bacteria > Pseudomonadota > Alphaproteobacteria > Micropepsales > Micropepsaceae > SZUA-430. Next base: position 13,634 of record CAZLRW010000093.1, read on the forward strand.
CCGCGACGATCCGTTCAAAGGGCGCGCGCAGCTGCGCTTTCGTCGCTTCGGCGACCGACAGGTGCTGGGACAGTTCGGAATCGAAGAGGCTGGTCACGGAGCGGCAGTCTGTCACCCGTGGCCGCGGCTTCGCAACCCGCTTAGAATGAGGGCAACAGGTTCGCCTGCTGGAACAGATACGCCACGTACCCCAGATAGGCCGCGAACAGCAGCAGGCCGTAGGTACGGCCGATGCGGTTTGCGAGCAGGAGCGGCGGGAACAGTGCAAGCGTCGCGCCCAGAAGGACCCAGAGGTCCAGCGGTGTGACCGCGATCTGCAACGGTCCGACCAGCGAGGCAATGCCCAGAATCGCGAGGATGTTGTAGATGTTCGAGCCAACCACGTTGCCGAGCGCAATGTCCGGGTTTCCGCGGATTGCTGCGACAACAGATGTCGCCAGTTCGGGCAGCGACGTGCCGGCGGCGATCAGCGTCAATCCGATGACCGCCTCGGAGATGCCGTTGTTCCGCGCGATCGTCGTGGCGCCACTGATCAGAACGTCCGCGCCCAGGATCAGAAGACTGATGCCGGCCGCAATCAGTACGATGTCGAAGAGGACCGGATGCGACAGCGGCCGTTCACGCAGGTGGCGTGTATCGGCGGAGGGCTGGACCTCGGCACGGCTTTCCTGAGCGTACGCGAACACCGCCATCGCCAGAAGCACGCCCAGGAACAGAACGCCTTCGGGCCAGTGCATGATGGTCATGCGCGTCGTGATCCAAATCAAGAGTCCGACCGCGATCAGTGCGAACAGGCCGTCGCGCAAGATGGCGCTGGTCGGCACCGTGATCGGCGCGATGATGGCGGTGAGACCCAAGATCAAGAGAATATTGAAAATATTCGATCCAACGACGTTTCCGACCGCGATCCCATACGCGCCTTGCATCGAGGCTTGAACGCTGACGAGCAGTTCCGGCGTCGACGTGCCGTAGGCGACGATCGTGACCCCGATCAAAAGCGGCGATACGTTGAAGCGCCGGGCAACGGCGACACCGCCATGGACAAGTGCTTCGGCACCCAGGATCAGAAGCGCGAAGCCTGCAGCCACCAACAGAAACTCGTTATTCATTGCAACCCTCTCGCCCGCGCCGTCACGGTGCGAGGGAACGCCGCCCGGCGTCAAGGCGCCCTCGCAGGCGAACCTTCCCCCGCCCAAATCCTCCGGCGCGTGTACAACGACAAACGCCCCCGCGGGCGTGAGCGCGCGAGGGCGTTTCGAACTGGGTGCAGGGATAGGATTTGAACCTATGACCTTCAGGTTATGAGCCTGACGAGCTACCGGGCTGCTCCACCCTGCGGCAATCAGATATCGGACATCAGAGATTGGATGTCAGAGTGGTGCTTGTGATCGAGGATTTATCGCACTGGATTGGTTTGTGTCTGTCGTTAGCGGGTCTGGCGGCGG
>CAZLRW010000094.1:0-4263 GCA_964561925.1 uncultured Flavobacteriaceae bacterium
CAACACTGCTATCATCAAACGCCGCAAAAATTGCGGGTAATCCTAAGTCCCAGGCCTAGGCCGCCAAATCCACCGCAATCTTCCCGAAGTGTCCCTGCCCCGCCATGTGCATGAACGCCTCCTTCGCCGCGGCGAAGGGGAACGTCTTGTCGATGACGGGTTTGATCTTGTGCAGGCTGATCGCGCGGCACATCGCCTCGAACTGATCGCGCGAGCCGACGGTGATGCCTTTCACCTTCGCGTTCGGCGCCATGATCCAACGGATCTGCAGATCGCGCACCGGCCCGGCAAGCACGCCGATGATCGACACGTGCCCGCCGATGCGGATCGACTGCAGGCTCTGCTCCAGCGTTCCCGCCCCGCCCACTTCGACGACGTGATCGGCGCCGCGCCCGCCCGTGATGTCGCGCACCGCCTTCGACCACTCCAGCGTCTGCTTGTAGTTGACGAGATGATCGGCGCCGAGCGCCTTCGCCCGCGCGAGCTTCTCGTCCGAGGATGACGTCACGATCACCTCCGCGCCCGCCGCCTTCGCGAACTGCAGCGCGAAAATGGAAACGCCCCCGGTCCCCTGCACGACGACGGTCTCGCCCGCCTTCAATCCGCCCTCGACGATCAGCGACCGCCACGCGGTCAGCGCTGCACAGGGCAGCGTCGCAACCTCGGCGTCGCTCAAATGCGGCGGCACCTTCGACACGCCCTGCTCGCTTAACAGCGCGGTGTCGCGCCAAACGCCGTCGAGCGACCCGCCCAGCGCCGTCGCCAAGCCCTCGCGCGTCGGCTCGCCCGAAAGCCAGCCTTGGAAGAACAGAGTCGCGACCCGATCGCCGACCTTCACGCGCGTGACGCCCGGCCCCACCGCCGCAATCTCACCGCACGCATCCGACAGCGGGACAAGCGGCAAGCGATAGAGCGAACCGAACCCGCCGATCACCGTTGCCAAATCGCGATAATTCAGCGACGCCGCCTTCATCTTGACGAGCACCTGCCCCGGCCCAGGCTGCGGCGTGTCGCGCTCGGCCACACGCAAATTCTCGATCCCATACTGCGGGATTTCGACGACTTTCATGGAGAACTCCTATGTCAAAAATTCGGCCCTTCTCCCCTTGAGGGAGAAGGTGGATCGCCGCGTAGCGGCGAGACGGATGAGGGGCCGCCGCGCCTACTCCGCCGCGCGCGCGTAATCCTTCGCCTTGAACATCTGGATCGACTTCGGCGGCCGCGATTGCGGCACGTCGTCCGACGTCACCGCTTTGAGCGCAAGCTCGCGATCCTCCGCCGTGAACGTCCCCGTCGTCACGCAGTACTCGACCATCGTCCCGTTCGGGTCGCGCGTGTAAATCGACTTGCACCAATTGTGGTCGATCTCCATCACGTCGTAGCCGCCGGCAAGCCACATCTCGCGCTTCTGGCGCAGATGATCTTCGGTCGGCGAATAGAACGAGATGTGGTTCACCCACTCCGGCAACCCGACCGCCTTCGACAGCCCCGTCTCGAACGGCTTCTCGTAGGCAGGCCCATGCAACTCCCAAAACGCGATAAAGCGATCGGGCTCGATCTCATAGAAGAAGTGCTTCGCCCACCCGCCTTGCGGCGTCGGCCCGACCTCGACCTTTTTCAGATCGAACCCCATAACCTCGCGATAGAAATGATCGATCGCCTTCATGTCGCGCGTGGCGAGCGCAAGATGGTGATAACCCATGGGGCCGCTTCTCCGAATGACGTGGTGGGCAAAGGTTAGGCGACCGGCCGCGCCTCGTCCACCGCCTCCGCGCGCATGGGCAGCACGCCCCCGTCCCACAGCCGGCCGAGCAGGTAGGACAACCCCAGCGCCACCGCGCTGAACCCCGTCATCAGGAGATAGCCGAGGCTTCCGACCTCTGCGAACAAGGCGCCGGAACCGTACTGCCCGATCGAAAAGAACACGCCCGTCATGACCGCGAAATAGATGCTCTGCGCCGTCCCCACGAGGTGCGGCGGCGTCGCGCGCAGCATGAAGTGCATCGTCCCCAAATGCACCGCGCAGAATGTTCCGGCGTGCAACAGCTGCACGACATAGACCGTCCAAAGCGGCGGCGAAAACGCCAGCAGTGTCCATCGCACGATCCCCGACGCCGCACCCAGCATCATCAGGTTCGCGATGCCGACGCGCCGGACGACGCGCGTCGAGTACATCAGCACGACGATCTCCGCGATCACGCCCAACGCCCACAGCGACCCGATCACGTCCGCCGAGTACCCGAGCTTCTGCCAATTCAGCGTGCCGAAACCGTAGTAGAACGTGTGCGCCGCTTGCGCGATGCCGCAGGCGGCGATCATCAAGACGAACAGCGGCTGCCGCGCGAGCTGCCACGCATCACGCCCGACGGAGCGCACGCCCGCCCGCACCTCCGGCTGCTCGTCCCGCGGCAGCGCGAACCCGCCCGCGACCGCCAGCGCCGCCGACCCGATCAGGATCGGCAAGAACGCATCGATCTGATAGGCCGCAACCGCGGCCCCGCCCGCGAAATTCATAGCGACGAACGCCGACGACCCCCAAAGCCGCACGCGCCCATAGTCGAACCCGCGCGCCGTCGCCGCCGCGAGCGAAACGCCCTCGATCAACGCCCCGATGGCTGAGAATGCGGCGCTTGCAATGAGAGAGAACACGACGACGGCGACGGTACCCTCGACCGTCGCATAACCCACATAGCAAAGCCCTGCGACGGTCATGAGCCCGATCAGGAACAGCCGCCGCGCGTGAAACGCGTCCGCCGCAACGCCGAGCACCGGCCCCGTAAACACGCGCAGCACATTCATCGACGCCAGCAAAAGCCCGGTCGAATGCGGATCGAACCCGACGCTCGCCAGCCACGCCGTGAAGAACATCACATGGATGCTGTTCAGGAAGTTCAGCCCGACGAAGAACGGCACGAACCGCACCGCGTCGGGATGCAGCCGCCCCCACAAAGACGAAAGCATGATCACATCGCCGGCAGCTGCACCTGTCGCGCCGCGGCGGCTTCGCTCAGGAACCGCAGGATACGCAACTCAAGCGGCCGGTCGCCCTTCAGCTCCGCGTGCGTCTGCAACTCGATCAAGTGCCGTTTCAGCTCTGCGTTCGCGCGATCGAGCCCTTCGACCGTCAAGTCCTCGTCACGCGTGCCGGCGACCGCGCTCAGCTTCGTGCCCAGCTCCCCGCCGATGCCCTTGGCCGCATCGGCGATCAGCGCCCGCATCACGCGGTTCTCCTTCGCGCGGATGTCGGCCGCGCGGCCGAATTCCTGCGCCACCATCAAGAGCAGCACGGCGGTCGTCGTCGCGGAACCCTGGCCGTAGCCCGGCGGCAGCGCCGGTCCCATCTCCATCGCGATCTTCGCGAAGGCCTGGTTCAACACGAGTTCGGGTGTCGGTTTCATCTCACGCCGCCTCCCGCGCTTGGAGCAGGAGATCCGCAAGCCGCTTGTTGTGGAACGGCAGGCAATAAAGGCCGGAGAACGCCATCACCGGATCGGTGTTCGTGCCCGCCTGAAACTCCTTCGCCGACGAAATCCAAATCGCCGCCCCCTTGAACGACGCGAACACCGACCACCACTGAAGCGCCTTTGGATCGGCTTTCAGTCCGCTCGCCTTCTCCCAAACCGCAATCGCCGCATCCCGCGTGAGCATGCCGCCCGGATGCGCCCGATCGCTCGACCACAACGGATCGAGCGCCCAGGCGAGGTCTTCGAGCGGATCGCCCAGATGCGCCATCTCCCAATCGAGCACCGCGCGGATCGTGCCCGTCCCGTCGAACAGGAAATTGCCGGTCCGATAATCGCCGTGCACCACTGAAATCTTCTGCGCCGGCGGCGGCGGATTGCGCCGCATCCAGCGCACGGCCGCGCGCACGATCGGCTGCGGCTCGAGTTCGTCCTCGTCGACGACCTTTTCCCACTTCGCGAGTTCGCTCTTCCACGCCTCGTCGGCCTTCACGACCGGCACGTGCTTCGCAAGATCGGACGTCATCGCCTCGCGCTTGGCGATATGCCCCAGAATCGTGAAGAACTGCTCGCCGATCTTCTGTCGATGCGGCCCGTAGGGATCGGCGGCCAAGATCGAACCCGCCGTGCACCCCTCGACCTCTTCCATCACGAAGAACGGCCGCTCGAGCCATTCGAGCTCGCGCTCCAAGAACAGCGCCCCCGGCACCGGCACGGCCGAGCCCATGAACGAGCGATAGGCCGCGAACTCGACCTCGCGCTCCGTCTCGATCAGCGTCGAGACCGGATCGCGCCGGAAGAT
>CAZLRW010000094.1:4363-14976 GCA_964561925.1 uncultured Flavobacteriaceae bacterium
CGTCCTTGAGTGCTTGCGGCATCACTTCGCTCCGTCCAGCAACCCGCTAAACCCGCTCGGCGCATGCGGCCCGATGATGAGCTGCTCCAGCACCCCGCGCCCCTTACGCACCAGACCGTTCGGCCCGCGCAACGTCGCGTGCGAGAACGCCTGCACGTGCAAATGCAGAAAATCGGCCTCGTTCACCTTTGCCGTTTCGATCGTGTCGTAGCCGATCGCAAGCTCGCCGCGATAGCGCCCATGCCCCCATTCGGGATGCGTGTAGCCGAGCCCGCTCATATAGAAATTCCATTGCGGCGTCAGTTCCAGGCGATAGTCGAGCCCCTCCTGATCGCGCATCGCGATCACGGCCGCCTTCGCATGCCGCGTCCCCGATTTGAACGCGACCTCCGACGAACAGGATGCCATGTGCGACGGCGCGGCGTCGCCCGTTCCCGCCATCACCGCATGCGTGTTCCAGGGCTTGCCCGTGCCGTCCGCGTTGTTGTGATAGAGCGTGATGCGATCGTCGAAGTTCATCGGCGCCCACAGCCAATAGAATTGCGGCGGCCGCGGTGGCGCGACGCCCTGCGGATCTTGCGCGCCGACGGGCCTGATCCCCCACGACCGGTCGCGCGTGCCCACGTGGTTTTCGACGTCGATGCGCCGCCCGCCGACCTCGATCCAGCCCTGATAGCTGCCGTTCTGCGTCAGCCGCGTGTAATCCATGACCGGCCGCGGCCCCACGCGATACGTAAAGCGCGGCTCCTCGATCGCCGCCGCACGCGAGCGAAACAGAATGTCGGCCGCGATCCCGTGCTCGTTCTTTTCGACCCTGACGCGCAGCGAGCGGAGCGGCTCGACCACGTCGATCGAGAGCGGCCCGACCCGCGTATCCATGCGCTCCATCCCAAGCACGCGCGAGGCGCGCAGATTGTGCTGCACCCCGCTCGCCACGATGCAGAACGCCCCATCCATCACGTTCAGGACCGGATAAACCCCCAGCGCCGCCGCAAAGAACGTCTCCCCGTCCGGCGCATAGCCGTTGAAGAAATAACGGTCGTAAAAGTTCCGGTCCGTCCCCGCGTAAGCGATCGGTTCCGGCGTCTGATGAATGGGAAAGTCGTCGGCTTTGCTGAGCATGGAGGCTCCGATGGCGCGATGGCCGCACCTTGGCGCGCCCCGGCCGCCCGTGCAATCAAGTCTCCGCCGGAAATCGGTGAATAGCAGCATCCTGGTACCAGGAAGAACAAGGTCTCTGGTCAAACGCTAAAGCCGTCGGAAACGCAAGGAAACCGCCCATGTACCGCCTCTGGCTGATCGCAGGCGCCGCCAACATGCTTCTGGCACTGATCGTCGCCGCCGCCGTGGGTCACCGGCTCGAGGGCGCCGCTGCCCCGGTCGTCCGCGAGATCTTCGACACGGCGCGCGAAATGCACGTCGTCCACGCACTCGCGCTCGTGGCCGTCGGCATCGTCAGCGCACAATTCGGCCGCAAGCTTCTCGTCGATCTCGCCGGGTGGGCGTTCCTGGCGGGCATCGTGTTCTTCTGCGGCGGCATCTATCTGGGCTTCGGCCCGAACGCGACGCAGATGCGCGCGCTGATCCCCGTCGGGGGCGTCAGCTTCATGGCCGGGTGGACACTGTTCGCCGTCGGTGCGTTCTTCCTGAAGCGTCAGGGGACCTGATGCGCCGCTTTGGCACGAGCCTTGCCGTCGGCGCAACCGGGATGCTCGCCGGCGCGCTCGAGACGGTGGCGGAATGCTCAGACCGGACGATCATCGTCGCCCGTCACGCCTCGAAGACGGCGAAGGACTTGCCGCGTACCGAAGCGCTCGATCTCGATTGGCGCGACGCGGCGGTGTTCGAGACCGCACTTGCCCCGACACTCGACCGCGGCGTCGACCTCGCGCTTCTGTGGATGCACGGTTCGGGCGACCGTTCTCTGCGCGGGTTGCTGGAAAGGCTGAAGCACCAAAGCTGTCTCGTCGTCCACGTGTTGAGCAGCGCCGCACCCAACCCGGCGGCATTCCGCGACGCGCTCGACCGGGACGCCGCGCGCTGCCGCTATCGCACGATCCGCCTAGGCGCCGTGCCGCACCCTGGCGGCGGCGCGCGCTGGCTGACCGACGACGAAATCTCGCAGGGAACGATCCGCGCAATCGACACTGCCATTGACGTCACCGTCGGAATGATCCCGACTTGAGTTCAAGGCGCTTGACGCGCCGCTGACGACGACGCCTTCAGGAAGGTCCGCAGATCGACCGCCGACCGCTCCGCCAAGTCCTCCTGCAGAATATGCCCGCCGTCGTCGTAGACGACGCTCTGCGCGCCGGGAATGAGACCCTTGATGATGTCGGCCGTCTCGACCAACGCCAGCTTGTCTTGCCGCCCCCACATGACGAGCGTCGGCACGCTCAGCTTTGGAAGGTTCGCACGCATGAACCGGTCCTCGCCCGTCCAATAGTCGAGCCCCATGCGAAACCGCTTGCGCGTCGCGGCCCGGATCGCGGCCTCGCGGTTGAGTTCCCAATAGCGATCGACCATCTCGTTCGTGACCAGCGCCTGATTGACGAACGAAGCCTTCAACGTTTGCTCCGTGATCGGCCGTGTCGGAATCAGCCGCAAAAACTCCCGCAGCACCGGCGTCTGAACGATCGTGAAGAACACCGGCGGCTCCGGCATGTTCGGCGGAATGACGCCGGCGGACCCGATCGGCAACAACGCCGACACGCGCGCGGGATACTTGATCGCATAGCGCATCGCGACGTGCCCGCCCATCGAGTTGCCCGCGATCGCAAACCGTTCGAGGCCGAGCTTCGCCGTCAACGCCTCCACGAAATCCGCCATGCCCTCCGCGGTCAACGGATAGTCCTCAGGCACGATCGTCAGCGCATGTCCCGGAAGATCGAGCGTCACGACGCGATACTCGTCGCCCAGCAACCGGACCCAAGGCTCCCACGTGTGCAGCGACGCATTCGACCCGTGCAGAAGAACGAGCGCCGGTCCCGACGCATTGCCCTGATCGCGAAAGTGCGCCGTGACGCCACCCGGGAGTTCCGCATATTGCGACGGCGCCTGCCCGTACTTCTGCACCAGCACGTCGCGCGGCACCGCCGGATCGCCCAACGTCAAGAACGCGAGCGCGATCAGCGCCGCCAAGATGCCCACGATCCAAAGAAGAATCCGCATATCGTTCCCCTATCTGTCGCTGCCGCCGAGACGCGCCACGCACGCCGTTCGCTGCGCCGGATCCGTCATCGGCCTCAGCTTCAATTCCTGCAACGTCACCTTACGCTTGCCGGCCGGGAAATAGGTGATCTCCCGCGTGCGCCCGCCCTCGACGAAGATGCGATAGGTCAACGCCACGCGCGAATCCCCTCCCACGCTCAGATCGAGCGACTGGATGCGCATGCCGTTGCGTAAGCCGGCGGCATAGGCCGGCCCCTTCGGATCGACGCCGACGACCGTGTTGCCGTTCGCGATCGTCGCCGGCCCGTCGAACCCGCGGTCGAACTCGGCGACGGTGCTGGTCTCGACCGGACCGCAGGGCGCCCAGACGTCGCCGGGCAACGCGATGTCCTCACCCTTGTCGATCATCCGCGAAAGATCGGAACGCATGTCGGCGCCGAACGAGGCCATCGTCGAAAGGAAAGCCTCGCGCACGGGCGGCGGCAATGTACCCTCGCCGATCGCGTCGACGGTTCTCTTCATCGCGAGCACGGCATCGTCGAGATCCCGGCCCCCGGTCGCGCGCAGCCGCGCATCGGCCAACGCAGCGAACAAGAACCCGCGTTGATAGGGCATCTCGTTCATCGCCCGCTCGCTCCAGAACTTCGCGGCGACCTCCGCGTTGCTCGCATTGCGGGCCGGCGAAAACGCATAGGCCCAGAGCTTGTCGTTGAACGCGCGCGCCGCCTCTTCGACGCTCCACATGCCGTCCCGCGCGAGCAGTCGCGCCGTAAAGAACTCCGTCAACCCCTCCGAAAACCAATAATCGACCGCGTCGTTCTCCTGCGGCATCATCCCGAGTCTGGGCGGAATCCACGCGTGCAAATGCTCGTGCGCAAGGGTGCGCGTCAGGACGGCGTCCTTGGCGTTTGCCGTCGCAAGAAACGCGAACGCGTCGCGCAACGCGGTTCCGCCGACGGATCGATGATTCGGCTGCGATACGAGCGGCAGCACCGTCACAAGGAACGACGTCTCCGGATCGCCCCAAAAGCGGTGATGCGAGGCGATGATCGGCTGCAACCGTTTCAAGAAGGCTTCGTCGCTGAACGCCCACGCGCCGCGGATCGCGATCCTAAGCTTGCCGGCTTGCAGGATGCGGAAATCGCCGCCGACCGAAATACTCTCGAGTACGTGCCCGAGATGAAGCGCCCGCTCGCGATGCTCGAGGTCGGAGGCGAACCGCCAGCCTTGCGGCAAGCCGTCGAACGTCACCGTCGCCGGCGTCGCCAGACTCCATTGCGGCCGCGCGAACACCGTCCAGCCGATCAGGTGGAAATACCCCGGTCGGACGACCGGCCGGTATTCGTTCGTCTCGCTCGCCGCTGGATCGCCCGCAAACAGTTGCGTCACGCGGTAACGAAGGGTCAGCGTTGCGCCCGGCGCATGCTTGATCGCTTTGAGCGACGGTTGAACGCCGCCCTCGAGGCGCATGCCCTGACCCGAGACGCGGAAGTCGACGATCCCACGCCACAAGTCGGCCTTGCCGCCCCAATCGTCCGGCAGTTCGATGACGGTTTCGCCGTCCGCCTCGCCGGGCAGCGTCATCTCGATGGCGATCGCCTTCAACGCGCCGTCGCGCAACTCAGGCTGCAGCCGATAGTGAATTTCGCCGGCCGCCGACGGCCACGCCGCCCACACCAATCCCGCAATCGCCAACAGAATGCGCATCCCGCCCCACCGCAGTGCCCGCCGCAACTAAAGCGCCACGGTGACGTTACGGCAAGCGTCCACCCTCGACACCTCGCCTCTTTCCGCTACATCTAAGCGCACGTCAGGGAGAAAACATGGTTGAGCGCATCGCCGTCGTGGGCGCCGGGATTGCGGGTTTGGGCGTGGCCATGGCGCTCGCACGAGCCGATCGCGAGATCATGGTGATCGACCGTGACCCGCCTGCGCCCGCGAACGTCGAAACGGCGTTCGACACGTGGGAACGCAAGGGCGTGACGCAACTTCGCCACAGCCATGTGTTTTTAGGTTGCCTGGTCACGTTGATCCGCGACAAGCACCCGCGCCTGCATGACATGTTGCGCAAAGCGGGCGCCCGCGAGTTCGATTTCCAAGCAGCACTCCCCGTGCGTCTGCTCGACGGATACATTCCCTCGCCCGAAGATCGCGATCTCGCGTTCCTGTTTTCGCGCCGCACGACGCTTGAGCACGTGATGCGCGCCTACGTCGAAAGCCTGCCCGGCGTGCGCTTCCTGACCGAGACGGGCGTGCGTAGCCTCGTCATCGACAAGAGCAGCGGGCAAACGAAAGTGACCGGCCTCGTCGCCGACCGCAACGGCGCGGCGGAAACGATCGGCGCCGACATCGTGATCGACGCCTCGGGCCGCAACACGATCCTGATCGACGCACTTCGCGACGCCGGCATCGCGATCGACGAAGAAAAGAGCCCCGCCGGAATTCTCTACTTCACGCGCCACTACCGCCTGCGCGAGGGACAGGAGGAGCCGCCGCGCGACGCCCAGCCCGGCGCGGGCGACCTCGGCTACATCAAGTACGGCGTCTTTGCCGCCGACAACCGCCACTTCTCGATCACGCTCGCCGTGCCCGAGATCGAGACCAAGCTCCGCACCGCGACGCTCGATCCGGCAACGTTCGACGCGATTTGTCTGAAGATCCCCGGTGCTGCGCGCTGGATGAACGCCGAGCGCGCCGAGCCCGTGACGAAGGTCTTCGGCATGGGCAATCTGCACAACGTCTGGCGCCGCTTCGTGAAAGCGGGCGAACCCGCCGTGTTGAACTTCTTCGCCGTCGGCGACGCGGCGCTCCGGACGAACCCGCTCTACGGCCGCGGTTGTTCGTCCTCGATGATGCACGCCCACATCTTGGCCGACGTGATGAGCGAGACGGCCGATCCAAAGGCGCGCGCCCTCGCCTTCGAAGCACGCACGCGCAAGGCGCTGCGCCCGTTCTGGGACGTCATAGTAAAACAGGATCTGGGCGCCATCCGCCGCGCGAAGAGCGAGCAGAACCCGGGCTACAAACCGCGTTTCAAGGCGCGCCTCATCAAGAGCTTCGCGGAGGACGCGGTCGGCCCCGCCACTCGCGCCGACTTGCGCGTCTACCGCGCGATTATGAAGGGCTTCCACATGATCGAGGCGCCTGCGGCCTGGCTGCGCCACCCGCTGGTCGTCGCGCGCGTTCTTGTGATGTGGCTGACGCCCAAGCGCTGGAAGCGCGACTTCTACCAGCCGAAACTGGGCCCCGCCCGCCACGAGATGCTGGCCGAACTCGGCCTCAGCCAATCATAGAAACCGGAACCTTCGCATGTCGATCAACTGGAACACCCCCCGCTACGTCGAAACCAACGGCATCCGCATGGCCGTATATGAGGAGGGCGCGGGCGTGCCCGTCGTGATGTGTCACGGCTTCCCCGAACTCGGTTATTCGTGGCGCCACCAGTTGCCGGCGATCGCCGCCGCGGGCTTTCACGCGATCGCCCCCGACCAGCGCGGCTACGGGCTGACCGATCGCCCGGCAGCAATCGAAAGCTACGACATCCATCACCTGACGGGCGACCTCATCGGGCTGCTCGACGCGATGAAGATCGACAAAGCCGTGTTCGTCGGTCACGACTGGGGCGGCATCGTCACCTGGGCGCTTCCTCTGCTGCATCCGAAGCGGGTGTTGGGCCTCGTCGGCGTCAACACGCCGTTCATGCCGCGCGCGCCGATGGACCCGATCGCCTTGATGCGCGCCGCCTACGGCGAGAACATGTACATCGTCTACTTCCAACAGCCGGGCGTCGCCGACGCGGCTCTGGGCAAGGATGTCGGAAAGTCGCTGCGCCTCTTCTATCGCAAGACGGGCATGACGATCGCCGATTTCGACAAGCGCCCGGCCGAAGAGCGCAACCTCGCTTTGGTGCACGCGCTCGCCGCCGACGAAGCGCTTTGGCCCGGCAAGGTCTTGCTCACGGACGAAGAACTCGCGCACTACACCCGCGCCTTCGAGCGCACCGGCTTCACCGGTGGCATCAATTGGTACCGCAACTTCACGCGCAATTGGCAGACGACCGAAGGCGTCGCGCAGAAGGTCGACGTTCCCTGCCTCATGGTCATGGCCGAGAACGACATCGTTCTGCGCCCCTCGCTCGCCGACGGGATGGAGGCCTACTGCCCCGATCTCGAAAAGCACCTGATCAAGGATTGCGGCCACTGGACCCAAGCCGAAAAGCCGGACGAACTGAACCGCGTGATCGTGAGCTGGCTGAGGCGCCGCTTCGGTTAAACCATTAACCTGTCGCCTTTTGCGCAAGGCCGCAGCCCGGCGCTATGATGGCCGCCCGTCTCGATCGCGAAGGGGGCCACACATGTCCGAAGTCGCTCGCATCACGCCGGATACGATGTATCTGCTGCTGAATTACGGCGTGCTGCCGTTCTGGGCGCTGCTCGTCGTCCTGCCGACGTTGAAGCTGACCGACGCGCTCGTGCATTCGGTTGCGATCCCGATCGCGCTCGGCGTGACCTATGCCTGGCTGCTGGCGACCGCACTGTGGGGTACACCCGACGTGCCGGAAGGCGCGGGCTTCGCCACGCTCGACGCGCTGATGAAGCTGTTCTCGACGAAGGAAGCGGTCGTCGCCGGCTGGGCCCACTACATCGTCTTCGATCTCTTTGTCGGCGCGTGGCAGGCGCGCGATGCGCAGCGCATTGGACTCAATCACTTCTTGCTCGTGCCCTGCCTGATCCTGACGTTGCTCGTCGGCCCGATCGGCCTTCTGACCTATCTTCTGGTTCGCGGCATCTCCGGCAAGGGCGGCTTCAGCCTGTTCGAAGGGTAGCGCCGGTGAGCGTCTCGCTCACCCGCCACAACTCCCGCGCGGCGTTCCCGTCGTACGAGACGGCCGACGAGCGCGCCTCTTTGCAGCGGTCGAAATAGATCCCGGTTTTCTTCGCGACATCGGCGGAACTCGCGAGATAGACGCTGGTTTTCGCGCCGTCCTCCTCCGAGATCGCACCCACCGACTTCACGAACCCGAACAGCATGCGGAACAACCCCTTCGTCTCGTCGCCGAAGCGCGACGCGACAAAACCCGGATGCAGGCAGTTCGCCGTGACGCTCGTGTCTTGAAGCCTCCTGGCAAGCTCGTAAGTGAAATAGATGTTCGCCAGCTTCGACTGCGCATAAGCGCGCCACGCCGAATAAGCCTTGGCATTTTGCAAATCGGCGAAGTCGAGCTTGGCCCCGGCATGTGCCTGCGACGCGACGTTGACGACGCGCGCGGCGGGCGACGCCTTCAAGAGGTCCAGAAGCTGAAGCGTCACCGCGAAATAGGCGAGATGATTGAGCGCGAACGTCTTCTCGAACCCGTCGGCCGTTTCCTCGCGCCGCTGAAAGATCGCGCCCGCGTTGTTGACGAGCACGTCGAGCCGCTTCAACCGCCCCTTCAACGCCTCCGCCGCACCGCGCACACCGGCGAGCGTCGTGAGATCGGCCTGCACGAAATGCACGCCGTCGTGGCCCGCGTTCGCGCGCAACGCCTTCGCCACACGCTCGCCCTTGATCGCATTGCGCGAGATCAGCGTCACATTCGCGCCCATCTTCGCAAGCTCGCGCGCCGTCACCTTGCCGATGCCGTCGGTCGCGCCGGTGACGACGACCTCGCGCCCCTTCATGCTCATGTCTTGCTCTCCGCAACACGACGCCACGCGGCGACAAAGGCCGAAGCCTTCGCGGCGACCTCGCTGTCGCTGAAATCCGGCTTGAACAACGAACTGCCGATGCCGAACCCGTCGGCGCCCGCTTCCCGCCACGCCGCCATCGTGTCGGGCGCAACGCCGCCCACGGCATAGATCGGCATGTCTGATGCGGGCAGCACCGCCCTGAGCGCCTTCAACCCCTGCGGCCCCACGACCTCGGCCGGAAACAGTTTCAGCGCATGAGCGCCGAGCTTGCGCGCCGCAAACGCCTCCGTCGGCGTCAACACGCCGGGCACCGCGACGGCGCCGAGCACGCGCGCCTCATCCATCACGTCAGCGTCGAGATTGGGCGCAACCAAGAGCCGCGCGCCCGCCGCAACCGCCGCCCGCGCCTCCTCGCGCGTCAGCACCGTGCCGGCGCCGACCACGACCTGCGCAGGCGAGGAAGCCCGAATGATCCGAATAGCGTCGAACGCGCCCTCGCGATTGACCGGCACTTCGATGATGCGAAACCCGGCGTCAACCAGAGACCGCGCGACACCCTCGGCGCGCGACGGTGTGATCCCGCGTAAGATCGCGATCAGCGGCATCGCCTTCGCCGCCGCCTGGAAATGCCGCGCATTCTCGTGCATGCCGCCGTTTACCTCGCGATAACCCTTGTCTGCGCAGCGCCATCAACCAATCCGAAACGGCGCTTCGGTTAGTGTCGCACCGAAACCGGCAAAACCACAACCAAAACCGCGTTCTCATTTGGGGTGTCACCAATGAAAGTTCTGGTCGTCGACGACTACAGCACGATGCGTCGCATCATCCGCAACCTCTTGACCCAAATCGGCTACAGCGAAATCGACGAAGCCGGCGACGGCAACGAAGCGCTGCAGAAGTTGCGCGCCGTGCACTACGGCCTCGTGATCTCCGACTGGAACATGGAGCCGATGACGGGCTACGACCTGCTGAAGCAAGTGCGCGCGGACGACAAGCTGAAGAAGACGCCGTTCATCATGGTCACCGCCGAATCGAAGACGGAAAACGTCGTCGCGGCGAAGCAGGCGGGCGTCGACAACTACATCGTCAAGCCGTTCAACGCGGCCACGCTGCAGCAAAAGATCAACTCGGTCATCGGTCAGAAAGCCAACTAACATGCTCGCGCATGAATTTGACGGCGCGGACGAGTTCCACGTGCTGGAATCGGCCGTGCGCCAGACCGAACGCGGCCGCGCGTTCCTCGACGAATTCGCCCGCCGCCTGCGCGCGGCCGAAACCGATCGCGTGCTGAACGCGATCGAACGCCTCGCCTCGGCCCAGCAGAACATCCCGTCGAGCCATCTCGACGTGCTCCGCCGCGAGCTCGAAACGATGGCGGCCTCGATCGCACAAACGCGTCGCGAGATCGCCGCGATCAAGCCCGAGACCTCGGGCAACAACCGCATCATCCAGGCGACCGAGGAACTCGACTTCGTCGTCCGTTCGACCGAACGCGCGACGGCCGAGATCCTGACCGCCGCCGAAGGCATCCAGACGATCGCAAGCGACTTGCGCGGCAAGGGCGCCGACGGCGCGGCTTGCGACGAACTCGAGAACCACGCGACGAACCTGATGGTCGCCTGCTCGTTCCAGGACCTGACCGGTCAGCGCATGACGAAGGTCGTGAACGCGCTTCGCTATCTCGAACAGCGCGTCAACACGATGATCGAGATCTGGGGCATCACGCCCGAGGACGCGGCGAAGGCGCCGAAACCCGCCGCCGACACGCGCCCC
>CAZLRW010000095.1:0-10831 GCA_964561925.1 uncultured Flavobacteriaceae bacterium
GGGGTGATGGAGTTCCTGCTCATCAACCACCCGCTCGACTGCCCGATCTGCGACCAGGGCGGCGAGTGCGATCTGCAGGATCAGGCGATCGCCTACGGCCACGCGAAGTTCAACCGCTTCGAAGAGAACAAGCGCGCCGTCACCGACAAGAACATGGGCCCGCTCGTCAATACGATCATGACGCGCTGCATCCACTGCACGCGCTGCGTCCGTTTTGCGGCGGAGGTTGCGGGCGTCGACGAAATCGGCGCGACCGGCCGCGGCGAGGATATGGAGATCACGACGTATCTGGAGCGCGCCGTGTCGTCGGAACTCTCCGGCAATGTGATCGATCTTTGCCCCGTGGGCGCGCTGACGTCGAAACCCTACAAGTTCAACGCGCGCCCGTGGGAACTCACGAAGACGGAATCCGTCGACGTGATGGACGCCGTGGGTTCCGCGATCCGCGTTGACGCGCGCGGGAGCGAGGTCATGCGCTTCCTGCCGCGCGTGAACGAAGAGATCAACGAAGAGTGGATTTCGGACAAGACGCGCTTCGTGTGGGACGGCCTGCGCCGCCAGCGTCTCGACACACCCTATGTCCGCAAGAACGGCAAACTTCAGCCCGCTTCGTGGCAAGAGGCGTTTGCCGTCATCGCCGATCGCGTGCGCGCGACGAAGCCCGAGCGGATGGCGGCGCTCGCCGGCGATCTCGTCAGCGCCGAACCCGTGAAGGCGCTGAAAGACCTGATGCTCGCGCTCGGGGCCGGCAATCTCGACTGCCGCCAGGACGGGGCGAAGATCGGTCACGGGCCCCGCCAAGGTTATCTCTTCAACACGACGATTGCCGGTATCGAAAACGCCGACGCGTTGCTTCTCATCGGCACGAACCCGCGTTGGGAGGCGCCGCTCGTCAACGCGCGCATTCGCAAGGCCTGGCTGCGCAATGACCTGAAGATCATGCGCATCGGGCCGCATTTCGATCTGACCTATCAGGTACAGGATCTCGACAACAACCCGGCAGACCTTGTCGACATCGCGGCGGGCAAGCACCGCGCGTTCGACGTGCTGAAGAACGCGAAACATCCGATGTTGATCGTGGGCCAAGGCGCGCTCGCTCGGCCCGATGGCGCAGCAGTCCTCGCCGCTGCCGCACAGATCGCGCGCAACACCGGCATGATCGGGCCGGCGGGCGAGGGCGGGTGGAACGGCTTCAACGTGCTGCACACGGCTGCCGCACGCGTGGGCGCGCTCGACCTCGGCTTCCTGCCGCAAAAGGGTGGCAAGGACACGATCGCGATTCTGGAGGCCGCCTCGCGCGGCGACATCGATTTCGTCTACCTGCTCGGCGCCGACGAGATCGATACGAAGAAGCTCGGCAAAGCGTTTGTCGTCTATCAAGGCACGCATGGTGATGCGGGCGCGCACCGGGCGGACGTGATCCTGCCGGGCGCGGCCTACACCGAACAGAACGGCACCTACGTCAACACTGAGGGCCGCGTGCAGCTCGCCCGTCGCGCAACGTTCCCGCCGGGCGATGCGCGCGAGGATTGGGCGATCCTGCGCGCGCTCAGCGACGTGGTGGGCAAGCGCCTACCCTACGACGACCTTGGCGCGCTGCGCCAGGCGATGCTGAAAGACGCGCCGCACTTCGCCGAAGCCGACCGCGCACCGGCGCACGCTGGAGCTGACGCTGCGATTTGGACGAACATCGGCGCCGCCGGCACGATCGCGAAGTCGCCGTTCGAATACCCGGTCAAGGACTTCTACCAGACGAACCCGATCGCGCGCGCAAGCCACGTGATGGCCGAGTGCAGCACGCTCTTCGTCAAACCGCGCGTCAGCGCTGCGGCGGAGTAGCGCGATGAACTTCTTGAACGCGATCAACGAAGCTTGGCTCGACTTCTACTGGCCGAACGCCTGGTGGCTCGACGTCGTCGGCCTCGTTGCGCTGATGCTGCTTTTCATCGTCGTGCTGCTCGTGATGATCGCCTTCATCCTGCTGTTCGACCGCAAGGTTTGGGCGGCGGTGCAGATGCGGCGCGGCCCGAATGTCGTGGGTCCTTACGGCTTGCTGCAGTCGTTCGCGGACCTCTTCAAGTTCGTCTTCAAAGAGGTGGTCATCCCTGCCGGCGCGAACAAAGTGGTGTTCCTGCTCGCACCGCTGGTGACGACCACGTTGGCGCTGGGCGCCTGGGTCGTGGTGCCGGTGGATCAGCACTGGGTCTTCGCCGACATCAACGTCGGCATCCTCTACATCTTCGCCATATCCTCGCTCGGCGTGTACGGCATCATCATGGGCGGCTGGGCGTCGAACTCGAAGTACCCGTTCTTGGGCAGTCTCCGTTCGGCCGCGCAGATGGTCTCCTACGAAGTCTCCATCGGCTTCGTCATCATCACCGTGCTTCTGACCGCGGGTTCGCTCAACCTGTCGAAGATCGTGATGGCGCAGGACGGCGGCATCCACAACTGGTACCTGTTCAGCCACTTGCTGCCGATGGCGGTTGTCTTCTTCATTTCGGCCTTGGCCGAAACCAACCGCCCGCCGTTCGATCTGCCGGAGGCCGAGTCCGAGCTCGTCGCAGGCTTCATGGTCGAGTATTCCTCAACGCCGTATCTGCTTTTCATGCTCTCCGAATACGTCGCCATCGTCCTCATGTGCGCGATGATGACGATCCTGTTCCTCGGTGGCTGGCACCCGCCGATTGAGGTTGCGCCGTTCACCTGGGTGCCCGGCGTGATCTGGTTCATCCTGAAAATCTGGGTGATCTTCTTCCTGTTCGCGATGACGAAGGCGATCGTGCCGCGTTACCGCTACGATCAGCTGATGCGCATCGGTTGGAAGTTCTTCTTGCCGCTGTCGCTCTTCTGGGTCGTGCTCACTGCGGGCTATCTGCTCGCCTTCGACAAGCTGCCATGACCCAGTTTATCCGCACATTCTTCATGGTCGACTTCCTGTCGGGCTTTTGGCTCGCCATGAAGTACCTGTTCCGTCCGAAGAAGACGCTGAACTACCCGTTCGAGAAGGGCGCGCTGTCGCCGCGCTTCCGCGGCGAGCACGCGCTGCGCCGCTATCCGAACGGCGAGGAACGCTGCATCGCCTGTAAACTGTGCGAGGCGATTTGCCCGGCGCAGGCGATCACGATCGAAGCCGAACCGCGCGACGACGGCTCGCGCCGCACGACGCGCTACGACATCGACATGGTCAAGTGCATCTACTGCGGCTTCTGCCAAGAAGCCTGTCCCGTGGATGCGATCGTCGAAGGGCCGAACTTCGAGTTCGCCACCGAAACCCGCGAGGAGCTGCTTTACGACAAGGCAAAGCTGCTCGCGAACGGCGACCGGTGGGAACGCGAGATCGCCAAGAACTTGGAATTGGACGCCCCCTACCGTTAAGCGGGCGGCATCATCTGGCGAGCCCCGTCCGGGGCTCGCGACACGAAGTTGAAGGAACACGGACGTGCTTCTGGCGACGATCGCCTTCTATCTCTTCTCCGGCGTGCTCATCGCGGCCGCCCTGATGGTCGTGAGCGCGCGCAATCCCGTGCACTCGGTCCTGTTCCTGATCCTCGCCTTCTTCAACGCCGCCGCCCTCTTCGTTCTGCTGGGCGCGGAGTTCCTGGCGATGGTTTTGGTCGTGGTCTATGTCGGCGCCGTTGCGGTGTTGTTCCTCTTTGTCGTCATGATGCTCGACATCGACTTCGTCGAGCTGAGACAAGGCTTCCTGAATTACGTCCCGATCGGGCTCACGATCGGCATCGTGCTGCTTGCCGAGCTCGTGATCCTCGGCAGTGCCTGGGCGGTGGCGCCGGGGGCGGCAAGCGTCGCGGCGCATCCGACGCCCGAGGGCGTCACGAACACCGAGGCGCTGGGGCGTATTCTTTACACAAGCTACATCCACGTCTTTCAAGGCGCCGGCATGATTCTGCTGGTCGCGATGATCGGCGCGATCGTCCTCACGCTACGCCACCGCGAGGGCGTCAAGCGTCAGAACGTGTCGACCCAGGTCGGGCGGCGCCGCGAAGAGGCCGTCGAGTTGCGCAAAGTCCGCCCGGGGGAGGGTCTCTGATGGTTGAAATCGGGCTCGGACATTACCTGACGGTTGCCGCGACGCTGTTCACGATCGGCATCTTCGGCATCTTCCTGAACCGCAAGAACATCATCATCATTCTGATGTCGATCGAGCTCATCCTGCTCGCGGTCAACATCAATCTCGTCGCATTCTCTTCCTTCCTCGGCGACCTGACAGGCCAAGTTTTCGCGCTGTTGGTGCTCACCGTCGCGGCGGCTGAGGCCGCGATCGGTCTTGCCATCCTCGTCGTCTACTTCCGCAACCGCGGCACGATCGCGGTTGAGGACGTCAACATCATGAAGGGCTAGGGCGGCACTATGATCTACCAAGCCATCCTGCTGCTTCCTCTGTTCGGCGCGATCCTGGCCGGTGCGTTCGGCAAGCGCCTGGGCGAGCACTTCGCCGAGTACACGGCGACCGGGTTTCTGATCGTCTCGGCCCTGCTGTCGCTCTGGGTCTTTTTCGGGGAGCTGCCGAACCTTCACGAACCGAAGATCGTCGAACTGTTCCGCTTCCTGGATTCCGGGCCGCTGCAAGTGGACTGGTCGATCCGTGTGGACGCGCTGACGGCCGTGATGCTGGTCGTCGTGACGGGCGTCTCCTCGCTCGTGCACGTCTATTCGATCGGGTACATGCACGACGATCCGCACCGGCCGCGGTTCTTCGCCTATCTTTCGCTGTTCACGTTCGCGATGCTCGCGCTCGTGACGTCGAACAACTTCGTGCAGCTGTTCTTCGGTTGGGAGGGGGTCGGTCTCGCCTCGTATCTCCTCATCGGGTTTTGGTACAAGAAGCCGTCGGCGAACGCGGCGGCGATCAAGGCCTTCGTCGTCAACCGCGTGGGCGACTTCGGCTTCGCGCTCGGCATCTTCGCCGTCTTCTTCGTGTTCGGCTCGCTCGACTTCGACACGGTGTTCGAGACCGCGAAGGGCCAGGCCGGCAAGACGTTCGAGTTCGCGGGCTTTCAGCTCGACATCATGACGACGATCTGCCTTCTGCTCTTCATGGGCGCGATGGGCAAGTCGGCGCAGTTCCTGCTGCACACCTGGCTGCCCGACGCGATGGAGGGGCCGACGCCGGTCTCGGCGCTCATTCACGCGGCGACGATGGTGACGGCAGGGGTCTTCCTCGTGGTCCGCTGTTCGCCGATGTTCGAACTGGCGCCCGTGGCGCTTGAGGTCGTGACGATCGTCGGCGCCACGACAGCGTTCTTCGCCGCGACCGTCGGGCTCTTCCAGAACGACATCAAGCGCGTCGTCGCCTATTCGACCTGCTCGCAGCTCGGCTACATGTTTTTCGCGGCCGGCGTCGGCGCCTATCAGGCGGCGATGTTCCACCTCTTTACGCACGCGTTCTTCAAGGCGCTGCTGTTCTTGGGCGCAGGCTCCGTCATCCACGCGCTCGACGGCGAGCAGGATATGCGCCGCATGGGCGGGATCAGGAAGATGATCCCCTTCACTTATGTTCTGATGACGATCGGGACACTGGCGCTCACCGGTTTTCCGTTCATGTCGGGCTTCTGGTCGAAAGACGCGATCATCGAGAGCGCGTTCGCGGCGCATTCCGGCGTCGGCACTTTTGCATTTTTCATGGGCGTGATCGCGGCCGCGATGACCTCGTTCTATTCCTGGCGCCTTGCCTTCATGACGTTCCACGGGCGCTATCGCGGTGACCCGCACGTTCTCGAGCATATCCACGACTCGCCGCCCGTCATGCTGGTGCCGCTCGTGATCTTGGCCGCCGGCGCGTTGTTCGCGGGCTGGTTCTTCTACGAGGACTTCATCGGCCACCATCAGGCGCATTTCTGGGGCGGCGCCATCGTCAACCTCGAGGCGCACACCGCGCTCGAAGGGCGCCACCACGTGCCCGCTTGGGTGTTCTTCTCGCCCGCGATCGCGATGCTGTTGGGCTTCGCCGTGGCATGGTTCTTCTACATCGATCATCCGGATTGGCCGGCGAAGATGGCGGCGCGCCGGGGGCCGCTTTATCTGTTCCTCTACAACAAGTGGTACTTCGACGAGCTTTACGACTTCCTCTTCGTTCGTCCGGCCAAGCGCATCGGCTACTTCCTATGGAAGACCGGTGACGGCAAGTTCATCGACGGGTTCGGTCCGGATGGCGTGTCGGCGGGGATCGTGGACTGGACGCGCCAGGTCGTGCGCCTGCAGAGCGGCTATGTCTATCACTACGCGTTCGCGATGCTGATTGGGGTCGCGTTGCTGGCAACGTGGTTCATGGTGGAGGGCGGCAAATGACCGGCCTTCTCTCTACGATCACGTTTTTTCCTCTGCTCGGCGTCGCGATCATCCTTCTGCTCGCGCGCGAAGGCCGGGGCGGCGATCAGCTTGCGCGTCAGGTTTCGCTTTACGTGACGCTTGCGACGTTCGGCTTGTCGCTGTGGGCCTGGGTCGACTTCGATCCCAGCCGCGCGGACTTCCAATTTGTCGAAAACTACGCCTGGCTCGGCGGCACGATCCGTTACCATCTCGGCGTCGACGGCATCTCGCTGCCGTTCGTCATCCTGACCGCGTTCTTGATGCCGCTGTGCATCCTGGCCAGCTGGACCTCGATCGAGACGCGGGTCAAGGAGTACATGATCGCGTTCCTGGTGCTCGAGACGCTGATGATCGGCGTGTTCGTCTCGCTCGACATCGTGCTCTTCTATCTGTTCTTCGAGGCCGGCTTGATTCCGATGTTCTTGATCATCGGCATCTGGGGGGGCGCGCGGCGCGTCTACGCGTCGTTCAAGTTCTTCCTCTACACGCTGTTGGGCTCGGTCCTCATGCTCGTCGCGGTGATGGCGATGTACGTGACCGCGGGAACGACGGACATCGTGGCGCTGCTGGCGTACGATTTTCCGAAGGACATGCAGAACCTCCTCTTCCTGGCGTTCCTCGCTTCGTTCGCGGTGAAGCTGCCGATGTGGCCGGTGCACACATGGCTGCCCGATGCGCACGTCGAGGCGCCGACCGCCGGCTCGGTCATCCTCGCCGGCATTCTCTTGAAGATGGGCGGGTACGGCTTCCTGCGCTTCTCGCTGCCGATGTTCCCGGATGCCTCGGTGTTGTTCGCGCCCATGATGTTCGGTCTCAGCGTCGTCGCGATCGTCTACACCTCGCTCGTCGCGCTGATGCAGGAAGACATCAAAAAGCTGATCGCCTACTCGTCGGTCGCGCATATGGGCTTTGTCACGCTCGGGCTCTTTTCGCTGAACCGGCAGGGCGTCGACGGCGCGGTCGTGCAGATGATCAGCCACGGTTTCGTCTCAGCCGCGCTGTTCCTTTGCGTCGGCGTGATCTACGACCGCATGCACACACGCGAGATCAAGGCTTACGGCGGGCTCGTCAACCGCATGCCGATTTACGCGGCGGTGTTCATGGTCTTCACGATGGCGAACGTGGGTTTGCCGGGCACGAGCGGATTCGTCGGCGAATTCTTGGCGTTGGTCGGCGCCTTCAAGGCGAACACGACGGTTGCGCTGCTCGCGACGACGGGCGTGATCTTGAGCGCAGGCTACGCGCTTTGGCTTTACTGGCGCGTGGTGTTCGGGGAACTTGAGAAGAAGTCGCTCGCCGATATCGAGGATATGAACCTGCGCGAGGTCGTGGTGCTCGTGCCCCTCGTGGCGGCCACGTTGTTCTTCGGGTTCTATCCGAAACCGATCTTCGAGATGACGGGCACGGCGGTGACGGCCACGCTCGAGAACATGGAAGGCAAGCTGAAGACGGCCGAGGCGGCCGCGGAGCCCCCGAAATGACCGGCGCCGAACTCACCCAATTCTACGCCGACGTCGCGGCGACGCTGCCCGAGATCGTTCTCGCGTGCGGCGCGATGGCGCTGTTGCTGGTCGGCGCCTTCGCGGAACGCCAGACCGCGCTCGTGACGTGGGGTTCGGTGCTGTTGCTTGTCGCCACCGCCGTCTTGGTCGCGACGTCGTCGGAGGGCACGGTCGAGGCGTTCGGCCGCCTCGTCGACGGTAAGCTCGTGAACGCGACCGTCGTCGTGGATCCGTTCGCGCGGTTCATGAAAATTCTGGTGCTTGCCGGGTCCGCGATCGCGATCCTGATGTCGATCGACTATCTGCGGGACGAAAAGCTCACGCGCTTCGAGTTTCCGCTGCTCGTCGTCCTGGCGACGCTCGGCATGATGACGATGATCTCGGCGAACGATCTCATCGTGCTCTATATCGGGCTCGAACTGCAGAGCTTGGCGCTCTATGTGCTGGCGTCGTTCGCGCGCGACAACGCCAGGTCGACCGAAGCGGGGCTGAAGTACTTCGTCCTGGGCGCGCTTTCGTCCGGCATGCTGCTCTATGGGGCGAGCTTGATCTACGGCTTTACCGGCACGACAACGTTCGACGGCATCGCGCAGGTGATCGCGAACGACGGCGTAGGGATCGGCGTCAAAATCGGACTCGTCTTCGTGCTGGCGGGTCTCGCGTTCAAGGTCTCGGCCGTGCCGTTCCATATGTGGACGCCCGACGTCTACGAAGGCTCGCCGACGCCGGTCACTGCCTTCTTCGCGGCGGCGCCGAAGATCGCGGCGATGGCGCTGTTCCTGCGCGTCGTGTTCGTGCCGTTCGCTGGCGCGGAGAGCGACTGGTTCCAGATCGTGGCGCCGATTTCGGTCGCTTCGATGATCTTGGGCGCGCTGGCCGCGATCGGGCAGTCGAACATCAAGCGTCTGATGGCCTATTCGTCGATCGGTCACATGGGCTATGCGTTGATCGGCTTCGCCGCGGGCAGCGAGGCCGGGGTCAGCGGCGTGCTGATCTATCTGTCGATCTACCTCGCGATGACCGTGGGCACGTTCGTCTGCATCCTGTTGATGCGCCGCGACGGCAAGGCGGTGGAGAACGTGGAGGACCTCGCGGGCCTTTCGCATCGCGATCCGACGACGGCGTACTTGCTTGCGATCCTGATGTTCAGCCTGATCGGCATCCCGCCGCTCGCCGGCTTTTGGGGCAAGTGGTTCGTGTTCCTGGCGGCGATCGAGTCTGAGCTCTACATTCTGGCCATCGTGGGTTTTGTTACGAGCGTCGTCGGCGCCTACTACTATCTGCGGGTCATCAAGGTGATGTTCTTCGACAAGCCGGCGGCGCCTTTTGAAAAGCCGCTGGGCAACGTCAACGCGGCGCTGCTTGCAGGTTCCAGCGCCTTCGTCATCTTCTTCGTCGTCGTGCCGGCGCCGCTCGTCGAGGCGGCACAAGCGGCGGCGAAGAGTTTGTTCCCTTGACCGTGCGATGACACCGCGCGTGCCCTCGGGCTATGCGGTTGCAAGCTTCGACGAGATCGACTCGACGAACGAAGAGGCGCGCCGGCGCGCGGCGGCGGGCGAGCGCGGACCGATCTGGATCGTCGCGCGCCGCCAGACCGCTGGCCGCGGCCGGCGGGGCAGAGTGTGGGAGTCGGCGGACGGCAATCTGATGGCGACCCTGCTCATCGCGCCGGGCGTCCCGGCTCCCGAAGCGGCGGGGCTTTCTTTCGTCGCGGCGCTCGCCGTCCACGACATGCTCGTTACTTATGTGCCGCGCGGAGCGGTCAGGGTGAAGTGGCCGAACGACGTTCTCATCGACGGCAAAAAGGCGGCGGGCATTCTTCTCGAGTCCGGCAGCGAAGCCGGCGTGGGCGTACTGCCCTGGCTTGCCGTCGGGATCGGCGTCAACCTTACCCATGCGCCGGAGGGAACGGCCTATCCTGCGACGTTCACCGGCGCGCACGGGGCGGCGCCCACATCGACCGAAGCGCTGGCCGCGCTTGCGGAGGCGTGGGAAACACGGTTTCGTGCGTGGCGTGTCAGCGGCTTCGCGGCGATCAGGGAGGCCTGGCTCGACGTCGCCGCGGGATTGGGCCAAGACATCGAGGTCCGGCTGCCAGGCGAAACGCTGACCGGCCGCTTCGAAACGCTGATGCCCGACGGCGCCTTGAGCCTGCTTCTGCCGTCCGGCGCCCGGCGGGCGATCACGGCCGGCGAAGTCTTCTTCGCTGCCGCCTGAGGAGGAACGAATGCTTCTCGCGATCGACGCGGGCAACACGAACATCGTCTTCGCCGTCCACGACGGCAAGACGATCCGCGCCCAGTTCCGCGCCTCGACGAAGGACAGCCGCACCGCCGACGAATACTACGTGTGGCTGACGCAATTGATGCAGCTCGAAGGCATCGGCCCGGGCGACATCGAAGCCGCGATCATCGCAAGCGTTGTGCCCCAGGCGGTGTTCAATCTGCGCCGCCTCTGCGCGAAGTATTTCAAACGCACTGCGCTCGTCATCGGTGACCCGGAAGTCGATCTCGGCATCAAGATCAACACCGATCGACCGCGCGCCGTCGGCGCCGACCGTGTCGTCAACGCCGTCGCCGGATTCAAGGATTACGGCGGCGATTTGATCCTGATCGACTTCGGCACGGCGACGACGTTCGACATCGTCGGTTCGCAAGGCAGTTATGAAGGCGGCATCATCGCGCCGGGTGTGAACCTATCGATGGAGGCGTTGCATCTCGCGGCCGCCCAGCTACCGCGCATCGCGATCGAACGACCGCAAATGATCATCGGCAAAGACACTGTGCCCGCGATGCAGTCAGGCATCTTTTGGGGCTACATCGGCCTCATCGAAGGGCTGACAAAGCGCATCAAGGCCGAATACGGCAAACCAATGAAGGTGATCGGCACCGGAGGCCTCGCCCACCTCTTCCGTCATTCGACGCAGGTGATAGAGCACGTCGATCACGACATCACGATCCGCGGCCTGCACTACATCTACGAACGCAACCGCACGATTGCGG
>CAZLRW010000095.1:10931-14402 GCA_964561925.1 uncultured Flavobacteriaceae bacterium
GGCGCGGGCGAGATCGGCATGAACCTGAACCTCTACGGCTATGGCCCGGAGGCGAAGCGCCAGTGGATCATGATCGACCTCGGCGTGATGTTCGGCGGCGACGACACGCCGGGCGTCGACGTCATCATGCCGGATCCGGGCTTCATCGAAGAGCACAAGCGCAACCTGCTCGGCATCGTGCTGACCCACGCGCACGAAGACCACATCGGCGCCGTCGGCCATTTGTGGCCGCGGCTTAAGGTGCCGGTCTACGCGACGCCGTTCACGGCCGCCCTCGTGCGGAGCAAACTCGAAGAGGAAGGCATCCTCGACGATGTGCCGCTGCATATCATCCCGCTCGGCGGTGAGCTGAAGCTCGGGCCGTTCGAGCTTGAGTTCATCGACATCACGCATTCGATCCCCGAACCGAACTGCATCGCGATCCGCACGCCGCTCGGAACCGTGCTGCACACCGGCGACTGGAAGATCGATCCGAGCCCGATGGTCGGGCGCAAGACCGACATCGACGCGCTCCGCCGCATCGGCGAAGAGGGCGTGCTCGCCACGATCTGCGACTCGACGAACGTGTTCGTGCCCGGACGTTCGGGCTCGGAGTCGGATGTGGCGGCAAGCCTCGAGGCCGTCATCGCGATGTGCAAGGGCAGGGTAGCCGTCACCGCCTTCGCCTCGAACGTCGCGCGGATGCAGTCGGTGATCAAGGCCGGCGCCAAGGCGGGGCGACACGTGGCGCTCGTCGGCCGCTCGATGCACAAGATTTCGCGTGCCGCGATCGAGACGGGTTACCTGAAGGACATCCCTTCGTTGATCGACGAGGAAAGCGCCGCCGATCTGCCGCCGCACAAGGTGCTCTATCTCTGCACGGGCAGCCAAGGCGAAGCGCGCGCAGCGCTCTCGCGCATTGCGACCGGCGAGCATCCGCATGTGCAGCTCAGCCCCGGCGACACGGTGATCTTCTCCTCGCGCGTCATCCCGGGCAACGAGCGCCTCATTCATCAGTTGCAAAACGATTTCGCAATGCGCGGCGTCGAGGTGATCTCGGCCGAGGATCACGACGTGCACGTGTCCGGCCATCCCGCGCGCGACGAACTGGCCGATATGTACAGTTGGCTGAGGCCACAAATCGCCGTCCCGGTGCATGGCGAAGAGCGCCACTTGATGGAGCACGTGCGCCTCGCCAAGAGCCTGCAAATTCCGTCCGCACTTCACGCGCCGAACGGTTCGATGGTGCGCCTGGCGCCGGGTGAGCCCACGATCTTCGATGAGGCCCCGCACGGCCGCCTGCATCTCGACGGCAGCGTGCTGACCGGCCGCGACGATACCGCGATCAAAGAGCGCCGCTCGCTCGCCTATGCAGGCTATGTGGCCGTCACGATCGTGCTCGATCAGCGCGATCGCCCGGCGACCGACCCCGTCGTCATCTGCGCCGGCATTCCGGAAGACATCGTCGAAGCCGCACGCCAAGCTGCGGGCGACGCCCAAGATCGTCTCGGCCGCCGCTTCGACGACGAAAAGCGCGCTATCGAAGAAGTCCGCCGCGCCGTCCGCCGGGAGATTCAGGACGCCTGGGGCAAGAAGCCGGTCGTCAAAGTCGAAGTCACGCGCATCGGCTGACCGTTCAATCGCTTCCGGGCGCAGTCTCCCGATCCACGACGATCTCGGCGACGATCGGTTTCAAGTACGCGCGATAGGCTTGGTATTTCTCCATCAGCGCGGGATCGGGCTCGCCGGCGCTGGCGTCGGTCAGCATGCGCTCGTTCGCGAGGAACTGAGCCATCAACGCTTCCTCGACGCGGCGGCGCAGGCTCATGTCGCAACTCCTACGAATCAACGGATGGCTCAGTCTAACGGGCGGTCGCGGCAAAGCCTTGCAACGGGGCGTGGTGCGGGCATTCGATCTCGCGTCGCTATACCGCCCGTGGAGAGCGCCATGCCGATGGAATGGGAAGCCCCTGCAACGACATGGCGTCTGCAATGACGGCTTCACCCACCGCCGCCGCATGCTTGAACCCGTGCCCGGAGCACGCGGACACAACAGTGACGTGCTCAATCTCCGGATGCGGCCCGACCCAGAAGTTGAAGTCGGATGTAGACGTGTAGAGACAGGATGCGCCCCGCAAATGCGCACCCAGCGCGGGAAACGCCGAGCGCACCCGCGGCAAGACGATGCCGACATCCTCGCGCGTCACATCTCGTGCACTATGATCCGGGTCGACGCGCGCCTGCAGAGACTCGGTCGCGACCTTCACCCCGCCGCCGGGCGAGGCGACCGGAAAACCATAGAGGTCGTTCCAGATAAAGACGGGCATACGCTCTGGCTCGTAGGCGGATGAATCGGCAGGCGGCGCGAACCAGTGCAGCGTCTGCCGGGTGACGGTGAGCTTGCGGGCATGATCCGCCGACAAGAAGCCCGGCATCCACGCACCCGCCGCCAACACAACATGCGCGGCAGTTATCGCCTCCCCGGTCGTGCGCAAGACCACACCATCGCCGTCCCTTGCAATCGACGTCACCGCCGCGTTCAGCCGCGCCTCGGCGCCTAGCTCCAGCGCACGTTTCAGCTGTGCGGCGACAACCCGCTCCGGATCCGCATAGCCGGCGCCCGGCTCGAAGTAGGCGCGCTCGCCTTCGAAGCGTTCGTAGGCAGGAAAGCGCGATCGAACCTCGGCTGCGTGCAGAACCTCGTGCGCAATGCGATGCGAGCGCGCAGCGCCGATTGTCGTCTCCAAGAACCCGGCCGGCACATGCATCGCATGTGGGAGCACGCCGCCCAGCACTAGCAAACCGCACCGGGTGACGAGCTTCTCGCCGGTCTCCGCACTCAGGCGATCCCAGAGTTCAAACGAGCGCCGCGCAAAGGGCGTATAGGCCTCTCCTTCGCCGATCGCCGCACGCACGATGCGGGTCTCGCCGTGCGTCGAACCGAAAGTGTGTGGCGGCGCGAACCGGTCGATGCCGACGATCTTCGCGCCCGCCCGCGCCCCGGCAAGCAACGCCGCCCCGCCCACCGCGCCGAGGCCCACGACTGCAATGTCAAAATGCGGCATGCGGCGTCCGTTGCTGTCTCCCCGCGCAACTTAAGGCCGGGCGGCGCGGCCTAGCGCCCGAGAATGCTCCGCAGCATCCATGCGGTCTTCTCGTGCACCTGCATGCGTTGCGTGAGGAGGTCCATCGTCGGCTGATCGCCTGACTTCTCGGCGGCCGGGAACGTCTCGCGGCAGGTCCGCGCGACCGTTTCGTGGCCGGCGAGGAGGTTCTCGAGCATCTTCGCCGCCGGCGGCACGCCTTCTTCCTCTTTGATCGACGAGAGGTCCGAGAACGCCCTGTAGGATCCCGGCGCGAAGTGGCCCAGCGAACGGATGCGTTCCGCGATCAGGTCGACGGCGTTCCAAAGCTCCGTGTACTGAACCATGAACATGGCGTGCAGGTCGTTGAACTGCGGCCCCGTGACGTTCCAGTGATAATTGTGCGTCT
>CAZLRW010000096.1:0-2757 GCA_964561925.1 uncultured Flavobacteriaceae bacterium
AGGCGGGATGCTCCCACGCGCAGCAACGGCGCGGGCAAGGCGAACTTCGGAATGTGGCGATAGGCGCGGTCGACGGCGACGAGATCGATCATGAGCCGTACAGTATCACAAAGGTGAGTTCCTTTCCTCTCAAGTAGGTATCGTGCGACTGGCGCTCGCCTCTCGGGCGAATCCCGTTCACGAAGATTTCTGGCTGGATCTTTCGTGCGCACTGGTATGGTCCGCGCCGCTTATCAGAGGTCGGGATTCCATGTTCAGGATTGCGCTTGCCTGTCTGGCGTTGATTGCAACGCCGTTTGCCGCCGTCGCCGCCCCGGCGCCTGCTTCGGATTTGGCGAAACGGGTCGACATTCCGCACGAGAAGTTCACGCTGGCGAACGGCCTGCGCGTGATCGTTCACACGGACCGTAAGTCGCCGGTCGTCGCCGTCTCGATCTGGTACGGCGTCGGTTCGAAGCACGAACCGAAGGGCAAAACCGGGTTTGCGCACCTGTTCGAGCATTTGATGTTCAACGGTTCTGAGAACGCACCTGGCGATTATTTCGAACCGCTGCAGCAAGTCGGCGCCACGGACTTCAACGGCACGACGTGGCTCGACCGCACGAACTATTTCCAGACCGTGCCGACCGGCGCGCTGGAACGCGCGCTCTTCCTCGAGAGCGACCGCATGGGCCATCTGCTCGGCGCGGTGACGCAAGAGAAACTCGATAACCAGCGCGGCGTCGTCCAGAACGAGAAGCGCCAGGGCGACAATCAGCCTTATGGCCTCGTCGAGTATCTGCAGTTCGAGAACCTCTTCCCGGAAGGGCACCCCTATCACCACTCGACGATCGGTTCGATGGCCGACCTTGATGCGGCGAGCCTCGACGACGTCAGAAAGTGGTTCCGCGACAACTACGGCCCGAATAACGCCGTGCTCGTGCTCGCGGGCGACGTGGACACGGCAACCGCCAAGACGCTGGTCGAGAAGTACTTCGGCGACATTCCGCGCGGCCCCGCAGTGAAGGCAGTCGACGCGCCTGTCACGACGTTGAAGGCGGCGAAGTACGACGAGATGACCGACCGCGTCGCGACGACGCGCATTTATCTGAGCTGGGTGGTGGCTGGCCTGAACGACAAGGATTCGGCGGCGCTTAGCGTGGCGGCCTCCGTCCTCGGCGGTCTGGCGAGTTCGCGCCTCGACAACGCGCTGGTGCGCAAGGAGAAGATCGCGGTCTCGGTCACGGCGTCGTTGCAGGAGTTCGTGCACGCGAGCATTTTCGAGGTGACGGCCGACGTGAAGCCCGGCGTCGACACCGCGAAGGTCGCACAACGCCTGAATGAGGTGATCGCGGAACTCCTGCGCGACGGCCCGACGGCGGACGAAGTGAGCCGCTCGCTGGTCACGACGATTGCGGGACGCATCCGCGGCATGGAAGCCGTCGGCGGCTTCGGCGGCAAGGCGGTGGCGCTGGCGCAGGGCGAGTTGTTCTCGAACGACTCGAACTACTACAAAAAGCGTCTCGCCCAACTCGGTGCGCTCACGCCGGCCGTCGTGCAGAAGGCGGCGAAGAAATGGCTTTCGCGGCCGGTCTATTCGCTGACCGTGAAGCCCGGCGAGCGCACGCTCGACGGCGGCACGCTCGGCGGGTGGGTCGACGCGAAGGCGCCGACGCATGCGCCCGCGCACTATTTCGATCCGAACGCGGAAGCGCCGATGGGCCTTACGACGGCGGTCGATCGCTCGAAGCTTCCTGATGTCGGTTCGCTTGCGCCGCTCGACTTTCCGTCGATCGAGCGCGGTAAGCTCTCGAACGGCATTCCCGTCATCTTCGCGAAGCGCAGCGCCGTGCCGAATGTGATCATCTCGGTGAGCTTCGATGCGGGCTATGCGGCCGATCCGAAGTCGGCCCTGGGCACGCAGTCGCTGATGCTGAGCCTGATGCCCGAAGGCACGACGACGCGGAACAGCATCCAGATCGCCGAGGAGAACGAGCGCTTGGGCTCGAACATCCAAACCGCCGCATCGCTCGACCGGACGGCGGTGACGATGTTCGCGCTGACGCCGAACCTTGCGCCCTCGATCGAGTTGTTGGCGGACGTGGTGCGCAATCCGGCCTTCGAGGCATCGGAAGTCGAACGCCTGCGCGCCCAACAGCTGTCGCGCATCTCGGCCGAGTTCAACAACCCGAACGCGATCGGACCGCGAACGCTTCTTCCCGCGCTCTACGGGGCGGGGCACCCTTACGGCGTGCCGCCGAGCGGCCTCGGCGATCCTGCGGTCGTGGCCAAGGTCTCTCCCGGCGATCTCGGCGCGTTCCATCAAGCGTGGCTGAGGCCCGAGAAGGCGCGCATCGTCGTCGTCGGCGACACGTCGCTGGCCGACGTCACGGCATTGCTGGAAAAATCGTTCGGTGCCTGGGCTGCCCCTTCGGCGGCCGCGGGCAAGAAGTCGTTCGACACCGCGATCCCGAAAGCCAAGAAGCGCATCATCCTGGTCGACCGGCCGAAGTCGCCGCAATCCGTGATCCTGGCCGGCAAGGTCTTGGACGCCAAGGGCACCGACGATCTCGTCACGCTGCTTGCGGCGAACGAGATCTATGGCGGCAACTTCCTCTCGCGCATCAACATGAACCTGCGCGAGACGAAGGGCTGGTCTTACGGCGTGCGCAGCCAGGTCAACCTCAACGTCGAGAGCGTGCCGTTCATCATCGCGGCGCCGGTGCAAAGCGACCGCACGGGTGACTCGATGAAGGAGCTGATCGCCGACTTGACCGC
>CAZLRW010000096.1:2857-14299 GCA_964561925.1 uncultured Flavobacteriaceae bacterium
TGCAAAGCGACCGCACGGGTGACTCGATGAAGGAGCTGATCGCCGACTTGACCGCTTATCTGGGCCCGAAGGGCACGACGGAGGCGGAACTGGTTCGCACGGTCAATGGCAACGTCCGTCGCCTGCCCGGAAGTTTCGAGACCGGCGGCGCCGTCTTCGGTGGCGTGACCACGATCCTGAACTTCGGCCGCCCGGACGACTATTATGAGCAGCTGCCGGCAAAATATGCAGCGATGAAGGCCTCGGACGTCGACGCGGCCGGCCGCGCGAAGCTTAACGTCGACGACCTGCTCTGGGTCGTCGTCGGGGACGCGTCGGTGGTCAAGGCGCAGCTCGACGCCCTCGGCATGCCGGTCGAGGTGGTGCCGGCGCCCGCGATGAGCAAATAGCTCACCGCAAAGACTCGAAACGGCGGCGGCCTCACGGCTGCCGCCGTTTCACTTTCGCGAACGCAATCTTTCAAAGAAATAATCTCCGCCCGAAAGCCCGCTCGCGCCTGGCACGCCAGGTTTCGAGACGGGGCGCGTTGGGCATCGCTGCAATCGTGTCGCCATCCCCTTGTCGCGATTCTGCGGAAATTGCTGACGCACAGCCGGTCTATGGCCTCACGTGAAACTGGACGTCGCGAATGCGATGCAGCGCAGCAGCCGTCCGCACTCCAACAAAAGCAACGCCGCGGTTTCGTTGCAAGGTTGCGAATCATGTGCGGCAATAGCTGCAGTTGAGTCGCGTTGGAGGCGTTAGCGAATGTCGAGCTACTCCTATCTCATCGGCCGCCCGGACAAACGGCCGATCTTCATCCACGAAAACACCGAGAACGAAATCGCGCACGCGCGCGACTGGATACCGATCGGCTGGCTCGCGCTGTTCGAACCGCACGACGTTCAGGTCGTGGAGGAGCCCCCGGAGTCCGACACCTACGATCCCGAAACGCTGACCCGCTGTCCGACGCTGTTCAAGAAGCGCGAAGCGGCGATCGAAACGCTCCGCCGCCGCCGCGAACGCCTGGCGAAAGTCCTGCCCCGTCACCTGGAGCCGCAACTTCACGGCCTTGAAGCCGCAATCGCCGCCTGCAATCAACCCTACGTGCAGGCGGTCGTCACCGACCTCGACATGTTCGTGTCCTATCCGGGGTCGGAGAAGATGCTGCGCGACCTCGTCGCCACGATGGATGGCGACAACGTCAAGCAATGGCGCAACATGCTGGCCCACGTCGACACCGACATGGGCAAAGACCTGAACCACGTCGAATTCTCCCAAATGACCGGCGTCGCCGCCGTGGTCGGCTACCTGCCGGAGAAATTCGCCGTGTCGCTGGGCGCGAAGAAGGCGGAACTCGCCAAGACCATGCCGATCGCCAAGGTCGTCAAGCGGCCGTGGTGGAAGTTCTGGTCGTTCGGCGGTCCGACGCTCGCAAAGTCGGCCTAGAACGCGCCGCGCTGGTAGTCGGCGAGCGCCTGGCGCAGTTCGTCCTGCGTGTTCATGACGAAGGGGCCGTACTTCGCGATCGGTTCGCGAAGCGGCTTGCCCGCGATGACGAGCACGCGCGCGCCGTCGGCGCCCGCTGCCGCACGTAACGCGCCGTCGTTCGAGACGACGCCGAGATCGCCCTTGACCAACTCGCGCGGCATCGCGGCCGGTCCAAGCCTCGCGGAACCTTGGAACACAAGCGCGAAGCCCGCATGACCGTCGGGAACCGGAATGGCGACGGTGGCGCCGGCGCCAACCGCGACATCCGCGATGAAGGGCTCGGTCGGCCGCTCGGGTCCAGGCCCACTCGTGCCGTTCCAGGATCCGGCGATCAGCTTTGCCGTCGCGCCCTCGCCCACGGCGATGTTTGGAATCTCACTTGAAGGAATGTCGCGGTACCACGGTGCGCGCATCTTTTCCTGCGCGGGCAGGTTCAGCCACAGCTGGAAGCCGAACATGAGACCGCTCGTCTGCGCCGGCATCTCCGAGTGCACCACGCCGCGGCCGGCCGTCATCCACTGCACGCCGCCGTCGGTGATGAGCCCCTCGCCGCCTTTGTTGTCCTTATGCTTCAAACTGCCCTGGATCATGTAGGACACGGTCTCGAAGCCGCGATGCGGATGCGGCGGGAAGCCCGCGATATAGGCCTTCGGATCGTCGGAACCGAAATTGTCGAGCATCAGGATCGGATCGATGTCCGGAATTTCGGGCGTTCCGATCAGGCGCTGGAGCTTCACGCCGGCGCCGTCCTCGGCCGGCAGACCACGCGTCACGCGGACGATACGGCGTTCCTGTGGCTGGGGCACGGGGGCGAACCTTTCTGATCGGACAGATGCTATATAGAAGCTGACGACGAGCGGGGCCAGCGATGCTGATCAGACCGGCGCAACTCGACGATGCCGAACCCTTGGCGCGCGTGCACATTCAGGCGTGGCAGGAGACCTACCGCGGGATCATGCCGGACGCGATGTTGGACGGACAATCGGTCGAGGAGAGTGCGGCCTCCTGGCGGCAGCGGATCCCCCATTTTGCGAAAAACAAGCAGGCGCTGGCGGTTGCGATCGACGACGACGGCGTGTTGATCGGCTTCGCGGGTTGCGGACCACCGCGGTTGCAGGAGATCGGAACCGACGGGGAAATCTACGCCATCAACATCGTCAACCGCGGGAAGCGCAACCGCATCGGCACGCGCCTGATGCTCGCAATGGCCAGACAGCTGGAGCAAGACGGCTTCGCCGCAACCGGCCTCTGGGTGCTGGAGCAGAACCATCCGGCGCGCGCGTTCTACGCTGCGTTGTGGGGGACGCACGGCGCATCAATCCCACATGAGCATGGCGGCAAGACTCTGACCGACATCGCTATCCTGTGGCCGCGCACCGCGCTCCTGCGCGAGCGGTGCGAGGCGTTGCTTGCAGGATCGGCCTAGTTCAGCGTCCGTCCGAGCGCCGCGAGAGGCGCGCGCGCCATGACGCGGTCGAAGATCCTTTCAACCGCAACCAGCGGCTCCTCCGGCGGCTTGGGATGGCGCGGCTCTCCGACATAGTCCGACACGCGTACGAAACGGTAGCCCTGCCCTTCCAACGCTTCGACGATCCGTGGCAACGCCTCAGCGGTGTGCTTCGCCCGGCCGTTGATGTGAAAGATCAGCACGTCAC
The DNA here is from genome assembly GCA_964561925.1 of uncultured Flavobacteriaceae bacterium. Taxonomy (GTDB): domain Bacteria; phylum Pseudomonadota; class Alphaproteobacteria; order Micropepsales; family Micropepsaceae; genus SZUA-430. Next base: position 5,983 of record CAZLRW010000096.1, read on the forward strand.
CCGGTTGCACGTTCGCCATGACACGGTCATAGAGCTTGTCCGCGCGTTGCGTCGGATCGGGATCGCCGGTCGCCCAGCGCCAGTGGACGACCTTCATCCCGATGTCCTCGACCGCTTTCAGGCCGCGCGGATCGTAGTTGCCCGCCGGAAAGCGAAAGAACTGCGGCCGCCTGCCCGTCACCGTTGCAATCGCCGTGTTTGCCCGCTCCACCTGACGCACGACGTCGTCGGGCTCGAAGTGGTTCATGTTGTTCGGATGGCTCCACGAGTGGTTCTCGACGTCCACGAAATCGAGCGCCGCCAATGCTTCGACGTCGGCGCGATTGGTCTCGACGAAGCGACCGCTTGCGAACACGGTGAACGGAATTTCGCGCGCGAGAAGGTAGTCGAGGATGCCGCGGTCGAACGCCATCGGTTCGCCCGCCTCGCATGCATCGAACGTCAACGCGACGACCTTGTCGTCCGTGGGAAGCTGCGTAAGCACGTCGGCGCGCGCCTGGGCGGCGAGAACGGCGAGGAGAATCGCAAACTTGAAACAACGCATCATCGGGCGGCTCAGATGCCCCGCCGGACGAACACAGTGCAAGCGTCGAGTGATCTTCGCGCGACAGTGGAAATGCGGTGCGCGCTGCACGAAGAAAGAGCGGGTCCATCTCGAGTTACGCTGAGATGGACCCGCCTGTTCGGAGCCGCCCGCAGGACCTTGAGGAGAGACCGCGGCTCCGGCGCCGATCCTTCACTCGAAGGCACGCCGGCGCAGGTTTAGAAATAAGACCGCACCGCTCAACGATCAAAACAAGAAGACTCTATCGCGTTCTGAATGTGCGTTCATGCACGAACACGGATTCGCCACGAAATGCTGCTTAATCCTGACGCGTTGGACAGCTTACGTGCGCGTCAAGCCTATGCCTTCCGCGCCAAGTGCTTTTCGCCCCACTTGCACAGCGCCGTCACCACCGGCCGCAACGAACGGCCGTGTGCGGTGAGCGCGTACTCCACATGCGGCGGCACGTGGGCAAGCACGTGGCGCTCGATGATCCCGTCGCTCTCAAGTTCGCGCAGCTGCCGGGTCAGCATGCGTTCGCTCAACCCCGGGATCTTGCGCCGGACGGCCGCGAATCTCTGCCGCCCATCGTTGGCAAGCACGGCCAGCACGCGCACCTTCCATTTGCCGCCGATGACGCCGATCGTGGCGGCGACCGTGTGTTGCAGAAGCGGGTGAGGCTTGTCCGACTTCGCCATGGCACTTACACCAATGTCCGTACCACCCGAGAGCGCCTGTACCTTGCGCGCAGGCACGGGTTAGGTCAACAACTCGCTCAAATCCATGCGAGAGAGGCATCTATGGCCGCCGGCACCCTGACCCAACCGCTGAAGCTGCCCTGCGGCGCGATCATCCCGAACCGCATCGCGAAGGCAGCGATGACGGAGGGGCTGGGCGACGCGCAGGGGCGGCCGACCGACGGGCACGTGAGGCTCTACGGCGCCTGGGCGCGCGGTGGCGCGGGGTTGCTGTTGACGGGCAACGTCGTGATCGACCGCGATCACTTGGAGCGCCCGGGCAATGTGGTGATCGCGGGCGAGCCGGACGCTGAGATGCGAGCGCGGCTCACCGCGTGGGCGAAGGCCGGCACCGCGGGCGGCGCGCAGCTTTGGATGCAGATCAGCCACGCCGGCCGTCAGACACAGGCGTTGACGAACCCGCATCCGAAGGCGCCGTCTGCCGTAAAATTGGCCCTACCTGGGAACCAATTTGGCGAGCCCGTGGCACTGAGCGAGAGTGAGATTGTCGATCTGATTTCGCGGTTCGCGCTGGCCGCACGTGTCGCGCGCGAGACCGGCTTCACCGGCGTGCAAATTCACGCGGCGCATGGCTACCTCATCTCGCAGTTCCTTTCACCGCGTTCGAACCTGCGCACCGACAAATGGGGCGGATCGCTTGAGAACCGTGCGCGCTTCCTGCTTGAGGCCGTTGCCAAGACGCGCGCAGCTGTCGGTCCCGCGTTCCCCGTCGCGGTGAAGCTGAATTCCGCCGACTTCCAGAAGGGCGGCTTCGCGTTCGACGAAAGCCTGACCGTTGCGCGCTGGCTGGAAACCGCCGGCGTCGACCTCATCGAAGTCTCGGGCGGCTCCTACGAACAGCCGAAGATGATGGATGTCGCGGGCCTCGAAGCGGCCGAAGAGCAGAAGGTGGCAGCGTCAACCGCGGCGCGCGAAGCCTATTTCGTCGACTTCGCCAAGGCGATGCGCGCGGCGCTGAAAATCCCCGTCATGGTGACGGGCGGTTTCCGCTCGCGTGAAGCGCTCCTGCACGCGCTCGATACGGGCGCGGCCGACATGGTCGGTCTCGGCCGCCCGATGTGCGTGGACACCGATGCGCCGCGCCAGCTCATCGACGGCGCCGCTGGCATCGCGCGCTGGGAAAAGACGCTGCACATGTTCCCGTCGTGGCTATCGTTCCTGCGCGGCGTCAACATGCTGCGCGCGGTGGAGGGCTTTGCGATCCAGTATTGGTTCTATGCCCAACTCTACCGCCTGGGCCGTGGCGAGCCCGTCGACCGCAACCTCGGCGTTTTCAAAGCCTTCCGCGAGGTCGAGACCACGCACCGCCGCCTCGCCAAGGAAATTGTGGCAGCACGCAGATAATCCACAGCGCAAACGGCGAATCGCCAAGGAAGCGCCTCGACAGGGTCATGTGCCGCGGCCCTTGCCGGGCGCCCGAAATCGCTATAGTCCCGTCAGGCTCCCAGCAAATCAGTGAGAGTGTCGATGGGCCGTTCCGCCGCCAAATCGGATTTGTTCGCCATGGATGAGGACGACGACCGCGGATCGAAAGGCTATTCCGCCAAGGACATCGAGGTCCTGGAGGGTCTTGAACCCGTCCGCCGGCGGCCGGGCATGTATATCGGCGGCACCGACGAACGCGCGCTGCACCACCTCGCCGCCGAAATCATCGACAACGCGATGGACGAGGCGGTCGCCGGCCACGCAAGCCGCATCGAGATCGTGCTCGAGCCCGGCAACGTGCTGACCGTGCGCGACAATGGCCGGGGCATTCCGGTCGATCCGCACCCGAAGTTCAAGCCGAAGTCGGCACTTGAGATCATCATGACGACGCTGCACTCCGGCGGCAAATTCCAGACCGGCGCGTACGAGACCAGCGGCGGCTTGCACGGCGTCGGCGCGTCGGTGGTCAACGCGCTCTCCGAATGGCTCGAGGTCGAAGTCGCCCGCGAGCGGAATCTTTGGATGCAGCGCTACGAACGCGGCGAACCGAAGACGAAGTTGAAAGACCTCGGCGCAATCAACAACCGGCGCGGCACGACGGTGCGCTTCAAGCCGGACATCAAGATTTTCGGACCCGACGCGCACTTCAAGCCGACCCGCCTATATAAGATGGCGCGGTCGAAGGCCTACCTCTTCCGCGGCGTCGAAATTCGTTGGTCCTGCGATCCGTCGTTGATCCACGGCAACGACACGACGCCCGCCGAAGAAACGCTGCATTTCCCCGGCGGCCTTGGCGATTATCTCGAAAGCCTGATCGGCAAGGCCTCGACCGTCACGCCGCGCCCGTTTGCTGGCCGCGTGGAATCGACAAAGGATGTGAAGGGCGTCGTCGAATGGGCGGTGACATGGTCGCCGGCAATCGACCCGTTTATGAACTCCTACTGCAATACAATCCCCACACCGCAGGGTGGCACGCACGACAACGGTTTGCGCTCGGCGATGGCGAAATCGCTGCGCGCGTACGGCGAACTCACGAACAACCGCAAGGCCGGGCAGATCACCGCGGACGACGTGATGACCTCGGCGCAGGCGATGCTCTCCGTCTTCATCCGCGAGCCGCAGTTCCAGGGGCAGACGAAAGACAAGCTCTCGAACCCCGAGGCGCAGCGCCTGGTCGAAGGCGTGATCAAAGATCACTTCGACCATTGGCTTGCGGATTCGCCGGTCGACGCGAACCGGCTGCTGAGCTTTACGATCGAGCAGGCGGAAGAACGCATCCGCCGCCGCCAGGAAAAAGAGGTCAGCCGCCAGAGCGCGACACGCAAACTGCGTCTGCCTGGCAAGCTCGCCGATTGTTCGTCGGGATCGCCGGAGGATACGGAGATCTTCCTGGTCGAAGGCGACTCCGCGGGCGGCTCGGCCAAGCAGGCGCGCGACCGAAACACGCAGGCGGTGCTACCACTGCGCGGCAAGATTTTGAACGTCGCGAGTGCGGCAGCAGGCAAGCTCGCGGCGAACCAGGAACTCTCCGATCTGATGCAGGCGCTCGGGTGCAGCACGGGCGCAAAGTTCCGGGAAGAGGACCTGCGTTACGGCAAGATTGTCATCATGACCGACGCCGACGTCGACGGCGCGCACATCGCCTCGCTGCTGGTGACGTTCTTCTACCGCGAATTGCGTGGCGCGATCGACAAGGGCCGCATCTATCTCGCGATGCCGCCGCTCTACAAACTCAGCCACGGCGGCAAGAGTTTCTACGCGCGCGACGACGCGCACAAGGACGCGCTGCTGAAGAGCGAGTTCAAGTCCAACGCCAAGGTCGAAATCAGCCGCTTCAAGGGCCTCGGCGAAATGATGCCGGCCCAACTCAAAGAAACGACGATGAAGCCCGGCATGCGCACGCTGCTCAAAGTCGTGATCGCCGACGACGACAAAGAAGAAACCGACGCCCTCGTCGAACGCCTGATGGGCAAGAAGCCGGAGCTGCGCTTCCAGTACATCCAAGAACACGCGCAGTTCGCGAAGGATTTGGACGTTTAGCGATCAGCGGGAGGGCCACTCCCAGCGCACATACTCGCCGCCGTGGATGTGCGTTTCGCCGAGTTCCTTGCTCAGCGTGAAACGCTTCGCGCCTTCGGCGGCCAGCGCATCGGCCAACCCGCGCGCGTGCGTCACGATGATGATCTGCGACCGCGCGCTGGCGCGAACGACCAATCGGGCGAGCGGCGCCAACAGGTCGGCGTGCAAACTGGTCTCCGGTTCGTTGAGCACCATCAACGACGGCGGCCGTGGCGTCAGCAGCGCGGCTACCAACAAGAGATAGCGCAGCGTGCCGTCCGAAAGCTCGGCTGCACGCAGCGAGCGCAGCAAACCATGCTGGGAGAATGCGACTTCGAACAACCCGTCGCGGCTCTCGATGTCGATGCGGCCGCCGGGGAACGCATCGGCGATTGCGTCGCCAAGGCCCAGTGCGTCGCCGATTTCGATAATCGTCTGCAGGGCCGCCGCAACGTCCGCGCCGTCGTCGGCCAAGATCGTCGTTCGCGTGCCCACTTGCGGACGCCGGGCCGGCGCACCGCGATCGGTCCTGAGGCTGTCGTAGAACCGCCACGCCCGCATGCGATCTCTAAGTTCGAGAAGCTCCGGCGTGTCGGAACCTGCCGCCTCGGTCATCATGCTGTCGTAGGGCGCGAGGTTTGAGCAGATGCTCTTCTTCTTGGCCCGCGCCGTCGTCGCGACCACGCTTGGTCCCTTGCGCCGCGTAAGCGTGTTCGCGGGGCGAAGCGTGTCGCCCGCCCACACAACCTCCGACTTGATCTCCGGATCGCTCCCAAACATGGATCGCTCGTCCGGTTGCGGTAGACCGAGATCGATCGCATAGCCGAAATCCTCGCTGGCAAAGCCGAGCTTCAAGCTCACCGGTCCCTTGCGCGACGTGCCTTGGACCGGCTGCTGCCCCGATTTCATCTGCCGCGAGAAGCTCTCCGGTCCCGCCCACAAGGTTGACGAAAGGCCGCCCTCATTCGCCAGCGCTGAGATCACCCGCCCTTGCGCCACGGCCGCGAGAAGGCCGATCGCTTTGTAGAGGCTCGACTTGCCCGATCCGTTCGGCCCCGTGACGAGATTGAGCCGCTCGAGCGACAGAACGACATCGCGCAGCGAGCGATAACCGGAAACGGCAATCTTGAGCAGCATGCCGCACAGCCTGCCACTCAACTTTCGGCGCTGGCAAGCGCGTCAAGCCGCCCGCGCCCTCTCCTCGCGCATGGCGGCGAGGGCGATGATCGTGCAGGTGGGGACGAAGGCGTCGATCTGTTCGGTCGGATCGATCGCTTCGAGCAGGTAGAAGAGACCCTTCCATCCGAACAGATAGACCGCGACGACCGTGCCGATCAGTTCGCCCGCATAAGGCACGGGAAACAGGAATCGGCCGATCAGGAAGTCGAACCCGTCGACGGCGATTGCGATCAAGAGCTTCCACCACATGGCCGGCACCCCTTTACGAACGGGCCTATCGTGTGCGGCAATTGTGGCGGAGATTTGATACCGGGGAGCACCCGCATGCGCGAGGCCAAGGGCATCCGCGTCGTGAAGGCCGACATCACGACGCTCGACGTCGACGCGATCGTCAATGCCGCGAACAACCGCTTGATCCCCGGCGGCGGTGTCGACGGCGCGATCACCAAAGCGGCCGGCCCGGACATGGCCAAAGCGATGATGGCGATTGGCCGCTGCGCTGTGGGCGAGGCCGTCGTCACGCCGGGGTTCAAACTGCTCGCGCGCCATGTGATCCACACGGTTGCGCCGGTCTATGCGCAATATGAGGAGGCCGAGGTTTGGCGCCTGCTTGCAAGCTGCTATGCCAACAGCTTCGCCCACGCCTCAAAGCTCGGCGCGTGGAGCATCGCGTTCCCGAGCCTGGGCACCGGCGTCTACGGCATCCCGGTCGCCCCCGCGTGCAAGGTCGCGGTCGCCGCCGCGTTCGACCACCTGAAAGGCGGCGACGTGCCGGCTGAGATCGTCTTCTGCTGCTTCTCCGACGGCGACGCCGCGCACTACCGCGCGGCGCTCGATGAGCTTCGGCGAAACGGGTAGATCAACTGGCCGATCAGCCCGTTCGGCACCGGGTCGTCGACGCCGAAGTGTTCGGGCTGGCGCCCCTTCGGCATGTGGAACGTGCCGAATAGGAGATCCCACAACGGGAAGAAGCCGGCGAAATTCTTGTCTTGGCCTTCCTCGGCGCTGGTGTGATGCCAGCGGTGGAACGCAGGGCTCGCGATCACGTAGCGGAACGGGCCGTAGGTCCAACTTAGATTCGCATGCAGCGTGATCGCATAGAGCGTCGCCGCGACGGCGTAGAGCGCGACCGCACCGACATTGTAGCCGAGCGCCACGATCGGCACCGCCTGGATCGTGCGCGCGATCATGTCGTTCACCGGATGCAGACGCACGCTCGACAACCAGTCGAGTTCTGTCGACGAATGGTGGATCGCGTGGAAACGCCAGCGCCAGCCGCCGTGGAACCAGCGATGCTGCCAGTAGCCGATGAAGTCGCCGATGACGAGAATCTGCACGGCTTGAAGCCAGAGCGGCTGCGCCCCTAGTTCGCCCCGGCCTTGGGTCAGCGTCTTCAGGTCCTTGAGATCGACGCCGTTCGCGATGGCAATCGGGATGAGCGCAATGCCGACCGCAATCGGCGTCACCGCGCGCGTGACCAGCGGCGTGAACGCCCAATAGCAGACGTCGGTCAGGAAGCCGCTGCGAAACGTTTTCTGCCCCGTTACGGACGGCCACAGTTTCTGCAGAACGAAGAAGGCGACCGAGAGAACGGCGAAGCCGACGGTGATGCTCTGCAGTGTCGGGGACATGGCGCAGCTCGCGATCGAGGCCGGCCGGGCCCTTCACCCAGGGATGGGACCGGCATACTCCTCGTTCAACGGCGCGAGCGCCCGTAGTCCGTCGCTACTTCTTCTTCGTGTAGATCAGGTCGAACGACGTCGCGAACGTCTTCCCGCCGTCATTGGATTGCGTGCCGGATTGGCGGATCGTGCCGTCGGGGCGCGGCTCGAACGTCATGGTCAGGATCGCGGGCTGCTTCTGCGGCGTCGCGATGTCGTCGGCGCGAAACTCCAGCTTCCCGTTCGCCCAGGAACCAATGTAGTGCACCTGATCGCCCGTGGCGTCGACCCAGGTCTGGTGCCACTTACCGTCGGCCTGGTCGTAGACGTTGATCGAATGGCCGGAGCCGCCGGACGCGCTCTTCCAGCTTTCGAAGATCACGCACCCTGCGGCCAAGAGTTCGATCTTGTTCACGCCGGCGGGCTTGCCGGTCGCGGTGGAGGTCACGGTCCATTCGCCCAGCCAAAACTTGAACTGCTGATACTCCGGACCCGGACAGCCATAGTTCGGCGGCGGTGTGTTTTGGGCCGAAGCGGTCGACATGGTGGCGGCCAATACAATTGCGACAGTAATGTTGCGCATGATGTTCCCCTTTTTGCTGGGTTCTACGCTTACCCAACCGGCGGCAACGTTGGGTTCACCTTTGATTGACATTCTGGTTTTGTGCTTTATGTTGCGGCGCAATAGTTGA
>CAZLRW010000097.1:0-14101 GCA_964561925.1 uncultured Flavobacteriaceae bacterium
GCCGTCGAACGGCGCCTTGATCTTCGTGTTCGCGAGCTCCTTCTCCATCCGCTGCACCTCGGCCTTCGCGGCCTGATAGGCGGCGAGCGCGCCGGCGACCGACGTCGGCGAGCGGAACCCCTTTTCCTGCAGCGATTTCGCTGCTTCGTATTCGAGCTCGCGCTGGCGCATCGTCGCGCGCGCTTGCTCAAGCATCGCCAACCGCGCATCGACGTTGAGTTCGCAAATCGTGTCGCCCGTTTTGACCACGGTGCCCTTGTCGGCGCGGATCGCGGCGACCTTGCCGGCGGTTTCCGCGCGCACGATGACTTTGCGCAGGGCCTCCGTCTGACCGCGCACGATTACGTCCTGCTGGCGCGCAACGGCCGTAATCGTCCGCACACGGACGGTTGGGATCGTGGGCGCCTTCGCCTGCGTTTTCTGCGCGGCGGCAGGCGCGGGTGCTGCCGTCTTCGCCGGCGGCGCGGCGGGCTTCGCTGGCTTCGCCGCCGTCTTCGACTCGCTCTGCGGCATCACGAGGCGCGTCAGCTCCTCAAGCCGGTTCAGCTCGCCGGACGCCACCCACGCGGCGAGCAACAGGAAGATCATAACGGCCACGACATAGGACCGTCGGATCGGCGAACGCGAAATGTTGTCTTCGTCCTGGTCCATCGGCCTACTCGTAGAGCGCGCAGCATCGCAAAAGCGCACGCTCCGGTTACTTACCCAATTCAAGGGCGCGTTGGCGTTGCAGAATGACCGCGAGGGCTAAAGATTACGCGAATGTTCTAGTTTTGATCTCAGCCCAAGGAGCAACTCGCCCCAAATATCCGCCCCATGCCACGCCAACTGCCCCATCCGGATGGAGGGTGTACGGCATCGCCCGCTAGTGGGCAACTTACAATAGCGTGAACCGGGCGCCGGGCGGCCGGACCCGTTCGTAGTACTCCGAACGTCGAATCGCGTGGTTAACACAAGAATCGAAGTGCAACTTGCAACTAGAAAATGAAGCGCAAGCAAACGCAAATATTCGCGAAGAATATCGGTCACACCCGGTAGCAATAATCTGAACTCGCCGTTAGTTTCGCTGCCGACTCTGTCGCTTTGGCGAGGGGCGCACCCCGCTCCTCATCTCTCACCCCCGGGGGAGACTACAAAATGAAGCCTGCCGCTCACGTGGCGCTTGCCGCGCTGTCGTTCGTTGCACTTTCTTGGGTTGCCGCAGCCGAACCCGTCGGCAATACCTCCGCGATCATCCCCAACGCCTCGCAAAAGGACCAGGGATCGCTCACGGATCTGAAGCTGCGCGATCCGATCATCCGCAACGCCGAACTCGCCACCGCCGAACGCGGTGCGCTTGAAGTCACGTTTCTCGACGGCTCGAAACTGACGATGGCGCAGAACTCCCGCCTGACGGTCGATGAGTTCGTCTACGCGGGCGGCACCGGCAAGCAGAGCGTGCGCTACACGAAGGGCCTGTTCCGCTTCGTCTCGGGCGCGATCCCGAAGAACAACGTCAAGATCGAAACGCCGGCCGCCACGATCGGCATCCGCGGCACGATGTTCCGCACGCTCGTCAACGACGACGGCTCGGGCGCGATCTCGGTCGAGTACGGTCCGAACGGCGAAGAATACGAAGTGTCGTTCACGTCGAAGAAGACGGGCAAAACGATCATCCTGAAATCCGGCCAGATGCTGAACTTCGACGCCGACGGCGGCTTCGAAGGCGTCGTCGACGGCCAAGTCGAAGGCTGCCAATAGCGCGCCCGCTTCAGCACCGAACCCCCGACACCCTTTCAGTCAAGGTAAGCCGAACATGACCCTTCAGATGCGGAGCAAAGCGGGTCTCCTCTCGCGCGTTTCGACGCTCGCGCTCCTGGCCGCCGCAGGCACCCTTGGTGCAACGCAGCAGGCACAGGCTGCGTGTGACACGACGCTGAACTCAGGCGCCGTGACCGGCGACTTCACGGTCGGCTCGCCGTTCACCTGCGTGAACGTCAACGGCGCGGTGACCGGTGATGTGATCAACAACAATTCGGTCGGCGACCCTGGAACGGGTTTTGTTCCGTTCAGTGTGACAGAAGACATCGGCGATCAGCTGATCAACAACGGCAATATTTCCGGCGGCTTCTTCGACGGCAAGACGCAGCGCGGCGCACTGACGATTTGGGGAAATGCCACCGTCTCCGGTGGCATCTTCAACAATGGTTTGATCACCTCGACCAGTGGCAACGGCATCCAAATCGGCACGGGCGGCGAGAATGCCGGCTACGTCGAAGGCGGCATCTGGAACTACAATTCCATCTCGTCCGGCACGCGCTACGGCGTGGCCGCGATCGAAGGCACGCTGACCGGCGGTCTCCACAATCAGACCGGCGCAACGCTGAACGGCGGTCTCGCGGCGATTTACATCGACGACAGCTTCACATCCTGGAGCGGTGGTATCCAGAATTCCGGGACGATCTCGGGCGTGAACGGCGCCATCGTCATGGGCGACGGCGGCGGCGAGGGCTCGACGCTGTTCTCCGATGGCATCACGAACCACGGCGGCGCCCGGATCTCCAGCGTTGGTGGCACTGCGATTCTCGTCAACAGCGACATCGCGAGTTTCGACGGCGGGATCACGAACTACGGCGTGATCGAAGGTGCGAACGACGGCATCGCGATGTTCGCCGAGGCGTATAGCGGCGACCTGATCAACGGCAACTTGATCCGTGGCGGCGACACTGCGGTCCAATTCTATGTCGGCTCCTTCCAGGGCAACGTCACGAACACCGGCGAGATCGACGGCGGCGAGGGCAGGGGCCTCGTGATCGAGTCCTACGGCACGATCCAGGGCACCGGCGGCGGTGGCGCAACCGCCGCGATCCGCAACACCGGCAACATCAACGCCGACGGCACGGCCGTGACCGTCTTCGGCGACACGGTCGTCGCCAGCTTCACGAACGACAGCATCGATCCCCTGAACGTCCCGCCCGGCACCATCAACTCGGTCTCCGGCATCGGCGTCATTCTCGCCGCGCAGGACACGTGGACCGGCAATGTCACGAACACCGGCAGCATCACCGGCGCGACGATCGGCATGGTCGTCGGGGCGACGAACTCCGAAGGGCTGAACACGGTCACCGACACGTTCAACGGCACGATCACGAACTCGGGCGTGATCGCCGGCAGCGCGACCGGCGTGCTCGTCACGGCGGAAACGTTCAACGGGAACATCACGAACAGCGGCGGCAGCATCACCGGCGACATCGGCCTTCGCGTGGCGGGCGACGTCTTCTTCGGATCGAAAGGCCCGAACGGCAGCTTCAACGGCACGATCGCCAACAGCGGCGACATCATCGGCGACTTCACCGGCGCCAGCATCGCCGTCGCCTCGTTCGAAGGCAACGTCACGAACGAGGGCTCGATCGGCGGCGGCACGTACGGCCTTGTGATCAGCGCGAACGAGTTCACCGGCAACGTGACGAACGACGGCACGATCACCGGCGGCTTGATCGGCCTGCACATTCTGGGCGCGCCCACGTCGGAGTGCAGCGACTGCGACTACGGCGTCGGTACGTTCGCTGGCAACATCACGAACAACGGCTACATCGGCGGCGCCGACGGCCTTGTCGTGAACGTCGGCTCCATCACGGGCGACATCACGAACAACGGCGACATCGTGGCCAGCACGCCCGTGACCGGCCTGCACGTGATCGCGGACGGCATGACCGGCAACATCGTGAACAACGACTACATCGGCGCGCCGTCGAACGCGCTGCACGTCGAAATCGGAAACCTCGACGGCACGATCACGAACACCGGGACGCTTGAGGCCTATTTCTCCAACAACGTCGCGGCGCGGCTCGAAGTCGGCAACGGCGCAACGTTCGTCAATGGTGGGTTGATCCTCGGCGACGTGCTGTTTGGCGGCAAGGCGGCCTACGACTTCGTCGGCGAATCCGGCGGCATTGAAGGTCGCCTGATCGGCCAAGTCCCGTATATGGGCAACGATGATGTCGTCACTGTCCGGGACGGCACGCACTACTTCTTCTTCGAGGGCAAAGGCGCGGCGGTCCAGAATTTCGCGTCCTTCAACGTCGAAGACGGCGGCACCGCGATCATGGGCGCACGCTACATCGGCGATCCGAACGGCAGCGGCGTGACCTTCTCGAACGTCGATGCGCTCAACGTCACCGACGGCACGCTCTACATCGACAAGTCGACGATCCTTCAGGTCGATGACAGCTACACGCAGGGCGAAGACGGCCGGATCATGTTCTATCTCGCCCCGCCGAGCGAACCTGAAGAGTCCGCGTTCTCCGTCGCGGCGGCCGGCTCGCCGATCCCCGGCGTCGACTACGGCCAAGTCATCGTCGACGGCAACGTCACGCTCAACGGAACGATTGCGGCCTATCTCGATCCGTCGTTCGCGACCTCGAGTCTGGACGAGGTCGAATACGCCGACGTGATCGTCGCGAACGGCGGCACGATCATCGGCGACTTTACGGCGACGGAATTGCTCGCGAACTCGTCGATCTATTCGCTGTTGCACGAGATCGACGCGAACACCGTCGACCTGTTCGTGACCCGCACCTCGCTCGCCCATATCGGCGGCCTGTCGAATATCGTCGTTGAGACGATCGGACCCTGGAAGTCGATGGTCAACGACCGCTCGTTGGGCACGCAGGGCTGCAGCCTGGGCGGCGGCGGCTGGTGTTTGAACCGATACGCCGCGAACGAACCGGGCGCCACGACGGTGATGACCGACGCCTCGCCCGGTGAAGACCCGTTCGCCTGGCTGCGCACCGGCACGCGCCGCGTCGGCGAGACGGCGGTCTGGGGCCGCGGCGTCGGCGTCTGGGGCGAAACCGACGGCAACGCGATTGTAGCCGGCACCGATTTCGACCTCTACGGCGGCATCGTCGGTGTCGACCACGTGTTCTCGCCGGTGCTGCTCGCGGGTCTTGCGGCGCAGTGGACGACCTCGAACATCGAGTTCGACGGTCTGCCCGACACCGCCGACATCGACAGCATGGAAGTCGGCGCCTACGTCTCGTGGGGCGACACGCGGCTCTATCTGAATGCGAACGTCAGCTACATCTGGCACGACTTCGACGTGACGCGCTTCGTGGCCGCCACGCAGGCGTTCGGCGACTACGACGGCTCCACGATCTCGGCCTATGCCGAGGCCGGCAAGACGTTCGAGACCGACGGCGGCTTCCGCATCCAGCCGCTGATCGCGCTCAGCTTCGCCCACCTCGAAACCGACGCCTACAGCGAAACCGGTTCGGCGCTGACGCTGCTGAACGTGTTCGACAGCGACTTCGACTCGCTGAAGAGCCTGATCGGCGCGCGCTTCTCCTATCCGTTCGACGCGGGCCACGGGCGGCGCGTCGTTCCCGAAGCGCGTATCGTCTGGAGCCACGAGTTCATGGACGACCAATCGTCGTTCCTGGCGACCGTGCAGGGCGGCCCGCCGGTCGTACAGCTGATCCAGGGCCAGGAGTACTCGCGCGACTCGCTGATCCTGGGCACCGGCCTGACGGCACCGCTGTCGGACGCGACGCTGTTCTTCGTCGACTACGACGCGGCCTTGAGCGCCGACGTCACGACCCACACGGTCTCTGCCGGCTTCCGCCACCGCTGGTAGGCCCTACGCCTATGCGAACAAGAAGGGGCGCACGTCGCGCCCCTTTTTCTTTCAGAACCGCATCAGCTGCCCGATGCGCACCGAGGCCTGCGTCGTCGCCGAGCGGTAGTGATCGCCGTTGATCAGGTCGCCGCTCTCGCCCAGCGCCACGAACAGCTCCGACCCCGGCGCATACTCCCACCGGTAACGCGCAGACAGCGTGACCGCCTCGGAGATGTTGTCGTATTGAATCTGCGTCCGAAGCTGCATGTCGGGCGTGAAGTTCAGTCTGATGTTCGCCGCATAAATCTGAATCTCCACGTCGCCCGTCGGCAGCGTGATGTTCATGAACTGATGACTGCCCGAAAGCTCCCATGTCGAGTCCGGCCGCCACGTCACGTAGGCGTTCGTGCGGAACATCGTGCCGCCGTACCAGTCGCAGCAGCGGATCGAGAAATTGCCCGAGATCGGCCTTGCGATCGAGGTTTCGACGTCGAGCGAGGCGGCGGTCCATTCGTACTCGCCGGCCGGGATGAACACGTTTCGCGGCAGGAAGAACCCGGCCGGCACGTTTTCGTAGTCGTTGAACAAATTGAGGAACGCAAGGTCGGTGTCCTGCGTTTGGCCGCCGATCCACGCGCCGTTCTCGCGCGACTCCAGCCGGTTATCGAGGTCGGTGACGAAGTTGTACCAGGTGCCGACCTCGTACCAGCGGATCCAGGAATCTTTCGGCCGACCGCGGTGAAGGAAGTTGCCGTCGTAATAGCGGATGCCGGGCCGGTTCACGAAGCCGAGCGCCGGCGCGAAATTCGCGCCGACTTCTTTGAACTGAAACCGCGTGCTGAACGGTTCGTTCGGAAAGCCCAGTTGCAACCCGAACGCGTCGTCGTCGCCGAAGAGGCTCGAGAAGCTGCGCTCGTAGAAGAAGTCGGCCTGGAACTGATCGCCGTCGAACCAGGTCGAGTTGCGATATTGGAAGTCGCCGCCCGCGACCGTGTTCTCCGTCTCGCCCGTCGGATCGCCGTTTGTGAACACGACGCCCATCTTCGATTCCGAAAACACGGGCAGCGTGAACCGCGCTGCGGATAGGATCTGATTGTCGCTGACCTCGGTGCCGGCCGTGTCGACGACCAGCGCCCCGATGCCGAGCGCCCCCAACTGCCCCGACAGCTTGCCGCCCGCCACGATGTCGACCGGCGATCCGTTCACGAGCCCGATATTGCGCGAGAAGAACGGCTTGCCGTTGACGTCGTTGCTGATGTTGTTGCCGCCGAACTCGAACACGGCCGCATCCTGAAGGAAGAAGTCGCGCGTCTCGGGAAAGAACAACCCGAACCGCCCCGTGTTCACCTGCCGATTGTCGAGCGGCGCGTCGGAAAAGTCGGTGTTGAACGTCAGCGTGCCGGTCAAGGCCGGCGTGATCTTGTAATAGATGTTGCCCGACGGCTCGATCGTCACGTCGTCTTCGCGCGGCGGCCGCCATTCGTGCTTGTAGCGCAGCGCCAGGAACGGCTGAATGTCGAGCCCGAGGCCCTGCGCCGTGTTCGTAATCCCGGTCAGCGTGCCGGAGCGAGAGATGTCGCGCGAGGTGCGCTGGTTGTCGATCTGCGCCCAACGGATGCGCTCGCCCTTCCGGCGAAGCAGGCGGAAGAGGTCGAAACCCCAGTCGCCGTTCGCCACGTCGTAGGAAATGCTGCGGAAAGGGATCGCGACTTCGGCGACCCACCCGTCGGCGACCAGCCGCCCGTGCGCGTGCCAGATCGTGTTCCACTCGGCCAAGATGTCGGTGTTGTTCTGAAGCAGACCGTCGAACCGCGCACCCAGCGGGTTGACCTCGAAGATGTATCCGTCGCGCCGCGTCTTGTAAGGGTCGAGATAGATGCGGACGAGGTCGTCCTGGCTGAGGTTTCCGTCGCGCGACTTCACCGACGCCTTGATCGCGCCCGGCTCGCGGTCGAACACATGGAACGCGAAGTAGATCTGGTTCTCGTCGTACAGCACGCGCACTTCCATGCGCTCGCTGGCCGGCGCGCCCTCGTTCGGTTCCAACTGATAGAACTCGTCGATGACCTTGGCCTTCGCCCACACGGCCTCGCCGATGTCGCCGTCGATCTTCGGCGCCTCGCCGGGTTCGATCCGAACCGCGGCCGCGCTCGGCTGATAGCTGCCGAAGTCGCGCGGTTGCGCCGCCGCGACCCCCGTTGCGGCCAAAGCCGCGGCATAGAACAACCCTACACGCGCGCCCCCGCACGCATGCTTTAGTCGAGTGCGCATTTTCCCCCCGCGGACCCTCGCCCGCAGACAACACGAGAGGTCGGGCACACACCCGTTAAATTGCAGAGATGTGGTTCACGAGCGGGTGAGGCGACGCTCGCAAGAATCAACCTAACGATGAATCAATTACAGGTTGCTGTCCCCCGTGGTTAACCTGCTATATGGTGTTCGCCGGGGACAGTTGACATTTCGGCTGTGAAGGGGAGCGGGGGACCCAGGCATGGGATCGCTGATTCTATTCATTTTGGGCATTGGCGCCCCCTTGGCCGTGGCCGTCGTGGTCATGTGGCTGGAAGACCGCCGCCGGGCCCGCCTGAAAAGCCGTTTCGACCGCCTCGCGCAAGACAACCGCGGCTTGAAGCTCGCGCTGGGCACGAACCGCAGCCCCGCGACCGCCGATGCCGGCCCGGACCTTCCGGCAAACGTCGACAAGCGCGAAGTCGCCCGCCTCATGGATCAGCTCGCGCGCGACGGCATCTTGGAGGATTGGCTGCGCCTGGGCGCGCGCGCCCCGGCCGAGGCGGCCGCGCGGCTCAAAGGCACCCACCAAACGGCGCCGCCCGCGCTCGAGCAGGCGATCGCCGAGTGGGGCTCGCAAGGCGTCCTTGCCGCACTCGATCGTTTGAAGGAGCGCCTCGCCGCCGTCGCCGAGATGGAGATGGTGCTCGCCGATCCGCACGTGAACCCGGCGTTCGATGCGAACGCGATGCTCGACCGTACGCTGTGGGTGTTCGAGCCGGAGTATCTTGTCACCGAGGGCGAACTGGCGATCGACCCGCGTTTCGGCGCGGTTTCGAAACCCGCAATGGCCGCAAGTCTGAATGCGGGGCAGGGCAAGGACGGCACGCCGACGCTGGTCGTCGAATTGAAGAATGCGCGCGTGACCATCGGCGCCGATCAGCAGCTGCAGGCCTGGTCGAACGTCCGCGAACTCATCCGCGGCGGCGCTGTGAACGAGCGCGACCCCGTCGACGTCTTCGTCGTGGGCGGCGCGGTCGACGAGTTCGACGGCAACCCGCGCGTCGAAGGCCGCTACCGCAACGTACGCATCACGTCTTACGACTACGGCCAGCTGATCGCGCGCGCGAAGCGCCTGACGTTCGGCCTCTACGACGAATTGAGGGACACGGCTCCATTCCTGCGCCGCCATCGCGACGAGATCGCGGCGGGTCAGCGCGCCGCCGTCGAACGCGCCGCTGACGAAGCAGCCGCCGCGCACGCGCAAGGCGCCGGCGATCACGTGCGCCACATCGCCGAAGACGCGCCCGTGCGTCACGAGACCTACGCCGACGCCCCGCGTCGCGGGGAAGTCGAAGAGCCGATGCTCCCGCCCGTGCCCGGCCGCCGCGCCGCCTTTCGCGAGGCGTCCGTCGCGCCGCCGCCCGAACCGCCGCGCGCGGCCGAACCGCGCCATCCATACGACGGCGACCACGTCGTCATCGGCCGCCGCAAAGACGCAGCGCAGTGACGCGCAAAGACGCGGGCGCCGCCTATCGCCTGATCGACTTCGTGCCCGCCCATCTGCGCGAACTCACGGACCTCTGGGTGGAAGCCTGGATGAAGACGATGCCCGCGATCGATTTCGAAGCGCGCCGCACCTGGTTCGTCGATCGCCTGAGCGAGATGCGCAGGCAAGGTGCCACGGTGACCTGCGCCTTCGACGCGGCGACGGGCGCGATGGCGGGCTTCGTCACGCTCGACGCCGAGAGCGTTCACATCGACCAACTCGCGGTCGCCCCGGCCTATTGGTCGAAGGGCGCGGCCAACGCCCTTCTCGATCACGCGAAGCGCCAAAGCCACGGCGCGCTCAGGCTCGACGTCAACCAGAACAACCCGCGCGCCGTCCGCTTCTACGAACGCGAAGACTTCCACCGCCGCACCGCCGCCGCAAATCCGATGAGCGGCATGAAGACCTGGCGCTACGAGTGGAGCGGCGACCTCACTCGCACGTCCGCTCGCGGTCCAGATACGTCATCGGATCGCGCACGACGTCGTTGAACCAAATCTCGAAGTGCAGATGCGGCCCGGTCGCCCGGCCGCTCGCGCCCACCGCACCGATGATCTCCCCGCGCGACACCAAGGCACCCGCTGTCGTCTGAAGGCTCGCGAGTTGGGAATAGCGCGTGCGGTACCCATGGCCGTGATCGATTTCGATCATGAGTCCATAGGGTCCGCGCCTTTCGGCGGTCGTGACGCGCCCGTTGGCGGCCGCCCGCACCGGCAGCTGAAACTGCTTGCCCAGATCGATACCGGCATGAAAGGCCGTTCGGCCCGTGAACGGATCGACCCTATATCCGAACGCCACATGCGGTTGAGCGCAAACCGGTCGTGCAAAGCGGATGTCGCGCGCGTTCCCTCCGGCCGGATGGGGATCGCCGGACGCAGCCGGCGCCTGCATCGTCGACGCGTCGACGTGAAAACGTCCACCCGCGCTCCCCGGAAGAGCTGCACCAATCAGGACGACAAGTATCGAAACAAGCAGTGCACAGACCTTCGCCATCGACCGAATCCAACTTGAGACTCGCGTTCCCTCAGTATCCGGAAAAGGCCGCCGCCGAACCACAAGCCCGCGGTTGCACCAGCTGAGCCAAGATGCGGGGCCACGGCGAAATCGTTCGTGCCGTCGCGCACCGAAATTCACCATGCGCTCAAGCGAGCCTCGGCGACACGCGGAACAGGCATGCGCACCGCGCCGTGACTCCTGCGCGAACATTACGAATGCGTCAGGTCGCTCGTATCCGGCGATCTCCACTGGCGAAAATTCTCCAATGGGCGACAATTCAAGCTGTCCCTTCGGGTGGGGAAGGGCACGCCTACGGCGTTCGGTCGCGACGCCGGTCTTGCGTAAGAGCCGAGGTCCCACATGCCCATCTCGCCCACGCGCGGTTCGCAGTCGCTGGCGCGGCGCGTTTTCCCGCATCGGCAATTTTATCTTCGCAGCCGCGGCGCCGTTCAGTTCTTCGAGTTCTCGCCGGCGTTTCAGATGATGGTCTGCGGCGCGGCGCTCGCCTTGGTGTGTTGGGCGGTCTACGCCTCCGCCGTCGTGGTCTTCAAGGAACAGATCATCAGCGCCAAGAACCAGCGCTACACCGGCATGCAGACGGCCTATGAGACCCACGTGACGGAGATGCAGAGGGCCTACGACGAACTGAGCGGCCTTTTGGTGTTCGCCGAGGAGCGGTTTCAAAACGCCACGCGCGACCTCGAAACCAGGCGCAAGCAACTCACGGCGCTGTTGACGCAAAAGCAGGCGATGGATCAGCAACGCCGCGATGTGACGCGTCAGACCGCCGTGATGGAGAGGTACAGCAGCGGTGCTGAGCGAAACACCACCGCCGACGCGAACATTCTTGTCGCCCGGCCCTACGCGGCCGAGATCGCCCCACGGCAGAACCGCACGCAAACGAGCGCCGTCCAGGGCACGATCGCCAAGATCGAAGCGGAGATCGGAAACTCCAAAGGCAAGCTGCGCCAACACACCGTCGTGCGGCGCATCGCAAATCTCGAACACCGCCTGAACGGGATTCACAAGCAACAGCTTTCGTTCCTGCGCGAGCTTCTGCGTGCGGGAAACGACGACATCGAAAAATATCAGCAGATGCTCGCGGTCACGGGGCTCGATGTCGATCAGCTTGCCGAGCAGATCGGCCCGTCCAGCCGCGGCGGTCCCTTGGAATCGATCGGCGCGAAACCCAAGGCGCGCTACGCGCTCGCCGACGATTTCGAAATTCTGTTCGCGAATGTCAGACGGCGCTACGACCGGCTCGACAGACTGACCCACGCAGCCACCCGCATCCCGCTCGTGACGCCGGTCGCGCACGGCCTCTACCGCACGACGAGCACGTTCGGCTACCGCACCGATCCGTTCTCGGGCCGCGCCGCATTCCACGCGGGCGCCGACCTCGCCGCCAACTACGGCACGCCGGTGCTGGCCACGGCGCCGGGACGCGTGGTTGCGTCCGAGTGGCGCGGCGGTTACGGCCTGATGGTCGAGATCGATCATGGCCGAGGAGTCCGCACGCGCTATGGCCACCTGCAGACGTCGCTGGTGAACGTGGGCGACGTTGTTCAGGTCCACGAAAAAATCGCCAAGATGGGCTCAAGCGGCCGCAGCACCGCCCCGCACGTCCACTACGAAGTCCTCTTCAACAACAAACAGCGCGACCCGATAAAGTTCTTCGACGCAGGCCATCGCGCGCACAGGTGGTAGACGCGCGCGGGTGGTCCCTCAACACCTGACGCCACACGAACGCGCCGCCGCATGCTACGATGGCGCAGATAGATGGAACCTAGCCGATGCGCATCTGCATCGCCGCAATTCTCTGCCTGTCGGCGGCGGTTGCGTGCCCGGTATTTGCCGCCGCCGACAACATGCGCTTGTGCGAGGGCCATGCCGGCGTCGCGCTGACCCGGCAAGTGCGCGCTTGCTCCGCCGTCATCGCCGCTAAGCCCGGTGCGGCCCAACGACTGATCGTGGCTTACGCAAATCGCGCCTGGGCGTACACGCTGCTCGGCGACAGCGATCGCGCCGTCGCCGATTTCGACAAGGCGATCGCACTCGACCCGGCGCTCGAATCCGCGCACCGCGGGAAAGGCATCGCGCACCATCGCAAGGGTCTGTACCGCGAAGCGATTGCGGCGTTCGGCCGGGCGATCGCGGCGAAGCCCGACTACGCAGGCGCGTTCGTCGACCGGGGCCTGGCGCATGCGGCGCTCGGTGAGGGCGAGCGCGCGCTTGCCGACCTCGACGCCGCGGTGGGCATTCTGCCCGACGTCGGACGCTACTATTTCCTCCGCTCGAGCCTGGCCGAGCGTCTCGGCAAAACCGATACCGCGCTTGCCGATCTCGATCGCGCCGTGAGCTTGGAGCCCAAGACGGCCGTGTTCCGCATCGCTCGCGGGCGCGTTCTCGCGACGTTGGGGCGGACCAAAGAGGCGATCGCCGATTTCACCGCTGCGCTCGCCTTGGACCCGGCCCTGACCACGGCCAAGCGATGGATCGACGATCTCAAACGGCGAAAGCCCACAACGCAAAGCCCGGCCCGCCCGCCGCGCCATACCGCGAAGGACGAAACCCTTGTGCTCGGCTGGCCTGCCTGCGGCGAGGCGAAAGCCTATCGTGGCCCCGCATCGCGCAATCGCCCGCTGCCGAGCCTCGTTATCCGCGTCCGCGCGTTGAGTGCCGTGTTCGCGAGCGGCGCCGGCCGCATCGTCTCCGTCGAGCCGGGCGAGGGCGGCGTCACCGTCGAACTGCAAGGCCCGCGCAACACGGTCACGGTCTACGGCCCGCTCGGCGTCGCGTTCGTGCAGCCGGGAGACATCGTGCAAGCCGGCCAAATCATCGGCCGCGCCCGAGCGCTCGAAGCCGGAAAGCCGGCACTCCACTTCGCGGTATTGAAGGACGGCACGCCGCAAAACCCGCGCACCCTCCTGCCGATCGCTGCCGCCTGCAAAAAATCTTGAACTGCGGCAAACGCCTCTCACACGTCGCGCGTCGCCTGCACCAGTTTCGCGAAGTCGACGCGGGCGATCGGCTCCAGTTCCTTGATCACGCGCGCGCCCTGCTCGGACGCCTCGACCAGGAAGTCGAAGCCGCCGTCGCGCCGGCGGCATTGGTCGGCAAGGCGCGCCTGCAGGTGCTCGCGCCGCGCGTGCCCCATGTCCGGGTTCATCTTGAGTTCGGCCTCGAGATCGTTGCAGTTGGCCGCGGCCTCAAGCGCGCCTTCCACGCCCATGATCGTGCGCAACAGCGTCGTGTGAATGCGCGCGCGCAAGGCGGGGTCCTTGAGCTCGAACAGCCGCTCGCGATTGCGGTCGTAGACGTCGAGCTCGCGCCGGATCATGCGCAAGAGCCGCATCGTCACCGGCCCGTAGGGCTCGCCGATGCCGCGCGCACGCCCCGCCGCGTTCACCGTGACGTTGAGCAGCGCCATCACCTCGCCGAAGAACAGCGCCGCCTGCCGCTCGCGCCGGCGCGTGTCGACCCGGTGCTCGATCTGCGTCGCGATGAAGCCGCCGGCCGTGGCCAGCACCGCGCCCGCGACCACCGCCCAAAGCGTGTCGAGATTGGAGATGAAGTCGAAACTCTCGGACCTGACCGGCATGAAGGACCCCCGCGGGAAAGCCGCCGCCAAGGCCAGTCTAAGGCCCAACCTCCGGGGGACGAAGACCTTGCAGCCACAATTCGTAGGGGTTAATAAGACGCCCGCCATTGGGGGATCGTCTAATGGTAGG
>CAZLRW010000098.1:0-13957 GCA_964561925.1 uncultured Flavobacteriaceae bacterium
CTACAACAAGGACGCCTGCAAGCTCCTTGAGGACTCGATCTTCGCCGTCGGCAACTCGATCCCGCCGGACGAAGCGTTCCGGAGGTTCCGCGGCCGCGACGTCGACACGAACGCCCTCATGCGCGACCGCGGCTTCCCGGTGACGTAGCGCGCCTCCACTTTCCTCCCCCGCCTTGGCGGGGGAGGAAATCCCGCATTGACTGCCCGTCGCGGTCGACTACTGTTGCTGCGACGGCAGACGCTTCAAGACCTCTTCAAAGCACTTCGGTTCTTTGAAGATCTCTGGGGCTACCCCAGGGGATACCTTCCACGCATCCAAGACATGGCAAAACGCACGGTCGGCAAGCAACGACATCCCGTTTTGCATAACGCGATGGGTTGAAGCGCTCTGCCGTCGACGACGTGGGGCAACCGGATGCGCGAACGGACCGACCATCTCGTCGTTCTCACCCACGCATTGCTGGCGTCAGGACCTTGGACGAAGCAGGCCCTCACCAAACGGGCGAACAAGGTTCTGAAGAGCCCGCATTGCGCGAAGGAACTTGCCGCCGAGATTCTCGAAGTTTGGCGCCTCCCCTACCCGCCGTCATACCGCCAGCTCTGGCCCATCGTGGCCGAGGCCGAAGCGCTGCAAGACATGTCCGTCCTAACCGTGGAGCGGATCGCTTCGCAGACGATCCTCGTCCGCCCTCCCAAGTTCGAGCCGATCCAGGCGCTGACCGGCCGCCCGATTCCGCATCTTGCTTCCAGCGCGGACATCGCACGCTGGCTCGCGATTTCGTTCGAACACCTGGAGTGGTTCGCAGACCACCGCCGCACGCTCGCGAACGGGGCCGGTGAGCGCCTCCGCCATTACACCCACCATTGGCAGGAAAAGCGCAACGGCGGATGGCGTCTCATCGAAGCGCCGAAGCCTCGTCTGAAACTCATCCAACGCCGCATCCTCGAAGAAATCCTGAACCACGTCCCGACGCACGACGCTGCCTACGGCTTCGTGTCGGGCCGCTCGTGCGCAACCGCTGCGGCCAAGCACGCCGGTGAAGATATCGTCGTCACTGTCGACCTCAGCGACTTCTTCCTGACCACGCCCTTGCGCCGCGTCTACGCGCTGTTCCGCTGCCTCGGCTATCCGCACAAGGCGGCACGCACGCTCACGAGCCTCTGCTCGGCATCGACGCCGCGCGCCATCGCGGCCCAACACTTCGACTTTGTCGACACCCAGCGCCATCTGTCCCGCCACTTGCCGCAAGGCGCGCCGACCTCACCCGCACTCGCGAACTTCGCGGTCTTCGGCCTCGATCGTCGCCTCGCGGGCCTCGCGCGCCGCTATGACGCGCACTACACCCGCTACGCCGACGACTTGACGTTCTCCGGCGACAGACACTTCGCCGGCCGCGTCGGCAGCTTCCTCACCGCCGCCAGCGAAATCGTCAAAGACGAGGGCTACCGCCTCAACGTCGGAAAAACGCGGATCATGCCCCGCCACACGCGCCAAATCGTAACCGGCATCGTCGTCAACGATCACATCAACCTCCCCCGTGACGACTTCGACCGTCTGAAGGCGACGTTGACGAACTGCGTGCGCCACGGCCCCCCGAGCCAGAACCGCGACGCGCATCCCGACTTCCGCGCCCATCTCGACGGCCGCATCGCCTGGGTCGAACGCCTGAACCTGCGTCGCGGCGAGAAACTACGCCGCCTGTTCGGCGCGATTGCCTGGTGAGACGAGCCGCAACCCGGCGACGAGGAACCCAAGCCCGAACAGAATGCCGCCGAGTGAAAACCCGTTCTCGGGCTGGTTCGCCATCGTGCTCGCGATCGCGACGATCGGCGAGGCGATCCACAACACCGCCGCGAGCCACGAGCCCGCACGCCGCACCAGCATTGCGATGCTGAAGGCCACAAGCCCCGCAACGATGATCAGCGTGCCGAGCTGATACGTGTTGATCCCGAACATCATCCCGTCCGGCCCGACGATCGAGGCGATGCCGGTGAGCGCCACCGCGAACGCGGCGAATCCGAACCAGCCGACCTGCGCCCGTACCGAGAGATAGACCCCGATCAACCCGAACAACAGGCAGACGTCGATCACGAACGCCAGCGTCTCGATCGCGTCGCTCCCGTCCCAAGGAATGAACGTCGATCCGGTTCTGAGCACGCCGCCCAACACCGCGAACGCTCCCAGCACCTGCAGCAACCGGGCGTCTGTCATGATCGGTCCTCCGGCAAAATGCGCGGCAACGATGTCGGCCGCTCTCTATTTAAGAAAGCTCATACTATCGTAAACGGCGCAGAAGGAATGTCAAACCGAACCCACGGTCCCCTTTGCCGGCCGGGCCCGTTCCCGCAACTTGACCCGCGAAGGCCCCGCAGCCAAAGCTGCCGCGGCACAAGGAACCGCACCCATGCCGACCTCCTTCATCGACGTCGCCCGTGACGGCCACATCGCGAGCGTTACGATCGACCGCCCCGAGAAGCGCAACGCCATCACGAACGAGATGATGGAGGACATCGAACGCATCGCCCGCGACTTCGCGAAGGACGAGCAAACCCGCGCCATCGTCGTGCGCGCCGAGGGCAAGGATTTTTCCGTCGGTGCCGACTTGAGCCAGCCCCGCTTCCAAGGCGACCCGCAATCGATGCTGATCCGCCGCCGCCAGTTGCAGCTGGGCAGCCTGATGATGCGCGCGCTCCGCGAAATCCATCAGCCGACGATTTGCGCGGTCCAGGGCGTCGCGACCGGCGGCGCCGCCTGCATCGCAACCGCTTGCGACTTCCGCATCGCCGCTGCCGACGCCCGCATGGGCTACGGCGAAGTGAAGATGGGCATCAATCTGATGTGGAACGCGGTACCTGTTTGCGTCGCGCTGATCGGCCCGGCGCGCGCGAAGCGCATGATCATGTCGGGAAAGCTGTTCGACGCGGCGACGCTGCTCGGTTGGGGCTTCCTCGACGAAGTCGTCCCCCGAGAGAACCTCGACGCGACGGCGCGCGCCTGGGCCGAGGAGTACGCGGCACTGCCGCCGATCGCCGTGCAAATGATCAAGCGCTCGATCAACCAAGTGTCGGGGGCGCTCGACCAGGCGCTGATGCACATGGACGCCGATCAGTGGCTGCTCGCGACGCATTCGGAAGATTTCCGCGAGGCGGTCGGCGCCTTCTTCGAGAAGCGGAAACCGGCGTTCAAAGGCAATTGAGGCGCAGAAAACTGCCGAAAACCGGCAATGATGATTATATGATTGAATTTTGATGATCGCGCGCCTACATGTGTCTCAAGCCATCGAAGGAGGAGGCACATGAGCAAACTGAACGTCGGCGTCGGCGAAGAATTCCCGCTCGGCGATGCCCCGAGGCAAAACGAAGGCGAACACGTCTGCGCGCAGTATTGGCGCCACCGCCGCCACCGCCGCGGCATGCATGCGGCCGGCGCGTTTCTCATTCTCCCCGCCGCCGCAGCGTCCGTCACCGCGGCGATCGTCTACCCGCTCGCGACCTTGGGCGTGATCGGTGGACTAGGTCTTGCCGCCGCGGCGCACCGCCATCGCCGCTGGGAGCGCTACCGCGACGCCTACCGCAAATACCGCGCCGAACAGGACAAGCCGCGCGACACCCCCGAACCGCCGAAGGAGAGCGCGTGATGCGTCACCGTCACGGACACGGCTTCGGCCACCGCATGTCACCCGAGGCCTCCGAGCGCACGACGACACGCGTTCAACTCGAACTGCCGCCGCAAGCAATGGAACGCCTCCAACGCCTGAAGGACAAAACGGAGGCCGCCTCCTACGCCGAGGTCATCCGCAACGCGCTCCGCCTGCTCGAAGCGCTCGTCGACGAACATGAGAAGGGCAGCGAATTCGCCTTGAAGCGGCCGGACGGCGAGACGGTCGCTTACAAGATCTTCGTCTGACCGCCGCGCGCTGCTAGGCTGGGGCGATGAAGCTCACCGATTTCAAAGTCCTCTCCTTCGATTGCTACGGCACGCTGATCGATTGGGAGACCGGCCTCTGGAATTCACTCCAGCCGCTGCTCGGACCCGCCCGCATCGGCCGCGAAGCCGCACTCGAAACGTTCGGCCTCATGGAGCCGGAGCAGGAACACGAAACGCCGACGCTCCCCTACCGCGACATCCTTGCCCGCGTGCACGCGAAACTCGCCGCCCGCTGGAACCTGAAATCGACCGACGCGATGGACAGGGCGTTCGGCCTCTCCGTCGGCCAATGGCCGCCATTCCCGGACACGGTCGAAGCGCTCGCTTATCTGAAGCGCCACTACAAGCTCGTCATCCTCTCGAACGTCGATCGCCAAAACTTCGCCACCACGAACCAACGCCTCGGCGTCGCCTTCGACGCGATCTGCACCGCCGAAGACATCGGCAGCTACAAGCCCGACCCGAGAAACTTCGCCTATCTGCTCGACGCGGTCCGCAAGCTCGGCCTCGGCAAACGCGACCTCCTGCACACCGCCCAAAGCCTCTATCACGACCACGCCCCCGCAGAGCGCGCCGGCATCGCCCGCTGCTGGATCAACCGCCGCGGCGACAAAGGCAAAGGCTCGGGCGCCACGAAGGCCGTGGCGCACATGCCGGGGCTCGACTTCGAATTCCCGACGCTCGCCGCCATGGCCGAGGCGCACCGCGCCGCCGTCGCCTGACATTGCGCCGCCCGACCCCGGTTGCTAGAAGCCCCGCGGGGAAGACGTTCGTCGGGGGTTTCATGCACATGCGATTGCTGCCGGCATTCACCTTGGCCGCCCTGGCGATTTTGGCCGGCACCGGCATGGCGCTCGCGCATGGCGTCCAGGGCAAGGACGCCGCCTTCGTTGCCGAAAACGCAGGCCTGCAGATCATTCCGTTCCTCTACCTCGGTGCGAAGCACATGGTCACGGGTTACGACCATTTGCTGTTCATCCTCGGCATTATTTTCTTCCTCTATCGCCTGGCGCATGTCGCGCTCTATGTGACGCTGTTCTCGATCGGGCACTCGATCACGCTGCTTGCGGGCGTCCTCGGCGAGATCGACGTCAATCCCTACATCGTCGATGCGATCGTGGGCCTCTCCGTCGCCTACAAGGCGTTCGACAATCTGGGCGGCTTCCAGCAGCTCTTCGGCTTCCAGCCGGGCCTGCGCGGCGCCATCCTCGGCTTCGGCCTGATCCACGGCTTCGGCCTCGCGACGAAGCTTCAGGACTTGAGCCTGTCGCAGGACGGCCTCGTGGCGAACATGATCGCCTTCAACGTCGGCGTCGAACTCGGACAGCTCGTCGCCCTGTCGCTGATGCTGATCCTGATCGTCTGGTGGCGCACCTGGCCTTCGTTCGAGCGCCACGCGCTCGTCGCCAACACCGTGCTGATGGGATTGGGCTTCGCGCTCGCCCAGTATCAAATCGTCGGCTATCTGATCGAACAGGGGGCATAACCCATGACCGAAGGCCAAACCGCAAACCCGCCGTCGGCCAAGACGCTGATCCTGGCGACGCTGGGCGCAGGCGTCGTCGCGACGGTCCTAACGCTGCTCGTCGTACTGCCCGCCGAATTCGGCCGCGACCCGACCGGCTTCGGCAGGCTGACCGGCCTCGACAAACTGGCGCCCCACGACCACCACGAAGAAGTCGTTCAAGTCATGCCCGGCACGACCGCGCCCGCACAATCGCAGGACGCGCCGTTCCGCACCGACACGATCGACATCGCGCTCGTCGCGAAGGGCGACAAGTCCGGCCGCAGCGACCTTGAGTACAAGGTCGCGATGAAGACTGGCGGCACGATCGTCTACGCCTGGTCGGCGGACGCGGAGGACGGCGCGCTGCTCTCGGACCTCCACGCCGAAACGCTGCCGGAGCCCGACGTGAAGGTCTACGCGTTCAAGCAGTCGACCGCCCCGGCCGCAAACGGATCGCTGACCGCCCCGATCGATGCGCCGCACGGCTGGTACTTCCAGAACAAGTCGGACAAACCCGTCACGATCCGCCTGAAGCTCGCGGGCTACTACGAACTGATCGCGCCGGGCGAACCCGGAAACAAAGCGGGCATCGCCCCGCTTGCGCCCTGAGCGAGGGAAAGCGTGCCATGTGCCGCAACATCAAGACGCTCTTCAACTTCGATCCGCCGGCAACCGACGAAGAGATCCGTTCGGCCGCACTCCAATTCGTACGAAAGCTGAGTGGCTTCAACGCGCCGTCCCGCGCGAACGCCGCCGCCTTCGACCGCGCGGTCGGCGAAACGTTCGATGTCGCCCGCCGCCTGATCGACGGTCTTAAGACCGAAGCACCCGCACGCGACCGCGCCATCGAAGCCGAAAAGGCCAAAGCCCGCTCCGCCCAACGCTTCGCCCGCGCTTAAAGCACCGAGTCTCTACCGCCCGCGCGACTTCCCCGGTGCTGCACGCGGCTTGGACGACCGCGATGCCCTCACTTTGGTCCGCGGTTGATTGACGTCCATCACGTTCACGCCCGCCTCTCGCCAGCCGATCAGCGACGTGACGGCGAGCCCGAAGAAACTCGACCGGCTCATGCCCATTTCGGCCGCCTTCTTGTCGGCGCGCGCGAGCAGACTCTTCGGCAGATAGATGTTCACGCGCTCCGACGGATCGGGCGGCTCGACCCCGACGAGAATGAACGCGACGAAGCGCGCGCCTTTGGGCACGACGACGCGTTCGAGAGGTGTCGGCGCCGGCAGCGCAACCTCCCGCTCGGCCATCGCATCCGCCGCCCGTGCGATCATGTCCTCCGCCTTCTCGATCGCCTCTTCCCGGGTCAGGCCACCCGCCACGCAATCCGGAAAGTCCGGAAACCAGACCGCAAACGTGTTCTTCGCCCCATGTTCGAGCACTGCCGGGTACAGCCGCCGCGCCATCTGGTTCTCCACGTTGGTGTGTGATATGACACACCGCAGTCAGGTGTGGCGTTTCACACACCACGAGCGCTATCAGACCGGGGACGGGAGAGCAAATGTTCAACGAAACGGAACTTGGGATCGTGCGCGCGGCTTACGCGAAGCAAGTCATGGCCGCCGCCGCGGCGGACGACGCGCGCCTCGAAGCGGCTTTCGCCCGCGTGCGTCGCGAGGCGTATCTGGGCGACGGCCCGTGGCCGATCGCACGCCACTTCGGCGTCTACGCGCTGAGCCCCAGCGCCGATCCCGTCTACCTCTACACCGACGACCTCGTCGCCTTGGTGCCGGAGCGCCAACTCAACAACGGACAACCGTCGTTCCACGCGCATCTGCTCGCGGCCGCGGCGCCAAAACCGGGCGAGCACGCCGTCCACATCGGCACCGGCACGGGCTACTACACGGCCATCATCGCGGCCCTTGTTGGAGAACACGGCCGCGTCACCGGCATCGAAGTCGACGAAGCCCTCGCCGCACGCGCACGACAAAACTTCAGAGCCTTGCCGCACGTCGAGATCGTAACCGGCGACGGCGCAACGACGCCGTTCGACACCGCCGACGTCATCTACGTAAACGCCGGCGCGACACGTCCCGCCGACCATTGGCTCGACCGATTGGCCGACGGAGGGCGCTTGATCCTGCCGCTGACGACGAGCCAGGGGTTCGCGGTGCCCGGCTCGGCTGCAGAGCTCGCCTCGCGCGGCGCCGTATTCTTGATCGAACGCCGCAGCGAAGACTTTTTCGCCCGTTGGATCTCGCCCGTCGCCGTCTTTCCCTGCGCCGGCGCACGCGACGCGGAATCGGAACGCGCCTTGGCCGCCGCGCTCGCAACGGGACGATGGAACGACGTCACCCGCCTCTATCGTCACGCCGACGTCGCCGTCGAGAACGCGTTCTTGAAGGCCCCGGGCTGGTCGCTCGCCTATCGCTGAGTAGCGGTAGAGCGCGCCCCCCGAAAACACGCGCGCTTGACAACATACCGACCAGTCGGTATGTCCCTACCCATGTTGAAGCTGGACGCCCGGACCAAGCTCCTGAACGCCGCGATCGAGGTCGTGCGCGCCCAAGGCTACGCCGCGACCTCCGTCGACGAACTCTGCAAGAAGGCGGGCGTCACGAAGGGCGCGTTCTTCCATCACTTCGAAAGCAAGGACGCGCTTGCGGTTGCGGCGGCGAACCACTGGTCGGCGACGACGGGCGCGATGTTCGCCGGCGCCGCCTATCACGACCACGACGATCCGCTCGACCGCGTGCTCGCCTACATCGCGCTCCGCCGCGACCTCATCCAAGGCGCACCGGCGGAGTTCAGTTGCTTCGCGGGCACCACCGTACAGGAAGCTTTTGCCACGAAGGACGACATCCGCGCCGCCTGCGAGGCAAGCATCTTCGGCCACGCCGAAACGCTCGTCGCCGACATCGCCGAGGCGATGCGCAAGTACAAGGTCAAAGGCGATTGGACCCCGCAAAGCCTCGCGCTCCACACCCAAGCCGTCCTGCAAGGCGCCTTCATTCTCGCCAAGGCGAAGGGCGATGCCGCCATTGCGCGCGATAGCGCCGATCACCTGTATCGCTACATCCAACTTCTGTTTCAACCATCACGGTCGAAGGAGGGACGACATGTCCGACAAGGACGCAATTCTCAAATTGTGCCGTCGCGTAACGAAGGCACACGCCGAGCATGACGCAACCGCGATCGTCGCCTGCTATGCGCCTGGAGCGTTGATCTACAATCTCGCCCCACCGCTCGCCTCGCGCGGCATGAACGCAGACGAAGTGGCGGCCTGGCTCGCCACTTGGTCCAGCCCGGTCTCTCTCGACTTTGAAGACCTCGAGATCGTGGTCGCAGAAGGCGCCGCGTGGACGACGGCTTTGAATCGAATACGCGGCACGAAGACCGACGGCACGAATATCGACATCTGGTTTCGCGCCACAATGTGCTTGCGCGTCACCGGCGGGGAATGGTTGATCGTGCACGAGCACACATCCACGCCGTTCTACATGGACGGCTCGTTCAAGGCTGCAGTCGATCTGCGGCCGGACAGGGCGGCTGCGTAATCAAGCGGCGCGCGCCGCCGCCACAGTGTTCATCCGGTCCAAGAAGCAGGAGAAATCGAAATGAAGAAGTTCCTCGCCGTATTCATCGGCACGTCAGAGTCCCGCGAGCGATCGGGCTGGGACAAACTCGACGACGCGAAACGCAAGGCGCTGGAAGCCAAGGGCATGAACGCCTGGGCGGACTGGGCCACGACCCACGCGAAGGCCATCGTCGACCAAGGCGGCCCGCTCGGCAAAACGAAGCGTACCGCCAAGAACGGCGTCTCCGACATCAGCAACAACATGGCCGGGTACACGATCGTCGAGGCGGAGTCGCACGAAGCCGCCGCCCGCATGTTCGAAAACCACCCGCACTTCGCGATCTTTCCGGGCGATTCCGTCGAGATCATGCCGTGCCTCCCGATTCCCGGCCAATAACGCGGCCACATCCTGAAAGGAACAAGGTCCATGTCAGCGAACACGATCCGCCTGCACCGCGTACTCCGCGCGCCCGCCTCGCGCATCTATCGCGCCTTCCTCGATCCCGACGCGATGGCGAAGTGGCTGCCGCCGAACGGCTTCACCGGCAAGGTCCATCACATGGACGCGAAGGTCGGCGGCACCTACAAGATGAGCTTCACGAACTTCACGTCCGGCAAGAGCCATTCGTTCGGCGGCAAATATCTGGAACTCTCCCCGAACGAACGCTTGCGTTACACCAACGTCTTCGACGATCCGAACCTGCCGGGGGAGATGATCACGACGATCCAGCTCACCAAAGTGTCGGTCGGCGCCGAGGTTCACATCGAACAATCGGGCATCCCCGCCGTCATTCCGCCCGAGGCCTGCTACGTCGGCTGGCAGGAATCGCTGACGCTCCTCGCCAAACTCGTCGAAGCCGAGATTCCGGATTGACGCCGTGACCGCAAACGAAGCCGCCTATCGCGGCTGATCCGAAGGAGAAGATCCATGCCCTACGTCGACGGATTCGTCATTCCCGTGCCCACCGCAAATCGTGAGGCCTATCGCAAGCTTGCCGAAATGGCAGCGCCCCTTTTCAAGGAACACGGCGCGCTCAAGGTCGTCGAATGCTGGGGCGACGACGTCCCCGACGGCAAGGTGACGTCGTTCCCGATGGCGGTGAAGAAGGAGGCGAACGAAACCGTCGTCTTTTCCTGGATCGTCTGGCCGTCGAAGGCCGCGCGCGACGCCGGCAACGCGAAGGTCATGGCCGACCCGCGCATGCAGCCGCCGGCGTCCGGCATGCCGTTCGACGGCATGCGCATGATCTTCGGCGGCTTCGAGGTGATGCTGGAAGAATGACCGCGCAGCCGCGCTTCACGGGATCAAACCGCCGCGCGAATCGCACCACGGCTCACGCCGCCCGCGCCAAGGGCGCGCCACGTCGCGCGCGACGAGCAACGCGCCGAGATCCTGGCCGTTGACCTGGACATAGGCGATCGCCCGTCCGTAGGCGTCGATGCGGCCGGTCGGCTTCACGGCGACGCTCTCGGCCGCGGCGATGATCGCACGCGCGACCGACGTTGCATCGTCGGCGAGCCGGCGCTCGGCCGCGCATCGCGCGCGAGCGCCGGTCTCCGGCGTGTCGATGTTGGCGAGCCGATAGCGCATTCCGCTCGCCGCATCGGCGAACGTGTCGCCATCGATGACATGCAGCCTCGGCTGGTCGGCAGAGGCCGCGTCGAAGCCGGGCGCCGCGGGCCGCTGCACGAGCATCGCCGCAGCCGCGACGGAGAAAACCAGCGCCGCGGCGAACGCGGCGCGCACGATGCTGCGACGACGACGCCGCGGACTGCGCTGTCCGCCGGCGACAACCCCGAACATGCGCCCGCCGCGTCTCATACGCGAAAGCGTAAACGCACGTGGTTGCGAGACCGTTCGGTCTTATGGAAAACGCGGAGTTAATCGCGGCGGGAAGATGGCCTCACGACGCCTTCTGCCGCTGCTCGCGCGCGAGGCGCTCCTTCTCCATCCGCTTGCGGTGCAGCTCGCGCCAGACGTCGCGCGTGATCGTATAGTGCAGCAGCTCTTCCGGCGCCTCTTGGTGCACGGAAGCCTTGAGCGACACGTGCTCCGGCGCGACCCCGCGCGAGGCGTAGATGTTCTTGACCCGCTCGTTGCGCGCCAGCGTCGAACCGCGCGCCGCCAGCATGTCGAGATCTTCGAACATGATCTTGAGCGCGGGCCGCGCCGCCTCGAGCCCGATACCGGCCCCGTCCGGCCCGCGCTCGCCGATCAGCAGGCTCGTCAGGAATTCCCGGCGATCCCAATCGACGTAGATCGTGTAGATGCCGATATGTGCGCCGCTCGCCTTGTCGAAGATGCCCAGAATGTGCGTCTCGACGCCGTCATGCGTCGCGAAATAGGACTTCAGCTCCTCGACGCCCAGCGCCCGCGCCGGCACGTTCAGCATCCGCGCGGTATGCGCATCGCCGAGCCACGCGCCCACGCGCGGCGTCGCGTCGTCGGCCGTAAGCGGCCGTACCGCGGCGCGTTCGGTCTCGTACCGGATGCTGATCGGCTTGCGGGCATCAGTCATGGGCGCCTCATTCGAATCGTACGAATGCCCGATGATAGACCCGAACATCGCCCCCGCAACGCGACCCTCGTCCTTTACCCGCAGTTCGGCGCACGAGGACACCGGCCTTGCCCTGTTATTCGCCACGCCGCGCTCGCTGCGCGGAAAGCGCAGCTGAAGCGCAAGCATTGCATCACCGCCATGTCGCCGCCGCTCGCAGGCGGCGAACGGCATCGCGCGAAAACGCACACGCATTCATCCGCGCCGCACCACCGCACCAAGAACCCGCGCCGCTGGCGCACAACCGCGAGGCGCCTTCGCATTCCCCCGCGCGCTCGGCTAACCTCTCGCCCCGCGTGGGAACCCGCGCGCACCTGGTGGGATCACCTTCAAAGGAAAAACCAAATGAGGACGCTCTCGAAGATTCTGACGACAGCCGCGGCCGCGCTGCTGATCGCAGGCGCCGCCTGGGCCGGCAACATGGACGCCCGCTTCGGCAACACGGTTGTGGCCAAGGCGCCCGACGGCACCGTGACGAAGTTTCACTACGACAAGGACGGCACGTTCAAGGCGATGATCGAACAGCCGGGCAAGCCCGCCCAAAACGCGAAAGGCAAGTGGCGCGTCGACGGCGCGAACGTCTGCATCACGTCCGACACCGCCTTCGGTCCGTTCGAAGCGAACAAGGAACGCTGCGTCCCCTTGATGGGCGACAAAGTCGGCGACAGCTGGAAAGCGAAAAGCCTCGACGCCCAAGGCAAACCCGTCGACGTCGACGTCTCGATCGTCGCCGGCCGCTAGGACGCCGCATCCCCGGGGACCAATCGGCACCTCGGGGAGCACGTTCTTGCTTTTCCGGCGGGTTGAACAGGTCGCGAAGCGCAAGCCTCTCAAAGCGAGGATCGACGTGATATGAGAAGGGCTTGATCAGCGAGAGTAAGGCGATGGACCAGGTCAAACACGATTGGCCCGCGGAATCTTCTAAGCTCGAAGGCGTCGCGGACCTGATGGAGGCCGTGCGACGCGCGGACGTCGCACTGGTTGAGGACGATCATGCGGCCGCGCTCGACAGGGCCGCGCCCGAGCTGATCGCGAACGTGCCCGGCGGGCTGATCATCGACAAGGCGATGTTCGAGATGGCCCTGAAACACAACATGATCACCTATGAGCGCTATCGGCGCGTGATCGAACGTTGTGTGCGGCGCGACAACGGCGAATTCATCCTCATGGGCGCTGAGGAAGTCACGCCCAAGTCAAGCAATCGGCGTTTCAGCGAAGGCGTGGAGCGGCGGCGCTTCACCGAAATCTGGCGGCGGGAAAGCGGGCGCTGGGTCGTCTCGGTCCGGCATGCCGGGCCGATCGCTTAACTTCTGCAAGCCGTCTGTCGCGGGAGCCGCTAGCGGCCCCGGCGAAAGGAGGCCATACCCACCAGCGCCAGCATCGCTTGAGTCCAGGCGAGTGAGTTGCGGCGCCGGACGACACCGCGATGGCAGAGACCTTAGATCGCCAGCGTCGCCCAGCCGGCGAGATGTGCGGAAGCACCAAGACCGGTCTGCTTCGTTTCCCCCAACACCAGGTCGTGGTCAGGATCGGCGCATCACACCAAAAGTGGCGCGCCGGTGAGGCAGAAAGTGTTCGCAACTCCGTCGCGTTCCCAAGCCCACCGGGACAGCCTCGCCAAGCCGCGAGGGTCTAGAGGCTTCTGGCGAGACGGAAGCCGGTGACGGGGAACCGTAGAGATGCAGCGTCCCAGGCACGCGTCGCGGAGCGCATTTTCGACGGACTGGTGGCGCAGGAGCCCCCGCGGACGATGCGGTGGTAGTTACTAGGGCCGATCACCCACGGCCGCCCATCATCGGGCCGATCGGCACCAGAGTAATCGTCGTGCCTGACGTCCTCACACCATTCCCATACATTGCCATGCATGCCGACGAGTCCCCAACCATTGACCCAGAGCTTGTCAACTGGCGCTGTTGGAGGAGGCGGACCATCCCAATAGTACCCAGGTGGAATCCTCCGACCGCCCCAGAACGCCTCGCCGTTCCAAAATGCCACCCCTTGAGTTCGATTCGTGAGCGAAGCACCAAAGGCGTAGGACGTGGTCGTACCCGCCCTGCAGCAATACTCCCACTCCGCCTCCGACAGCAGGCGGTAAGACTTGCCCGTCCGAGCGTTGAGGAATTCGATGTAACTATGCGCATCGTTCCAGCTCACATTGATGACGGGGTGTCGACCGCGCCCCCAGCCTTCATCGTTTGGCAGATAGGCGCCACAGGCACCCAAACGCGCGGCCGAATCCCACTCTCGGAAGGTCACCGGATATCGGCCAACCTCAAAGCTGTAGCCGATCACCACGTCATGCTGCGGACCTTCAGAATCGGATCGACCCTCTTCGTTCTCGGGCGATCCCATTCGGAACCGCCCGGGCTCGATCCGCACCATTTGCGGCTCGATCAACGTGCGCAGCCTGAACCAACTCATCTGGCCTGTCCCCCGCGCCG
>CAZLRW010000099.1:0-13806 GCA_964561925.1 uncultured Flavobacteriaceae bacterium
CCGCGAAGGCGGCCGCACCGTCGGCTCGGGCGTCGTCGCGAAGATCATGAAGTGACGCAGCCAAAAGAACCGAAGAAGCGAGACGGCGCCATGCAAAGCCAAAACATCCGCATCAGGCTCAAGGCCTACGATCACCGCGTGCTCGACACGTCGACCAAGGAGATCGTGCAGACGGCCAAGCGCACGGGTGCGCGCGTACGTGGCCCGATCCCGCTTCCCAATCGGCTCGAAAAGTTCACCGTGAACCGCTCGCCGCACGTCGACAAGAAGAGCCGCGAGCAGTTCGAGATCCGCACGCACAAGCGGCTTCTCGACATCATCGATCCCACGCCGCAAACGGTCGACGCTCTCATGAAGCTCGACCTCGCGGCCGGGGTCAGTGTCGAAATCAAGCTGCAGTAAGCGATAAGAGAAGGTGGCGCTCGCCATGCGCACAGGGGTGATCACGCAGAAGCTCGGCATGACCCGTCTGTTCACGGACGATGGTCGGCACGTGCCTGTGACCGTGCTGAAGCTCGACGGCTGTCAGGTCGTCGCTCAGCGCACGAAGGAAAAAGACGGCTACACCGCGCTTCAGCTGGGCTCGGGCCTTGCGAAGGTGAAGCGGGTGACGAAGGCCGAACGCGGCCACTTCGCGAAGGCTCAGGTCGAGCCCAAGCGCAAAGTCGCCGAGTTCCGCGTCACGCCTGACAACTTGGTGGAAGTAGGCTCGTTCATCACGGCCGACCACTTCGTGCCGGGGCAGATCGTCGACGTGTCCGGTACGACGATCGGCAAGGGCTTTGCCGGCACGATGAAGCGCCACAATTTCGGCGGCCTCGAAGCCTCGCACGGCGTCTCGATCTCGCACCGTTCGCCGGGCTCGACCGGCAACCGTCAGGATCCGGGCCGCACGTTCAAAGGCAAGAAGATGTCGGGCCACATGGGTCAGGTGCTGGTCACGACGCAAAACGTCGAGATCGCCAAGGTCGACGTCGAGCGCGGCCTGATCATGATCAAGGGCGGCGTGCCCGGTTCGAAGGGCAGCTGGGTGATGGTGCGCGACGCCGTGAAGCGTCCGCTTCCCAAGGAAGCGCCGAAGCCCGCCGCGGTGAAGAAACCAGCCGCCGCTCAGGCGTCGGCGTAAGGGGAGGGCACAGAATATGAAAGTCAAAGTCCTCACCCTTGATGCCGGCAGCGCCGGCGAGGTCAGTCTCTCGGAAGGCGTCTTCGGCGTCGCCCCGCGCGCCGACATCCTCGCGCGCGTCGTGCAGTGGCAGGAGAACAAGCGCCACAAGGGCCAAGCCCGCGTGCTCACGCGCTCGGAAGTCAATCGCACGACGAAGAAAATCTATAAGCAAAAGGGCACGGGTCAGGCGCGTCACGGCGCTGCAAAGGTCGGCCAGTTCCGCGGCGGCGCAAAGGCGATGGGTCCGGTGCTCCGCTCGCGAGAAACCGATCTTCCAAAGAAGGTTCGCGCCCTCGGCCTCAAGATGGCCCTCTCCTCGAAACGCCAATCCGGCAATCTCATCATTCTCGACGGCGCCAAAGCCGCCGAAGCCAAAACGAAGAAA
Organism: uncultured Flavobacteriaceae bacterium; assembly: GCA_964561925.1. Classification (GTDB taxonomy): domain Bacteria; phylum Pseudomonadota; class Alphaproteobacteria; order Micropepsales; family Micropepsaceae; genus SZUA-430. The sequence continues at coordinate 1,554 of CAZLRW010000099.1, forward strand.
GTCGCCGCCTCGTTCGGCAAGCTCGGTTTGAAGTCCGCCGTCATCGTCGACGGCCCCGCGTTCGACACAGGCTTTGAGCGCGCCGCCCGCAACATCCCGCACATCGACCTTCTGACGGTCCAAGGCATCAACGTCCTCGACGTCCTGCGCCGCGACAAGCTGGTGCTGACGAAGGCCGCTCTGAACGCCATCGAGGAGCGCTTCAAATGAGCAAGCTCGCAGCCTACGCGGCGATCCTCTCGCCGGTGATCACCGAAAAGACGACGAAGCTGTCCGAGAACAATCAGGTCGTCTTCCGCGTGCCGCACGACGCGACGAAGCCGCAGATCAAAAAGGCGATCGAAGAGTTGTTCAAGGTGAAGGTCAAAGGCGTGAACACGCTGGTGACTAAGGGCAAGATCAAGATGTTCCGCGGCCGCAAGGGCGAACGCAGCGACATCAAGAAAGCGATCGTGACGCTGCACGAAGGCTCGACGATCGACGTGACGACGGGGCTCTAAGACAATGGCACTGAAAACTTTCCGTCCGACCACGCCGTCGACCCGCCAACTGGTGCTGATCGACCGCAGTCACCTGCACAAAGGCCGTCCGCTGAAGCAGCTGACCGAGCCGCAGAAGGAATATGGCGGGCGCAACAACACCGGCCGTATCACGACGCGCTGGCGCGGCGGCGGGCACAAGAAGCTCTACCGCGTGATCGACTTCAAGCGTCGCAAGTTCGACGTCGAAGGCACGATCGAGCGTCTGGAGTACGATCCGAACCGCTCGGCGTTCATCGCCCTGATCGCTTACCCGGACGGCGAGAAGAGCTACATCCTCGCGCCGCAGCGCGTGGGCGTGGGCGACAAGGTGATCTCGAGCCCGAAGGCCGACGTGAAGCCGGGCAACGCGATGCCGCTGGCGGCGATGCCGGTCGGCACGATCGTGCACAACGTCGAGTTCAAGGCGGGCGCCGGCGGCAAGATCGCGCGCTCGGCCGGCACCTACGTTCAGTTCGTCGGCCGCGACCAAGGCTACGGCATCCTGCGCTTGAATTCGGGCGAGACCCGCAAGGTGCGCTTGGAGTGCATGGCGACGGTCGGCGCGGTTTCGAACCCCGATCATATGAACGAAGTGATCGGCAAGGCCGGTCGAAACGTCTGGAAGGGCAAGCGCCCCTCCGTCCGCGGCACGGCGATGAACCCGATCGATCACCCGCACGGCGGCGGCGAAGGCCGCACCAAGGGCGGCCGTCACCCGGTCACGCCGTGGGGCAAGGGCACGAAGGGCAACAGAACGCGCACGAACAAGCGCACGAGCAAGCTGATCGTGACGTCGCGTCACGTGAAGAAGAAGGTCTAGAGAATGGCACGTTCAGTCTGGAAGGGCCCGTTCGTCGACGGCTATCTGCTGAAGAAGGCGGAAGCCACGCAGAAGTCCGGCCGCCGCGAAGTGATCAAGATTTGGAGCCGCCGCTCCACGATCCTGCCGCAGTTCGTCGGCCTGACGTTCGGCGTCTATAACGGCCAGAAGCACATTCCCGTGCTCGTGACCGAGGAAATGGTGGGTCACAAGTTCGGCGAGTTCTCGCCGACGCGCACGTTCCACGGCCACTCGGGCGACCGGAAAGTGAAGAAGGCGGGGGCTTGAGATGGGTAAGCCGGAAAGAGAACGCGAGTTGGCCGACAACGAGGCGCAAGCCATCGGCCGCATGATCCGCTCGTCGCAGTACAAGTTGAACCTGGTCGCAGGCTTGATCCGCGGAAAGCGCGTCGAACAGGCGCTCGCCGACCTCACGTTCTCCAAGAAGCGGATCGCGGTCGAGGTGTTGAAGGTCCTCAAGTCCGCTGTCGCGAACGCGGAGAACAATCACAATCTCGACGTCGACGACCTTGTCGTCGCGAAGGCGTGGACGGGCAAGGACATGGTTCTGAAGCGCTTCCACGCCCGCGGCCGCGGCCGCGGCGCGCGGGTGCTGAAGCCGTTTTCGGAGCTGACGATCGTGGTCCGCGAGCAGGCGAAGGAAGACAAGAAGAAGGCCAAGGGCAAGGCGAAGGGCAAGAAGCCTGCCGCCAAGCCGGAAGCGGCGAAGAAGGAGGCCGCGTAGTCATGGGTCAAAAGGTCAATCCGATCGGGCTGCGCCTCGGCATCAACCGCACGTGGGATTCGCGCTGGTACGCGGACCGCCACGAGTACGGTCAGCTGCTGCACGAAGATCTGAAGATCCGCGAGTACCTGCTCGACAAGCTGAAGCAGGCCGGCGTCGCGCGCATCATCATCGAACGTCCGCACAAGAAGTGCCGGGTGACGATCCACTCCGCGCGCCCCGGCGTCGTCATCGGCAAGAAGGGCGCCGACATCGAAAAGTTGAAAGCCGACCTCGGCAAGTACACGAAGTCGGAAGTGCATCTCAACATCGTCGAAATCAGGAAGCCCGAAGTCGACGCGCATCTGATCGCCGAGAGCATCGCGCAACAGCTCGAGCGCCGCGTTTCGTTCCGCCGTGCGATGAAGCGTGCGGTGCAATCGGCGCTGAAGCTCGGCGCGCTCGGCATTCGCATCAACTGCGCGGGCCGTTTGGGCGGCGCGGAAATCGCCCGCATCGAATGGTATCGCGAAGGCCGCGTGCCGCTGCACACGCTGCGCGCCGACATCGATTTCGGCATCGCGGTGGCCAAGACGGCTTACGGCACCTGCGGCGTGAAAGTGTGGGTGTTCAAGGGCGAGATCCTCGAGCACGACCCGATGGCGCAAGACAAGCGCATGAACGAAGCGCAGGAAGGCGGCGGTCAGAAGCGCGCGCCGACCCCGGCGGTGGCGCCGTAAGGACGACGAACCATGCTGCAACCGAAACGAACCAAATTCCGCAAGCAATTCAAGGGCCGCATTCACGGGAAGGCGACCTCGGCCAACACGCTCGACTACGGCGAGTACGGCTTGAAGGCGATGGAACCGGATCGCATCACCGCGCGCCAGATCGAAGCGGCGCGCCGCGCGATCACCCGCGCGATGAAGCGTCAGGGCCGGGTGTGGATTCGCCTCTTCCCCGACATTCCGGTGTCGAAGAAGCCGGCGGAAGTCCGCATGGGCGCCGGCAAAGGCGCACCGGAATTCTGGGCCTGCCGGGTGAAGCCCGGCCGCGTGATGTTCGAGGTCGACGGCGTAAACTCGGCGACCGCGAAGGAAGCGTTGGGCCTTGCGGCCGCGAAGCTTCCGATCAAGACGAAATTCGTGACCCGCTTGGGTCACGTCGAATAGGGGCTCGATGACGATGAAGACCGCTGCCGCCTCGAACCTGCGCGCGATGAGCGAAGACCAGCTCTCCGACGAGCTCGTCAAGCTGAAGAAGGAGCAGTTCAACCTGCGCTTCCAGAAGGCGACCGGCCAGCTGGAGAAGACCGCGCGCGTGCGCGTCGTGCGCCGCACGATCGCAAAGATCAACACCGTTCTGGGCGAGAAGGCCCGCTCGAAAGCCAAGGCCTGATCCATGCCGAAAAGAATTCTGCAAGGCGTCGTCGTCAGCGACAAGAACCAGAAGACGGTGGTCGTCGAGGTCGAGCGGCGGTTCACGCATCCGCTGCTGGGCAAGACCGTGCGGCGCTCCAAGCGCTACCACGCCCACGACGAGCAAGCGCGCTTCAAATCCGGCGACACCGTGCGCATCCAGGAATGCCGCCCGTTGTCGAAGATGAAGCGCTGGGAAGTTCTCTACGACGCCGCCGCGTCGAAGGCCTGAGGAAAGAGAAGGCGTCACGCCCATGATCCAGATGACCACGAATTTGGACGTTGCCGACAATTCGGGCGCGCGGCGCGTCATGTGCATCAAGGTGCTGGGCGGTGCCCAACGCCGCTATGCGACGGTCGGCGACATCATCGTCGTTTCGATCAAGGACGCAATCCCGCGCGGCAAGGTGAAGAAGGGCGACGTCATGAAGGCGGTCGTCGTTCGCACCGCCAAAGAGGTGCGCCGCGCCGACGGCAGCTGCATCCGTTTCGACCGCAACGCCGCGGTCCTGATCAACAACCAGGGCGAGCCGGTGGGCACGCGCATCTTCGGGCCGGTCACCCGCGAGCTGCGCGCGAAGAACCACATGAAGATCGTCTCGCTCGCGCCGGAGGTGCTCTAGTCATGGCGGTGAAGTTCAAGAAGGGCGATCGAGTGATGGTGATCGCCGGCGAGGAGCGCAAGCGCGCCGGGCAGCAGCCGCGCATCGGCCAGATCCTCAGGGTCTATCCGGATGAGAACCGCGTTCTGGTGCAGGGCGTGAACATGGTCAAACGCCACACGAAGCAGTCCGCACGCGCCCAGGGCGGGATCGTCGAGAAGGAAGCGCCGATCGCGATCGCGAACGTCGCTCATGTGGATCCGAAGACCGGCGGGCCGACGCGTATTGGATTCAAGACGTTGCAGGACGGACGCAAAGTGCGCTTTGCGAAGAAGTCCGGGGAAGTGATCGATGTCTGACGACAAGAAAGAAGCAAAGCCGAAGAAGGCGAAGGCAGCGGCCGAAGGCGAAGCGAAGACCCCGAAGGGTCCGCCGCCGACGAAGACCGAGGAAAAGCGCGCCGAGAAAAAGGCCAAGGGCAAAGGCGGCGACGCCGCGACAGGCCCTGCGACCTCCACGCAGAGCGAGACGCAGCGTGCGAAGGCCGTGACACTTGCCGCGGGCGAGAAGTACGTCCCTCGCGCCAAGAAACGCTACGCCGACGTCATCCGCAAGCAGCTGATCGACAAGTTCGCCTACAAGAACCCGATGCAGGTGCCCAAGCTCGACAAGATCGTCATCAACATGGGCGTCGGCGAGACGACGGCTGACACGAAGAAGATTCAGTCGGCGGTACGCGACCTCAGCCTGATCGCCGGCCAGAAGCCCGTGGTCACGAAGGCGCGCAAGGCGATTTCGAACTTCAAGGTGCGCGAGAACATGCCCTTGGGCGCGAAGGTCACGCTGCGCAAGGACCGCATGTACGACTTCATCGACCGGTTGGTCACGATCGCGCTGCCGCGCGTGCGCGACTTCCGCGGCGTCTCGCCGAAAAGTTTCGACGGACGCGGCAACTATTCGATGGGCCTCAAGGAACACATCGTCTTCCCCGAGATCGACTACGACAAGATCGACACGGTTTGGGGCATGGACATCACGATTTGCACGACCGCGAACACGGACGAAGAAGCCCAGGCGTTGCTCGCCGGCTTCCAAGTGCCGTTCGCGAAGTGACACGAGTTTAGGACGCGAAGGACAAATGGCGAAGAAAAGCTCGACCGAAAAGAACAAGCGGCGCATTGGCTTGGTCAAGCGCTACGCGGCGAAGCGCGTGAAGCTGAAGGAAGTGGCGAACAACATGCAGCTCGCCCCGGAAGACCGCTTTGCGGCGCGCTTGAAGCTGGCGGAACTGCCGCGCAATTCCTCGCCCACGCGCATCCGCAAGCGCTGCGAGTTGACGGGCCGTTCGCGCGGCAATTACCGCAAACTGAAGATGTGCCGCGTGAAGCTTCGGGAACTGGCCTCGTATGGGCTGATCCCGGGTATGGTCAAGTCGAGCTGGTAAGGGAGCTGAAAGCAAATGGCGATCAACGATCCCCTGGGCGATATGCTCACCCGAATCCGCAACGCGCAGATGCGGGGCCAGTCCGTGGTGGCGACGCCGGCGTCGAGCTTGCGCAAACGCGTTCTCGATGTGCTGGTCGGCGAGGGCTACATCCGCGGCTATGCCGAGGTGACGCACGCGCAGTCGAAGCCCGAGTTCGAAATCGAGCTCAAGTACTTCGACGGCAAGCCGGTGATCAAAGAGATCCACCGCGTCTCCACGCCGGGCCGCCGGGTTTATTCATCGATCAAAGATCTGAAGCCGGTGCGCAACGGGCTTGGGATTTCGATTCTGTCGACGCCGAAGGGCGTCATGTCGGACGCGCTGGCCCGCGAGCAGAACGTGGGCGGCGAAATTCTGTGCCACGTGTTCTAAGGCCGGACAAACGGGCGCGGAGAGGAAATAGAGATGTCGCGAATTGGTAAGAAGCCGGTGCCTCTGCCCGCGGGCGTGACCGCCACGGTGAAGGACCGCGAGGTCAAGGTGAAGGGACCGAAGGGCGAGCTGTCGCTGCGCGTGGTCGACGGCATCGAGGTGAGCGTCGACAAGACGGGCGTCACGCTGAAGCCGAAGGACCTCAGCGACGAAGGGCGCGCGAAGTGGGGTTTGAGCCGCACCTTGGTGAACAACCTGGTCGAAGGCGTGTCGAAGGGCTATGCCCAACAGCTTGAGATCGCGGGCGTCGGCTTCCGTGCGGCGGTTCAGGGCAAGAACCTGCAGCTGCAACTCGGCTACAGCCACGACGTGATCTATCCGATCCCGCAAGGTATCGACATCAAGTGCGAAAAGCCGACGCTCATTCTGGTGTCGGGGATCGACAAGCAGAAAGTCGGCCAAGTTGCCGCCGAGATTCGCGAATACCGCAAGCCGGAACCCTATAAGGGCAAGGGCATCAAGTACGCGGAAGAGCGTATCCGCCGCAAAGAAGGCAAGAAGAAGTAAGGGACCGCCATGTCACTCTCTCGGCAAGATCTGTTCACGCGGCGCAAGAAACGCGCGCGCTTCAAGCTGCGCAAGGTTTCGGGCGTGCGGCCGCGTCTGTCGGTCTTTCGCTCCTCGAAGCACATATATGCGCAAGTGATCGACGACACGAAGGGCCTGACCGTCGCGTGCGCCTCGACGCTCGACGAGGAAGCCAAGAAGGCGTTGGAGAAGGGCAAGGGCGCCGACACGAAGGCCGCGGCCGTCGTCGGCAAGCTTGTCGCCCAGCGCGCGAAGAAGGCGGGCATCACCGATGTGGTCTTCGATCGCGGCGGTTACATCTATCACGGCCGGGTCAAGGCGCTCGGCGATGCAGCCCGCGAGAGCGGGTTGAACTTCTAAAGGAACAGCTTCGATGGTCGAAGAAAGAGAACAACGGCGCAAGCGCGGCGGCGACCGCGGCGGGGATCGCGAGCGCGGCGACCGCGGCGGGGATCGGGGCGAGCGTTCCGAACTCGTCGACAAGCTGGTTCACATCAATCGCGTGGCGAAGGTGGTGAAGGGCGGCAAACGCTTCGGCTTTGCGGCGCTCGTCGTCGTCGGCGACCAGAAGGGCCGCGTCGGCTTCGGTCACGGCAAGGCGCGCGAAGTGCCGGAGGCGATCCGAAAGGCGACGGAGGCGGCGAAGAAGTCGCTGATCCGCGTGCCGTTGCGCGAAGGCCGTACGCTGCATCACGACGTCGAAGGCCGTCACGGGGCGGGCAAGGTGGTCCTGCGCCCGGCGCCGCAAGGCACCGGCATCATCGCCGGCGGCCCATTGCGCGCGGTGTTCGACGCGCTCGGCGTGCACGACGTCGTCGCGAAGTCGGTCGGCACGTCGAACCCGTACAACATGGTGCGGGCGACGTTCGATGCGCTCAAGGCCGAATACAGTCCGAAGATGATCGCCAACAAACGCGGCAAGTCGGTCGCCGAGATTCTCTCGGCGCGCCGTCCGACCGCCGAAATATCGCCGGAGTAGGATCGATGACTCTGCGCACGGCCGAAGGCCGCCCGAAGACGAAGACGATCACGATCGAGCAGGTCAAAAGCCCCGCGCGCCGCGAAGAGGGGCAGCGCGAGACCCTGATCGGCCTCGGTCTCGACAAGTTGCATCGCCGCAAGACGCTGCAGAACACCGACAGCGTTTGGGGTGCCATCTGCAAGGTTCGCCACATGGTGCGCGTCGTCGACGCCGCCTAGATCAGGTTCCACGAAGATGAAACTCAACGAAATCCGCGACAACGAAGGCGCGCACAAGCGCTTCAAGCGCCTCGGCCGCGGCTCGGGCTCGGGCAAGGGCAAGACTTCGGGCAAGGGCGTGAAGGGTCAGAAGGCGCGGACCGGTCACCACGGCATGTTCGGGTTCGAAGGCGGTCAGATGCCTTTGCACATGCGCATTCCGAAGCGCGGCTTTAACAACATTTTCGCGCGTGAATTCGCGATCGTGAACACCGGTCAGCTTCAGAGGGCCGTCGATAACGGCAGGCTGAAGCCTGGCGCGAGTGTCACGGCGGCAACGCTGGCCGAACTCGGCCTGGTCCGCAAGGCCAAGGACGGCATCCGCCTGCTTGGAAAAGGCGATCTGAAGGCCCAACTAAGCCTGGAAGTCGCGCACGCGTCGGGATCGGCGATCGAAGCCGTGAAGAAGGCGGGCGGCTCGGTCAAGGTCGTCGGCGTCAAGGCCAAGCACGTTACGCGCAAGGACAAAGGCCCCGGCAAACGCATGCAGCGGCGCATCTCCTCCGCAAAGAAGCGGGAAGAACGCGCCGCAGCGGCTCAGCAAGCGAAGGCGTGAGGCCGGCCCCAATACGGGCGAGGGCGGTCCGGCGCTGAGCCGGAACACGACGGAAGGAGTTTCCTATGGCGTCAGCCGCCGAACAAATCGCCGCCAACGTCAACTGGTCGGCCTTCTCGAAGGCCGAAGAGCTTCAGCGGCGCATTTGGTTCACGCTGGGCGCGCTCATCATCTACCGGTTGGGCACGTTCATTCCGCTGCCCGGGATCGATCCGGACGCCCTGGCGCGGATCATGGAGCAGCAGACGCAGGGCCTGCTCGGCATGTTCAACATGCTGTCGGGCGGTGCGGTCGAGCGCATGGCGATCTTCGCCCTGAACGTGATGCCGTACATCACGGCTTCGATCATCATACAAGTCATGACGACGGTCAGCCCGACGCTCGAGAAGCTGAAGAAAGAAGGCGAGGCCGGCCGAAAGACGATCAACCAATACACGCGCTATCTGACCGTGGGACTTGCGATCGTACAGTCCTGGGCGATCGCGCGCAGCCTCGAAGCCTCGCCCGAACTCGTGATCAATCCCGGTCTGTCGTTCGAGTTGACGACGGTCGTGACATTGACCGGCGGCGTGATGTTCCTGATGTGGCTCGGCGAGCAGATCACGTCGCGCGGCATCGGCAACGGCATATCGCTCATCATCTTCGCCGGCATCGTGGCGCAGCTGTTCGCCGGCGTCGTGGGCCTGATGGCAATGGCCGACAAGGGCACGATTTCGTGGCTGTCGGTGATCTTCCTGCTCGGCCTTATTCTCGTCGTTGTTACGTTCATCGTCTACGTCGAGCGGGCGCAGCGGCGACTGCTCGTCAATTATCCGAAGCGCCAGATCGGCAACCGGATGATCGACCAGCAGAGCTCGCACCTGCCGCTCAAGATCAACACGTCGGGCGTCATTCCGCCGATCTTCGCCTCGTCCTTGCTGGTGATGCCGCTCACGATCGCGCAGTTCAACGCCGAGGCCGCGCCGGACTGGCTGACGGAGACGGTGCGCCTTCTGAACCACGGTCAGCCGCTCTACATGGTGCTCTACGCGGTGATGATCGCGTTCTTCGCGTTCTTCTACACCGCGGTCGTCTTCAATCCCGCCGACACGGCGGACAATTTGAAGAAATACGGCGGCTTCATTCCGGGCATCCGTCCCGGAAAGAAGACGGCCGAGTACATCGACTATGTGCTCACGCGCCTCACGGTGATCGGGGCCGCCTATCTGGTGGTAGTCTGCCTCATCCCGGAGTTCATCCTGGCCCAGTACGGCGGCAATCTGGTCCTGCTCGGCGGCACGTCGTTCCTCATCATCGTGTCGGTGACGATGGACACCGTCGCCCAGGTCAACAGCCATCTGATCGCCCATCAGTACGAGGGGCTGATCAAGAAGGCGCGATTGAAGAGTCCGCGCGGCCGATGATCCTCGTTCTTTTCGGGCCGCCGGCCTCCGGAAAGGGGACCCAGGCCAAGCGCATCCATGCGAAGTACGGCATCGCGCATCTGTCGACGGGCGACATGCTGCGCGAGGCGATCGCGAAGGGCACCGAGGTCGGCAAGAAGGCAAAGGCACTCGTCGACGCCGGAAAGCTCGTACCCGACGAGATCGTCGTCGGGATCATCGCCGAGCGCATCCAGGCCAAGGACTGCGAGAAAGGCTTCGTGCTCGACGGCTTCCCGCGCACCGTGAACCAAGCGATCGCGCTTGACGCGATGCTCGACGGCAAGAAGCGCAGCGTCGAGCACGTCATCGTCATGGAAGTGAACGAGGCCGAACTCATCAAACGGGTCGAGACCCGGGCGGCCGAGGCCCGCGCCAAGGGCGAGCCGGTGCGGCCGGACGACGATCCGGAGACGTTCAAGAAGCGGCTTGGCGTCTACAACGCCCAGACGGCGCCGATTCTGCCGTACTACGACGCCCAAGGGAAAATCAGGAAGGTCGACGGCATGCGCTCGATCGACGAGGTGACGGCCCAGATCGACGCGGTCCTGGGCGACAAAAGGTCCCGGAAAACATGAGTTTCGCCGTCATTGACCGGGTGAAATTTCGCCTTATACTCCGCCGCCTTCCGTATCAGTCGGGCGCGGACGCTGCCTTGAGGGGAAACCCGCAAGGCCGGCGCCATTCGGCATTGAAGAACTGGATTTCAGGAGAGAACTGACGTGGCCCGCATCGCAGGCGTGAACATTCCGACGAACAAGCGCGTGCACATCGCGTTGCGCTACATCCACGGCATCGGCCCGGTCAACGCGGTCGAAATCTGCAAGAAGGTCGGCATCAAGGAACAGATGCGCGTCAACGAACTGTCGGAGGCGCAAGTCATCCAGATCCGCGAAATCATCGATCGCGAATTCGTGGTCGAAGGCGACCTGCGCCGCGAAGTGGCGATGAACATCAAGCGGCTGATGGACCTCGGCTGCTATCGGGGCCTGCGGCACCGCAAGGGCCTGCCGGTTCGCGGCCAGCGCACGCACACGAACGCGCGCACGCGTAAGGGGCCTGCGAAACCGATCGCCGGCAAGAAGCAGGCGACGAAGTAGTCAATTCGCCGGGGCTGTCCCCGGCTCAAAGGAACGGACGACATGGCGACCGAGAAGAAAGCACGCGTGCGCAAGAAGGAGCGCAAGAACATCACGTCGGGCGTGGCCCACGTGAACGCGTCGTTCAACAACACGATGATCACGATCACGGATGCACAGGGCAACGCGATCGCGTGGTCGTCGTCCGGCACGATGGGCTTCAAAGGCTCGCGCAAGTCGACGCCCTACGCCGCCCAGGTCGCCGCCGAAGACGCCGGCAAGAAGGCGATGGAACACGGCGTCAAGACGCTCGAAGTCGAGGTCATGGGTCCGGGCTCAGGCCGCGAAAGCGCGCTGCGTGCGCTGCAGGCCGCCGGCTTCACCATCACGACGATCCGCGACGTGACGCCGATCCCGCACAACGGCTGCCGCCCCCCGAAGCGCCGTCGCGTCTGATCAGCCCTCAAGCATCCGCATACGCCGACAAGGAAAGCCCCCCGTGATCGAGAAGAACTGGCAGGAATTGATCAAGCCGCAGAAGCTGCATGTCGACCCGGGCGCAAGCCCGCGCACGCAAGCGGTGATCGTGGCCGAGCCGCTGGAGCGCGGTTTCGGTCTGACGCTCGGCAACGCGCTTCGCCGCGTGCTGCTGTCCTCGCTGCAAGGCGCGGCGGTGACGTCGATCCAGATCGACGGCGTGCTGCACGAGTTCTCGTCGATGCCCGGCGTGCGCGAGGACGTGACGGACGTCGTGCTGAACATCAAGCAGCTGGCGCTGAAGCTGCATTCCGAAGGGCCGAAGCGCCTCGTGCTCAAGGCCGAAGGGCCCGGCGAGGTGAAGGCGAGCCAGATCACGTCGGTGTCGGATGTCGATATCCTCAACCCGGACCTCGTGATCTGCAATCTCGACCACGGCGCGCGCATCCGGATGGAGCTCACCGTCAACACCGGCAAAGGCTACGTGGCGGCGGAGCGCAACCGACCGGACGACGCGCCGATCGGGCTGATCCCGGTCGACTCGCTGTTCTCGCCGGTCAAGAAGGTCTCTTACCGCGTTGAGAACACGCGCGAAGGACAGATCCTCGATTACGATAAGCTGACGATGACGCTGGAAACGAACGGCGCCATTACGCCGGAGAACGCGGTCGCCTATGCCGCGCGCATCCTGCAGGACCAGGTGTCGATCTTCATCAACTTCGAAGAGCCGCGCGAGAAGAAGACCGAAGAGCAGAAGACCGACCTGCCGTTCAACCCGGCGCTCCTGAAGAAGGTCGACGAACTCGAGCTTTCGGTGCGTTCGGCGAACTGCCTGAAGAACGACAACATCGTCTATATCGGCGACCTGATCCAGAAGACGGAGGCGGAGATGCTCCGCACGCCGAACTTCGGCCGCAAGTCGCTGAACGAGATCAAGGAAGTGCTGGCCT
>CAZLRW010000100.1:0-13604 GCA_964561925.1 uncultured Flavobacteriaceae bacterium
GCTGGTGTTGCAGGTGTCGGCGCCGGTGGGGCTTGCCGCGCTGCACGGGCGGCCGTTGTGGCCCGCACTCAATCCGGACACGTTCGATTTGGCGGTGATGGTGTTTGCATCCGGCATGATCATGATCGGGTCGGCGTTGGAGGCGGCGGCGCGAGAGCTTCAGAGCGAGAACGATCAGATCGTTTGATGCGCATCGTAGTTACTCTCGACGTGATGCTGGCGCGGCGGAAGATGAAGGCGAAGGACCTCGCCGAACGCGTCGGCATCACGGAGGCGAACCTGTCGCTCTTGCGCACGGGCAAGGTGAAGGGCGTGCGCTTCGAGACGCTGGTCAAGATCTGCGAGGTGCTGCAGTGCAAGCCCGGGGATTTGCTCGACGTTTCGGAGGGAGATGGCGCGGGCTGAGGTTTGACTGGGCTTGCGTTTCCTGGGACCGCGGGCATCCTGCCCGCTCTTTTCGCGTCGTCGATTCAGCAAGAGCGGGCAGGATGCCCGCGGTCCCGGGAATGCAGATTCAAGAGTTTGATATCGCGGGGACGCGGCTTGTTGCCGATCACTCCGGTGCGCTGTGGTGGGCGGAGAAGCGGCTGCTTGCGGTTGCCGATTTGCACTTCGAGAAGGGCTCGGCATTCGCCATGCGGACCGGGCAGATGCTGCCGCCTTACGATACGCATGCAACGCTGGCGCGGCTTTCCGAGGTGACGGCGCGGTTGGAGCCGAAGACGATCGTGTGTCTCGGCGACAATTTTCACGACGGCGATGGGCCTTCGCGGCTCGACGCGGGCGCGCGCAAGGCGATCGCCACGTTGATGCGCGGGCGGCGCTTCGTTTGGATCGAAGGCAATCACGATGCGGCGGCGGCGCTCGTGCTCGGCGGTGAGTGTGCGCCGGAGATCGAGATCGGGCCGCTCGTCTTCCGCCATGACGCCAAGCGCGGGCGGGTGAGCGGGGAGCTGAGCGGGCATCTGCATCCGGTCGCGCGCGTCGCGACGCGGGCGCGGCGTCTCAGGCGGCGTTGCTTCGTGAGCGACGGCGTTAGGTGCGTGCTGCCGGCGTTCGGCGCCTATACGGGCGGGCTCGACGTCTTCGACGAAGCGTTCGTGCCGCTGTTTCCGCGCGGGTTTCAGGCGTATCTGCTGGGGCGCGACCGGGTTTATCCGTTCGCGCATTCGAGGCTTGCTGCCGAATAGGTCAGCTGCCGGCGCGCAAGGCCGGCGTCTTCCAGGCCCCTTGTGCGAAACGCGGCGACCAGTCGCCGTAGACGGTAATGTAGAGCAGGGCTTCCTCGTCGCCCTTGGTCGCCGCGCGCTGGATCAGATTTGCGGGTACGAGCGCGAACGAGCCGGGGCCTTGTGCGATGTGCGTCGGCCTGCCGTCGGCGTCGACGCCTTCGAACACGAACGTTCCCTTGAGCACCGTGTACGTGCCCTGCGCGGCGAGCCAGAACGGCGGCAGCGCGAAATTTGCCGGCGCCTTCAGCACGACGCGCGTCGCGCCCACTTTCTCGTCGCGCGCAACGACCGCCGCGCGCAACGGGTTCGCATCGGGCTGGGCTTGATCGAGCTTTTGCCACTTCGCGTTCGTGAGATCGATCTCGGGGACCGGCTCGCGCTTGGCCTCGAACGACGTTCCGACCGCGTCGGCCGCTTTGCCGATCACGCCGACGGTCCGGTAGTAGGTCGAGCAAGCGGTCAGCGCGAGCGCGAGGGCGGCGAGCGGCCCCAAACGAATCAGTGCGTACATGGGGTGACTCTCAGGGGTCCGGCGCGGCGTCAACAAGACCCCCGCCCCGACGCCGTTTTGGATGCGCGAACACCCCCGCGTTGAGTCCTTTCGGCAACGGGGCTTTTTACCATTTGTTAACCATTTTGGCGTTCATAATCATTAATGCGATGTGAAAGCCACAGCGCCATCCCTGGTAGGGAGGTGTGCGCTTTACACAACATATTTGCGTACCTAACGTCGCAAATAAATCGGGGGAAATGATTCGCATGCGGCCCGGCGTTCCGTGGAATGTGAAGGGGATCGAAGCCGAAGCTCGCGACGCGGCCCAGCTGGCTGCGCGGCGCGCCGGCGTCAGCCTCGGCGAATATCTGACCCAGTTGATCATGACCGAGGGGCGCGGCAGCGGTCCTCAACAGGCGTATCAACAGGGTTACCCACAGGCCTATCAACCGGGTGACGGCACGTATGGGCCGCAGCCGGTTCCGGTCTATCAGCCGCCGCCGGTGCCGAGCGTGCGCTACCCGCACGTCGTGCCCCAGCCGCAGCCGCAATCCTATGCACAGCCACAGGCCTATCCGCAGGCTTACCCACAGGCGCTGCAGCATCAGCCGCAACACCAGCCGCAGCAATTGCCGCGGGACGGATTGTCAGGCGCCGCGCAGCAACTCGACAGCCAAATCCGCGGCAGCGAGTTCGCGGTGGTGGCGCACGGGCTGCGCGATCTCGCGGACCGGCTCGAGAATTCCGAACGCCGTGCGCAGACCGCGATCGCGACCGTCAACCAGTCGGTTGCGGCGATGCAGGACCGTATCGACGCGGCCGAGCGGGTGAAGCAACTCGCCGACGTCGCCTTCTCGAGTGCGGCCGACGCGCTTGCGCAATCGGCGCGCGATCAGTCGTTCGCGTTCGAGTCGCTCGAGACGACCGTGCGCAGCGTGCAGAAGCGGCTCTCCGACTTCGAAGCGGGCCGCGCCGAACTGCCGAACAAAGACACGCTCACGCGCCTCGAGACGGCGATCGGCCAACTGCAAAAGCGGCTTGGCGAGATGGAAGCGAACAAGGGCGACAGCGCGCAGAAGGACACGCTGGCCCGGCTCGAAGCCACGCTCGGCCAGTTGCAAAAACGCCTCGGCGAGATGGAGCAGGCGAAGGCGGAGTTTCCGGCGAAGGACGCGCTGGCGCGGCTCGAGACCTGGATCAACGACGTGCGCCACGACGTCGCCGATTCCGAGAAGCGCTCGCGCGAAGACATTTCGCAGCTCGCGAAATTCATGCGCGATCTGGGCACGCGGGTCGATGCGAACGAACGCAGCCTCGCGCAAACGCACGGTGCGGCGAAGTCGGTGACGGAAGGCGTCTCGTCGCGCCTCGACGCGCTCGAAGCGCGCTCGACCTCGATGTTCGAAGAGATGCGCGGCCAGCTGTCGTCGATCGACGGACGGCTTGCGCAGACGGCGCAAGGCAAGGGTGCCGTGCAGCCGGAGGCGTTCCAGCAACTCAAGCGGTCCGTCGACACGCTGCACGAACGGGTCGAGAAGACCGTGTCGAACGCGCATTCGGGCGTGCAGCCGGAAGCGTTCGCCGCCCTGAAGCGTTCGGTCGACACGCTCTCGCACACGTTCGACGGCCTGACGGAGCGGCTCGACCTCGTGTCCGATCCGCAAACCGGGCCGTTCGCAAGTTCGCTCGGCGCCATCGGCTCGACGCTCGAAGCGCTGACCACGAAGATCGAAGACGGTGAGCGGCGCGCGGCCGATTCCGTCTCGACGATGTCGAGCGCGCTCAAAGCGATTTCCACGCGTCTCGACGAAACCGAGAAACGCCACACGCACGCGCTGCAAAAGATCAACGCCCGTCTCGACGACAGCGACCGGCACGCGATCGAGTCCTCGCGCACCGTCGAGGATACGCTGAAGTCGCTCGCCCAGCGGCTCGAAGGTTCCGACAAGAAGCACAAGGAAGCGATCGGCGGTTTGCGGCTGACGGTCGACGGCCTGGTCGCGAAAGCGGCTGCCGATGCGGTGCCGCTCGAACCGTTCGCGCCGCGCGCGACGAGCATGCCGCAGCCGCTTGCTTCGTCGCCGCCGTTCTCCGCGCCGCCGCCGGTGAGCCCGCCGCCCGCCGCCCTGGATCAGCCGCCGGAGTTCCCGCCGTTCTCGACGACGACGGCGAAGGCGCTCTCCGGCATGACGTCGGTGCCGCCTCCGTTCGAGAGCGACTTGCCGACGAAGCCAGACGACGGCTACTCGGTCTCCGCGCTGCAGACGATCATGGCCGGCACGTTGTCGGCACCGCCGCCGCCCGCCGACGTGCCGAACATCGACCCGGACGCCTTCGAGCGCGACGCGTTCCAACGCGAACTCGACCGGAGCGACGGCGAAGCGCAGCCGGGCGATCTCGACTATGTGCCGAAGCGCGAAGGCTTCCTCGAGCAGGCGCGGCGCGCGGCGAAGGCGGCTGCGGCCGAGGCGGAGCAACGCGCGCAGACGAAGAAGCCGTCGCGGGCGATCCCCGGACTCGGCGACGAGGGCAAGAGCCGGAACCTCGGGCGGATCGCCATTCTTGCGATCGCCGGGCTTGCCGTCATCGCTGGCATCGTGGCGCTGCTGTTCACGATTCCGGGCGGCGGGGAGGAAATCAATCGCCCCGATCCGACGTCGAGCCTCGGCGAGATATTGAACACGCCGCCGGCCGGCGGTAGCAGCACCAACTCGCCGGCCGAGTTCGCGCCGCCGTCGGGCGCGGAAGGCGGCACGCCGAGTGCCGCGGTCGCTGTCGAACCGAACGGGCTGGGCGTGGTGCAACCAACGCCGACGGAGGCGCCGACCTTCACGGCCGGCACGTCGGCACTGCCCGGCGGCGATCCCGCGGTCCCCGCGCTTGAGGCGTCGGCGGCGCGCGGCGATGCCAAGTCGCAGTTCCTGCTGGCACTGCGTTATGCGGAAGGCCGCGGCGTTGCGAAGGACGACGTGAAGGCCGCTTCGCTGGTCACGAAGGCAGCACAGCAGGGGTTGACCGTCGCCGAGTACCGGCTCGGTGCGATCTACGAGCGCGGCGTCGGTGCGCCGAAGGATTTGGGCCAGGCGAAGGCGTGGTACGAGCGCGCCGCCAAAGGCGGCAACCGCAAGGCGATGCATAATCTTGCGGTGCTGCATGCGGATCCGGATGCGGGGACGCAGAACTTCCCCGAAGCGGCACGCTGGTTCCGCGCCGGTGCCGAGTACGGTCTGGCCGACTCGCAGTACAATCTCGGCATTCTGCTCGAGCGCGGCATGGGCGTGCCGCGTAACGCGAACGAGGCGGCGAAGTGGTATGCGATCGCCTCTTCGCAGGGCGATTCAGGTGCTGCCGAACGGCTCGAAGCGCTCAAGCGGACCTTGAGCCCCGCCGACGTCGCGGTGGCGCTCGAAGCGGCGCGCACGTTCCAGCCGAAGCCGATGGAAGCGGGCGCGAACGAGGCGCCGACGGGGCCGTAAGCCTCGGTCGCCGTTCGTCCGCCTGCGTCACGTTCACTATGCGCATCGGCGCGGGCTAGCCAACGGGCGAGCGCGGCTGTAATCGTTTGATCGTCGGCCTCAAGGCCCGACCGACGGCACCCCATGCACATTTATCTGCCCATCGCCGAGATGCCGGTGAATATTTTTCTCATCGTCGGCCTCGGCGCGGCGGTGGGGTTCTTGTCGGGCATGTTCGGCGTCGGCGGCGGGTTCATCCTGACCCCGTTTCTCATGTTCTGGGGCATTCCGCCTGCGGTCGCGGTCGCGACCCAGTCGACGCAGATCGTCGCCTCTTCGGTTTCGGGCGTGCTCACGCATTGGCGCAAAGGCAACGTCGACCTGAAGATGGGTGGTGTCTTGCTCGCGGGCGGCCTCGTCGGGGCGCTGTTCGGGATTCAGATCTTCAACGCGCTGAAGGCGGCGGGGCAGGCGGATCTCTTCATCGCGCTTTCGTACGTGATCTTCCTGGGGTCGATCGGCGGCCTGATGTTTTGGGAAAGCCTGCAGGCGGTGCGCCACGGCGGATCCAGCGTCGGATCGGTGCGGCGCGAGCCGGGCGGGCACTACTGGGTGCACGGCTGGCCGCTCAAGATGCGGTTCCAGCGCTCGAAGCTCTATATCAGCGCGATCCCGCCGCTGTTTCTCGGCGTGCTGATCGGTCTCTTGTCGGTCGTCATGGGCATCGGCGGCGGGTTCATTCTCGTGCCTGCGATGATCTATCTGTTGCGCATGCCGAGCGCGATCGTCGTCGGTACGTCTTTGTTCCAGATCATCTTCGTGGCGGCGTTCGCGACGCTGTTGCACGCAGTCACGAACCAGAGCGTGGATGCGATCCTGGCGCTGCTTCTGATCGCGGGCGGCGTGGTGGGTGCGCAATTCGGCGTGCGTTACGGCGAAAGACTCAGAAGCGACTGGATGCGGCTCTGCCTTGCCGCGCTCGTGCTCATGATTTGCCTGCGCCTCGGGGTCGACCTCGTGTGGCCGCCCGCCGATCCGTTCAGCGTGACGCTGGAGAAGGGTGAATGAGGCGCTGGGCCGCGATCGCGTTTGCCGCCTCGGCTGCCGCTGCGGCGCCCGCACCGGCCGAAGACCTCGCGGCCGGCATTTCGCGCGACAAGATCGAAATCACGTCGAACTTCACCGGCACCGACGTCGTCGTGTTCGGCGCGATCGAGACGGAAGCGGGCGAGCAAATCGCGACGTTCGAGACGCGCGACATCGTCGTGGTCGTGCGCAGCGACCAAGGCTCGCGCCTGACCGTGCGCAAAAAGGAGCGCGTGGGGCCGATCTGGGCGAACCGCGACACCGAGCAGTTCGTGGGCGCCCCGGCGTTCTATTTCCTCGCCTCCTCGCGGCCGCTGAAGGAGATTGCGAGCGACGAGGCGCTGCGCCAATTCGAGCTGGGGCTCCAGAACATTCAGCTGGGACCTGCGCCGGGCACGGTGGGCGGGCGGCGCGCTTTTCGCGACGCGCTGCTGCGCTCGCGCGCGGCACTCGACCTCTATTCGCAGCACGAAGGGGCGGTCAGTTTTCTTTCGCCGACGCTGTTCCGTACGACCGCCGCGCTGCCGCCGAACGTGCCGGCCGGCAACCTCAAGGTGCTCGTCTATGCGTTCGCGGACGGGCAGGTGACGAGCTCGAATTCGATGACGCTGTTCATCGACAAGACCGGCGTGGAGCGCAGCCTTTCAGAGTTCGCGCTATATGCGCCGTGGCTCTATGGACTGGTCGCCGTGCTGGTCTCGGGGCTTGCGGGGTTCCTGGCGTCGGTCGCGTTCCGCGAACGGCATTGAGACGTTAGGCCGGGAACTCGTTGATGAGCAGCGCCACTTCCGCATAGCTGCCGGCGACGATGTGCGCGCCGGCTTCGCGCAGGCGTTCGCCGTGGGCGGGGCCGCAGTGCGAGCCTGCGGTGAGGCCGATGACGGTCATACCGGCGGCGACCGCACCTTGGACGCCCAGCGTGCCGTCTTCGATGACGATGCAGTCGGCGGGGTTCGCGTTCAGTCCGGTCGCGGCATGGAGGAAGACGTCGGGGTGCGGTTTGCCGCGTTCGAGGTCGGCGGCGGAGAAGATGCGGCCGTCGAAGCAGTCGGATAAGCCCACGATGCTCAGCGAATGCTTGATGCCGGGCACGCTGCTGGACGAGGCGATCGCGGTCAGCGCGGGCAGGCACGAGCGGATGAAGGCGGGCGCGCCGGCGACGGGGCGAAGCTCATCGTGCAGGAGACTTCGGGTGCGGGCGCGGCACGTTTCGACGAAGTCGGCAGGCGGGGCGCGGCCGTGGATGCGCTCGATCGCGCGCACGCAGTCGCTCATCCGCAGACCGATGTAACGCGTCATCGCTTCTTCGGGCGTCGTGGGCATGCCGATCGCGGTCAACGCTTCGGCGAGCGCGCGATTGGCGATCGGCTCGCTGTCGACGATGACGCCGTCGAAATCGAAGATGATGGGGCGGTGCATGGTGTCCTTCGCGCGCGCTGTCTCGCATGGGCTGCGGGCCCGGTCGAGAAACGATCCGCTACGGAATGCGACACCTGCGGGGTCGTATTTGCCGCATGCCGATATTCTTATTACATATCAATGCGATACAGTGTGATTGACGTTTACGTCAACTGCGATATATCACTCTGCGTCGCTTTTGAACGGGGTATGTCCCATGACCACCTACACGATCAGCGAATTGGCGGCGGAGTTCGGAATCACGCCGCGGGCCATCCGCTTTTACGAAGACGAAGACCTCATCAAACCGACCCGGCAAGGGCAGTCGCGCATCTATTCGCCGCGCGACCGGGCGCGGCTGGTGCTTATCCTGCGCGGCAAGCGCGTGGGTTTCGCACTCGACGAGATCAAAGAGATGCTCGATCTCTACGACGTGAGAGACGGGCAGGCGACGCAGCTCGCCTACACGGTCAAGAAATTCAGTGAGCGGATCAATGCGCTGGAGCAGCAGCGCGCGGATATCGAGCATTCGCTCGAAGAGCTGCGCGCGGCGCGGGCGCGGCTCGAGGTGATGCTCGCCGACAAGCAACCGCATCGCATGCCCGCGAACGACGAGCATGGTCGGCTTATCGGCTATGCCATGAATCCCGGCGCACACGACTAGGGAAACACGAACATGGGCGCGCTTCAGGTCGAGACCCCTTCGTGGATGAACGAAGACCTCAAGATTTTCGAGGGCGAAGCGCGGAAGTTCTTGGAACGCGAGTGCGTTCCGCATTCCGAGAAGTGGATCAAGCAGCAGCACGTCGACCGCGCGGCGTGGAAGAAGGCGGGCGAGGCAGGATTGCTTTGCGCCTCGACGCCGGAGGCGTATGGCGGCGCGGGCGGGACGTTCGCGCATGAGGCGGTTCTGATCGACCTCTTGGGCAAACTCGGCATCGACGGGTGGGGGCTTGTGCTGCACAACGCGATCGTTGCGCCTTATGTCACGCATTACGGCTCGGACGAACAGCGCAAACGCTGGCTGCCGCGGCTGGCGTCCGGCGACCTCGTCGCGGCGATTGCGATGACGGAGCCTGGGACGGGCTCCGACCTTCAGTCGGTGAAGACGACGGCGAAGCTCGACGGCAATCACTATGTGATCAACGGGTCGAAGACGTTCATCACGAACGGCGGCACGGCGAATTTCATCGTCGTGGTGGCCAAGACCGATCCGACACAAGGATCGAAGGGGACGTCGCTCATCGTCGTGGAGACCGATGAGGTTCAAGGGTTCCGGCGCGGCCGGGTGCTCGACAAGATCGGGCAGAAGGCGAACGACACGGCGGAGCTCTTCTTCGACGAGGTGCGCGTGCCGACGTCGAACTTGATCGGGCCCGGGCCGGGCCAAGGCTTCGTTCAATTGATGCAGCAACTGCCGCAGGAACGGCTGATCATTGCGCTGCAGGCGATGGCCGTGATCGAGCGGGCGCTGGAGCAGACGATCGCCTACGTGAAAGAGCGCAAGGCGTTCGGCAAGCAGATCATCGAGTTCCAGAACACGCAGTTCAAGCTCGCCGAATGCAAGACCGAGGCGACGGTCGCGAAGGTGTTCTGCAACCACCTGATGGACTTGCATCTGGCGGGCAAGCTCGACCCGTTCATGGCGTCGATGGCGAAGCTGTGGCTGACGGAAGTGCAGTGCCGGGTCGTCGACGAATGCCTGCAGCTGCACGGCGGGTACGGGTACATGAATGAGTACCCCATCGCGCGGATGTACGCGGACTCGCGCGTACAGAAGATTTACGGCGGCACGAATGAGATTATGAAGCTCTTGATCGCGAGGAGCCTCTAGTGGCCACCGGCGCCTCTTATCTTTTCCCGCAAGCGGGAGTGGAGGGGCGTTGGCGTTTGTTTCCTCCCCCGCTTGCGGGGGAGGTGCCGAGCAAAGCGAGGCGGAGGGGGGAAGTGCGCGACGGTGAAGAACGCTCTCGAAAGTTCGCGAAGCGACTCCGCAAGGATCTGACGGACGCAGAGACGATTCTGTGGTCGTTCCTGCGGCGAGCCCGTCATCAAGGTCTGCACTTTCGCAAACAGCATCCGATCGGCCCCTTCATCGCGGATTTTGCGTGTGCGTCGGCGTTGCTGACGGTTGAGGTTGATGGCGCGACGCATGGGTCGGATGAGCAAGTCGCTTACGACAAGCGGCGAACGGCATTTCTTGAGAAGCGGGGTTGGCGCGAGATTCGGGTGACCAATCACGAGGTGTACAAGAATCTTGATGGCGTCTTGGAGTTTATCTGGTCAGAGGCGTTGAAGCGTCGGCCCCTTCCACCATCGCTTCGCGATGGTCCCCCTCCCCCGCAAGCGGGGGAGGAAACGGGCGCTGTCGCGCGTCGTTCGCGTTTGCGGCGGAATTGATCCGATGTATGTCCCGAAGCACTTTGCCATGGACGCTTTGGCGGAACAGCATGCGCTAATTGAAGCTTGCGATTTCGGCGTTGTTATTAGCTGCGGCGCGGATGGGTTGTTTGCGACGCATATTCCGTTGCTGCTCAAGCGCGACGAGGGGCGGTTGGGGACGCTTTATGGGCATCTCGCGCGGGGCAATCCGCATGTGGGGTTGCTCGGCGCGCCCGCGCTCGTGGTCTTTTCGGGGCCGCACGCCTATGTCTCGCCGACTTGGTATTCGGATCGTTCGATCAACGTGCCGACCTGGAATTACGTGGCCGTGCATTGCACCGGGACGCCGGTTGCGACGGGCGGCGATCAGCTCGCGCATTTGAGCGAGATGGCGACGCGCTATGAGGGATCGCAGGGCTGGAGCACGCGGGAGCTCAAGCCCGAGATCGCCGAGGCGATGCCGAAGGGCGTGGTCGCGTTTCGCATGGAGATCGCGACGATCGAGGGCAAGGCGAAGCTTTCGCAGAACAAGCTGCGCGGTGAACGCGAGCGGGTGATCAAGGGTTTGCAGGCGGCGGGCGAGGAGAGGCTTGCCCAGCTGATGCAGAGAGATTTGGACAAGGTTTGAGTTTCGATAAACGGAGGACGTCATGACTGAATGCTTCATCTACGACACCGTGCGCACACCGCGCGGCAAAGGGCGCAAGGACGGCGCGCTGCACGAGGTGACGGCGCTGGAGCTCGGCACGCAGGTGCTGAAGAACATCCGCGACCGCAACAAGCTCGACACGTCGATCGTCGACGACGTCGTGTTCGGCTGCGTCGACCCCGTCGGCGAGCAGGGTTCGAACATCGCGCGCATCGCGGTCTTGAACGCCGACTACGCGGAAAGCACGGCGGGCGTGCAGATCAACCGCTTCTGTGCGTCTGGCCTCGAGGCCTGCAACATGGCGGCGGCGCAGGTGATGTCGGGGCAATCCGACATGACGATCGGCGGCGGCGTCGAATCGATGAGCCGCGTCGGCATGGGCGCGTCGGGCGGCGCGTGGGCGACAGATCCTTCGATCGCGATCAAGAGCTACTTCACGCCGCAAGGGATCGGCGCCGATTTGATCGCGACGCTTGACGGGTTTTCGCGCGACGACGTCGACGCTTACTCGGTCGAGAGCCAGAAGCGCGCGGCGAATGCCTGGAAGAACGGGTACTTCAAGAAGTCGGTGACGCCGGTCAAGGACATCAACGGACTGACGATCCTGGATCGCGACGAGCATATGCGGCCGGATACCTCGATGCAGTCGCTCGCCTCGCTGCAGCCTTCGTTCGCGATGCCGGGTGAGTTTGCGTTCGATTCGGTGGCGCAGCAGCGCTATCCGGAGGTCGAGCAGATCAATCACGTGCATCACGCAGGCAACTCGTCGGGGATCGTCGACGGGGCGGCCGCGGTGCTGATGGGCACGAAGGAAGCGGGGCGCTCTCAAAGTTTGAAGCCGCGCGCGCGCATTCGGGCGTTCGCGTCGATCGGGTCGGAGCCTTGCATCATGCTGACCGGTCCTGCGCTCGTGACCCAGAAGGTCTTGAAGCGCGCCGGCATGACGGCGAAGGACATCGACCTCTTCGAGTTGAACGAGGCGTTCGCGAGCGTGGTGATGCGCTTCATGAAGGTGCTCGACATTCCGCACGACAAGATCAACGTCAACGGCGGCGCGATCGCGATGGGCCATCCGTTGGGTGCCACGGGCGCGATGATTTTGGGCACGGTGTTGGACGAGCTTGAGCGGCGGAATCTGAACACGGCGCTCGTGACGCTGTGCGTCGGCGCCGGCATGGGCACGGCGACGATCATCGAGCGGGTCTAGCCACTTCCCCCTTCCGCCCTTCCTTCGGAAGGGCACCTCCCCCGCAAGCGGGGGAGGAAAAAGCAGAGCCGGTTTCCTCCCCCGCTTGCGGGGGAGGTGCCGAGCGAAGCGACGGCGGAGGGGGTAAGTCGCTCACGAAATTCGGACACAAGGAATCGAACCAATGGAACTCAAAGTCTTCAAGTGGAATCAGGACGCGGACGGGATCGTGACGCTGACGTGGGACGACCCTGAGCGCACGATGAACGTGTTGTCGAACAAGGCGCTCGCCGATATCGGCGGGGCGATCGTGAAGATCGCGGGCGATGCCTCGATCAAAGGCGTCATCATCACGTCGGGCAAGGCGAACGGCTTTTGCGCGGGCGCTGCACTCGACGAGATGGAAGGTCAGGCGAGCGGTGCAGGTGCGCCCAAGAGCGAAGAAGAGCGCGTGAAGCAGCGCTATGAGGGCGTGCTGCAGTTCAACATGCTGCTCAGGAAGCTCGAGACGTGCGGGAAGCCGGTCGTTGCGGCGATCAACGGCCTCGCGCTCGGCGGCGGGCTGGAAGTCACGCTCGCGTGTCATTATCGCGTCGTGGCGGACAACCCGAAGATTCAGCTCGGACTCCCGGAATCGAAAGTCGGGCTGCTGCCCGGCGGCGGCGGCACGCAGCGTTTGCCGCGGCTCATGGGCGCGCAGGCGGCCATGCAGATGATCATGCAAGGGACCTCGCTCGATCCGAAGGCGGCGGCGGCGCAGAAGGTCGTGCACAAGGTTGTGCCCGCCGATCAGCTGATCGCGGAAGCGAAGCGCTGGATCAAGGAGACGCCCGATCCGGTGCAGCCGTGGGACAAGAAGGGCTTCGAGGTGCCGGGCGGATTGCCGAACGACAAGGGCACGTCGACGGTCTTCACGATGGGCAACGCGCTCTATCGCAAGAATTCGTTCAACAACTATCCGGCGCAGCGCTACATCCTTTCGTGCGTATACGAGGGGCTTCAGGTGCCGATCGACGCGGGGCTTCGCATCGAGGCGCGCTACTTCACGAAGCTGCTGATGGATCCGGCGTCGCGGAACATGATCCGCTCGCTGTTCCTTTCGATGCAGGATCTGGGCAAGGGCGCGCGGCGGCCGGCGAAGGTCGAGCCGACGTCCGTCAAGAAGCTCGGCGTGCTCGGCGCCGGCATGATGGGTGCCGGCATCGCCTATGTCTCGGCGCAAGCCGGCATGGAGGTCGTGCTGATCGACCGCACGATCGAAGAGGCGGAGAAGGGCAAGGCCTATTCGACGAAGCTTCTCGACGGGCAGATCGCGAAGGGGCGTTCGACGGCGGAAAAGAAAGAGAAGCTGCTTGCGCTGATCAAGCCGTCGACGAACTACGACGACCTCAAAGGTTGCGACCTCGTGATCGAGGCGGTGTTCGAGAACCGCGAGATCAAGGCCGACGTGACGAAGAAGGCGGAAGCGCAGATCGGGGCGAAGGCGGTGTTCGGATCGAACACCTCGACGCTGCCGATCACGGGCCTCTCGGAAGCAAGTGTGAGGCCTGAAAACTTCGTCGGCATCCATTTCTTCTCACCCGTCGACAAGATGCAGCTCGTCGAGATCATCACGGGTAAGAAGACCGGCGATTATGCGCTCGCCATGGCGGTCGACTATGTGAAGCAGATCAAGAAGACGCCGATCGTCGTCAACGATTCGCGCGGGTTCTACACCTCGCGC
>CAZLRW010000101.1:0-13563 GCA_964561925.1 uncultured Flavobacteriaceae bacterium
CCCGGATGCCCGCCGCACTCGAATCCGTCGACCGACACCGCGTCGCATCCGATCGCCTCGGCTTTCAGCGAGTGGCGAACCGACGTGCATTTGTGGATGACCTTGATGCCGGCTTCCTTGAGCGCCGGCAGCCACTTCTGCGGATTGTTCCCCGCGGTTTCGACGATCTTCACGCCGCCGTCGATGATGGCCTTGATGTAGCCCGGATAGTCGGGCGGCGTCACGGAAGGAAGAAATGTCAGGTTCACGCCGAACGGCTTCGACGTCATCTCGCGGCAACGCGCGATTTCTTTCGCCAGCGCCTCCGGCGAGCGCTGGGTTAGACCGGTAATGATGCCGAGACCGCCGGCGTTCGACACCGCAGCCGCCATTTCCGCAAATCCGACAAAGTGCATGCCGCCTTGGATGATCGGATGCTTGATTCCGAACATCTCCGTGATACGCGTCTTCATGAGTGCCTCCGTGACAATGGCGATCACGGAGTCAATGGCATGCGTGCCTCCTCTGGTCCAGAGGCACTCTTGAGTTGACGCCGATTGAGTGCATTCGCGATCCCGTCGAGCCCGTCGTCCCGCCGCGCCCGCATTGTGTCCCGGTGCACGCCGAGGATCATCCCCGCGCGCTTCGGTCCCATTCCGGCGCCGGCACAAAGCCAGACGGCTTTCGTCAGGTGCGGCCGGCCGTCGAGAGCCGCGAACCAACCGAACACTTCTTGCATTCGGTCGATGGCTTGCGGGCTGGCGCGGGCGAGCCGCACGGTCGCCGCGGTGTATCCATAGGCGTCTGCGACGTCGCGAACGAAATCGGGCCACGAGACGCGAAAGCCCGGAACGCGATGCGACGGGACACGCCGCAACGTGTCCCACGCCTCGCGCACGCGCGCAGCGACCGACTCCCTGGACCAAGTCATCACGCTTCCCCCATCGTCCGGACAAGAACACGCTCGCGATGATGCACGCACCACGAGCTTTCGCCGCTCGACGGGTGCCCGCACATGCGCCATGCGTCCGCCTCGAGATCGCCTTCGATCCAGCGGCACACAGGGCCCTCGAGAATCTCGCGCGGTGGTCCGAGCGGTTCGGGTTCGGGGTAACGCAACACCGTCGGATCTGATCGCCGCGCCCGAACGATCCCGACCCTTGCAGCGCAACGGACGCAGGCGTCGCGCGACAGGCCGAGCGCCTTCGCGATCCATCCGAAGGACCGGCCGCGCCGGCGCATCCGCCGAAGGAACTGCACCGCCTCGGGAGTCCATGCAGCTTGCCCGACGACGATATGTGCAACAAGTTCTCCTGATGGCCGGTTCACCGACATCCTCCAGTGAAGGGAACAGCGAGCGGCGGGCGCCCCGGCAGGGGGAGCGCGGCCAGGGGCGCACCGCCGCTCTTCCCGCGCGAAGCAGCGTCACTGGCTGGCGCGCAAACGCCCGCCGCCGGACACAGCGCCCCGCGCAGTTCAGTTGAAAAGTGCCGCAGCTCAGATCAGTGCGGCGACCGCGCCCGCAGTGGAAAACAGCACTGCGAGCGGCACGAATACGAAGCCGAGACTTGGCTCGCGCGGCATCAAGAGCAGCACACCGTCCTGATCGACGGCCACCGCTCGGAAACGCACCCGCCGCCGGAGTCTTCCAAAATAGGAGCCGGCGCGCGCCGAAGCGACGAGCCGCACGAAGGCGAAGCGCAGAGCCTTGATCGGCTGCATGTTCATGACCTTTGGCATAAGCTACGTATAAGTTAATCTGATGAACAAAGCAAGAACAATTTGCGGGCCGCAATCGCTTGCGATACGCTCGCTACTCGAACGGTGACCTGAAAGACACGAAAGCCCTGATGCCCAAGAAACCCCCGCCGATCGACGACCGACGCATGGGTGGCCGCATTCGCGAGGCGCGCAAGGCACGCGAAATGACGATGGTCGAACTCGCCGAAGCGATCGGCGTGACGCAACCGGCGATCTCGCAATGGGAAAGCGGACAAGATCCGCCCGGCCGCGAGAGCCTCCAGAAGCTATCCAAGGCGTTGGGCGTTCCGATGTCGCTATTGCTCGGCGAAGCGCCTGCGCTCGCCGCGAACATCGCGCGCAAGGAAAGGGCGGCGGCCGTCAACGCGATGTCGATCGACGTACCGGTCCAAGGTGTCGCCGTCGGCGGCACGAACGGCGACTTCCGTTTCAACGGCCAAGTGGTGGACTACGTCCGTCGTCCGCCGGGCATTGCCAACCTGCGCAACGTTTACGCGCTTTGGATTCTGGGCGATTCGATGTCCCCTTGGAACAAGGACGGCGACCTCATCTACGTGTCGCCCGCGCGCCCGCCCGCGGTTGGGGACCACATCGTCGTCCAAATGCACGACGCGGCGGACGGCGAACCGGGGATCGCGATGGTCAAGTTGCTCGTCGGCAAGACGCCGACACAGCTCAAGCTGTCGCAGTACAATCCGCAGCGCGACTTCACCGTCCCGCTCGCCAAGATCAAGTCCATCCACAAGGTGCTGAGCCTGCGCGAATTGTTGGGGACCTAGCGACGGATGTCGCCTATGCCGGCGAACGCGGCCGCACCCGCCGCAAACGCCGCGGCACCGATCATGAGCGCCCAGGTGTACGCCCCGGTTGCGTCGAAAACCTCGCCGAAAAGCACAAGGCCGACGGCGGTACCGAGAGCGCCGAACGTCGCGATCCGGCCGTAGATCGCGCCGTAGTGCAGCACGCCGAACCGCCGTGAGACGAAGAACGCCAGCAAATCGACTTCCGAACCTTGCTGAAGACCGATGAGGAGGACGGCGAAAGCGGCGAGCGCGAATGAGGGCTCGGGAAGCAGCAACAGCGTCATGCCTGCCGCAGGGACCAATGTCATCGCGCCGGCAACGAGCGAGGGGCGCATGTGATCGAGCGCAAAGCCGGTCGCCAATCTTCCGGCCAAAATGCCGAACGCATAGACCGACATCACATACCCCGCCGCGACCTCGCTCAAGCCTTTGTCGCCAATGAGCGGCGCGAGCTGACCCACGACGCCCGCCCCGGGAACGTTCACGCACATGAGCGCCACAACCAAGAGCCAAAACGCCCGCGTTCGAACGGCAGCATCGATCGGCACATCCGGCACGTGCAGCATCGGCGCATCGCGCACCTCGTCGACGGCACGAGCCGCCGCTTCGCCGCCCGCCTTGCCCCGCTGAATTAGAGCAAGGGCAAGCGGAAGCCCCACGAATGCGGTGATGACGGCAAGCGCGAACAAACCTGCGCGCCAACCGTGATCGGCGATGATCAGCGCAAGCAAGGGCGACAGCACGATCGATGTGATCGAAACACCGCACGTCGCAGCGCCCAGCGCGAGCCCGCGTTGCTTTGTGAAGGCGCCGATCACCGGCCGTGTATAGGCAATCGCTCCCGTTCCTGCCCCCGCAACGCCGCCCCAAACCATGAGGGCTATGTAGAATCCGTACGACCCCGGCTGCAGCGCGATGAAGACGTAGAGCAAAGCCATCGCCGGCGCGCACACCAGGACGACGCGCCGAAACCCCACCCTGTCGACGAGCTTGCCGATGAGGGAAAGCGCAATGGCGCCCACGACAAAGGCGACGGCGCCGGCCCTGGCCATATCGCCCCGCGACCAGCCGAACTCCGTGGTCACGCCTTTGATGAAGAGGCTCGAAATCATGAGGTAGAGCGAGACGCCGGTGCCGAGTCCGATCGCCGCACCGGCCACGACGGGCCAGCCCCGCCGCCACTCCCCCGCGTCGACGGACGCCGAGACGAGCGCGACAAGCCTGCTGCCGATAGATCCGCTCACGCCCCGACCTGTGCTCGCTGTGGAGTCCGGCCATACTACGCACACCGGCACCGAACGGATCAAGAGCCTCTTGCAAGAGATAAGATTAACTTATATACTCTCCGCCACTCTTGCCGGAGTCGCCATGCCGCATCGTTACGTAGCGACATCGTTCGCCTGCTCGCGCGAAACCTGTGAGCTCGGCGAGGATTACCCCGAACTCAAACGAATTGAGCGCGCATACCGATTGCTGGAGCGGCGCCTGGAACGCGCGCCGATGGCGCTGAACGCGGCGCCGGCAATTCGCACGGCTCACGAACTCGCCATGGGGCTTGCCGACGTGCGCCACGATGCGTCTTTTGGTGCGACGCTCGACACGGCGAAGGACGCCTTCGAGGAGGCCCGCGTCGTGAGAATCGTCCGGCGGCCTTAGCCTGTGCCTCACGCAGTTGTGAGACCCCGCGCCCGGACCTGTTGTAAGCTCCGTATCGGCGCCGAACGCCGCCACGGGGAACGTGCACCTTTGGACCGCCGCAAATTCATCGCCGGCAGTATGGCCTTGGGCTCGGGCGCCGCTGGCTGGCGTGTCGCTGCCGCTCCTCGCGCCTATGGATCGCAAGCTCTCCTTCGCTTGGGCAACAACAGGCCCGGCGTCAACGTCTTCATCAACGGTCAGGGACCATTCGTATTTCTGGTCGACACGGCGACCAGCCATACGGTGATGGTGCCCAGGTTGCGCGACCGCTTGGGGCTGACGGCAGTCCCCGGCCCGGTACGCGAGGTCGTCACGGCGGCTGGGGCAGTAGCCTCGCACTTCCACCACGTGCGGGAGATAGCGGCGGCCGGCGTCATCGTTGAAGGAACGCAGGCCGTGATCATCGACCTGCCGCGGGAATTCGGGATCGACGGCATACTGGGCGCCGACTTCCTGTGGCACTTCACGGTCGACCTGGACCTCCGCGCCCAAAGGATCACCCTCTATCCGGAAAACACGGTCGTGAGTCCTCCGGGATTTCACCGAATCCGTGGCCAGGTGAACACGCACGGTTTCATCGTCGTTCCGGCGCAGGTGACGCGAATGCCCGTGTCGGCGCTGCTCGACACCGGGGCGGAGCAAACCGTCGCCAATCAACGCATAGCGACCTTTGCCCGCAACATCGGTATGTCGACGATCTTGCGCACGGTGGAGAGCAAGGTCACCGACGCCGCCGACCAAAAACGCTGGGCGGAATCCTACGATTTCGCGAGCATCAAGCTGGGACCGGCGACGTTCTTTGCCGCCAGGGTCATGATTTCCGAGATGCGCGTGTTCGAGCATATCGGGCTCACCAAACAGCCGGCACTGTTCTTCGGAATGAACTTGCTCCAGGGCCGCCGCATCATCATCGACTACGGGAACGCATCGATCTGGCTCAGGGGCTGACCCTATTGCATGTAACGCGCTGAGAACTGCGTGATCTCGCTCCGGTCCTTCAAGCAGGCTCCGCCATCCCCCAGTCGCGCGCGATAGACCGGTATCCCCGATCCGGCGGATTGGAACGGATCTTTCAGCCGCATATGCATCGAGGCAACGTCGCGCGCGGCGCCACCAGCTGACGCCTGCGAATCCGCCTTCGCGCCATCTGCAGCCTCAAGCGCAAGCTTCATCGATTGACCGCGGCTGATCGCCTCGAACGCTACAGGCCGTGGAGTCAGATTCAGCACCCAAAGGCAACCATCGACGACTTTGAACAAGATCGGCGGACAGCTCCCTTCGGCACAATCATCGGCGCCGATCGTCTGCGCAGGCGCTACCGCAGAAGCCTGCGCGACAGACGTGGCCGGCACCTCAGCAACAGCCGGCAGAGCAGGCTTCAGGCGCGGACGTGGCGGATAGATCGCCGGTGCGGCAGGTTTCACACGCGGTAGCGGAACGATCAAACCCGTAGCAGCGACGTCGGGCTGGTCACCGCTCGCCTGCGTCGCAGATGGCTTCGCTTGCGGTACTGCCGGTGGCTTTGGCATCGTCTCCGGTACGCGCGACAACGCCGCGAAACTCGCCTGGTACCGCCGCTCTCCCCCCGGCACGACGCAGAACGCCTTGTCAGCTTCCTTGAATGTTTCGCCTGGCGCCAGGACGGTCACAACGCGTGATGTGTCCCTGACAATGAGCGAAAATCGGACGGCTTTCGCGCCCTTGTTCGTCCAGGCGCAGCCTTCCCCGCTGACAGCCAGCGCGCCGCATGCATCGCCCGTGCATATCGTATCGGCACGAATCGCCCCTGCCCCGAGCCAGGGCGTCAACACCGCACAAACTGCAAAAATCGGCCAAAAACCGCGCACGGAACACAGTCCTCGTTGGCTCCCCGGAGGTTGCAGACTACGCGAGTCTCGCCCTGCGATGAAGAGTTTCCTTAACGCAACTTCTCCCGCCGGAACCGCCCCGCGCTGCAGTGCAGCGTCATCTCCGCTGGCCAGCAGCCCAGCCACAGCGCACACTGTCCGTAGGCGGACGAATCTATTGCCGCCGAAAGGGAGGCAGAGCCATGGATATGACAAGTCTCATCATCAGCCTGGTCAGCGGGGCCGTCGGCGGCAACGCCGCCGGCAAGGTTCTCAAGAACTTCGACATGGGCACGCTGTGGAATTCCGTCGCGGGGATTGTCGGCGGCGGCCTTGGCGGTCAGATCATCGGCGCTCTGGGGATCGATCCGGCCGCGGCGACGGCCGAACTCTCGGGAAGCGGCACACTGGGCTCGATCGCGAGCCAGATCGGCGGCGGCGGCGTCGGTGGCGCGATTTTGCTCGTCGTCGTCAGCTACGTGAAGAAGCTTCTCGCGAAGGCTTGACGCTTAGCTCGCGGCCGCAACGGCGACGGCCGCGTCGCCGTTGCGGCTGGTCGGCAGACGGATCGTCACTTCGGTCCCGGCGCCCAGTTGGCTGCGAATGACCAACGTCCCGCCATGCAGCTCGATCAGCCGCTTGGCAATGACGAGCCCAAGGCCGGTGCCCTCGTATTTTCTCGAGAGCCGGCCGTCGACCTGCAGAAACGGCTCGCCGACCCGGGCCACATCCTCGGGCGCCATGCCGATTCCAGTATCTCGCACGACGAGCTCGACGCCTCCGTCGGCGGAACGCTCTGCAAGGATGTCGACGCGTCCGTCGCGCTCCGTGAACTTGACGGCGTTGGACGCGAGATTGAGCAGCGTCTGCAGCAGCAATCGGCGGTCGGCGACGACGCGCGGCAAACGCTCGGCGACGCGGCAGCGGATCGACACGCCCGTTTCCTCCGCCCGCGGCCGCACCATGCGATGCGCCGACTCGACCAGTTCTCCGATCGCGACGACGTCTTCCTCCATCGTCATCTTGCCGGCTTCGATCCGCGAGACGTCCAAGATGTCGTTGATCACGCTCAAGAGGTGCTTGCCGCTCGAGTGGATATCGCGCGCATATTCCAGGCGCCGCGCTTCGCTGAGAGCGATCTCCTCGTTCTGCAGCAGCTCGGAAAAACCGATGATCGCGTTTAGCGGCGTGCGAAGCTCGTGGCTCATGCTGGCCACGAACTGAGATTTCGCCAGATTTGCGGATTCCGCCCTCATCTTGGATTCGACGAGTTCCGCTCTCGCAGCCCAAAGCTCGGTGACGTCCTGCGTCGTGCCCACCATGCGCACCGGCTTGCCGGCCTCGTCGCGGTCCACCTCGCCCAACTGATGCAGCACGCGGACCGTGCCGTCCGGTGCAATGATCCGGTGTTCGTAGTCGCACGACCTGCCCTGCTCGATGGCGTCGCGGATCGACGCTTCCGTCTTGGCGCGATCTTCAGGATGCACGCATTCCATGAAGCGCTCCAGAGTCGCGCGCTCGGTCGGCCACCAACCCAGGATGCGATAGCAATGCTCGGACCAGTCGAGGGCACCGGTCGCGAATTCCCATTCCCAACTGCCGACGTTGGCGATCTGTTGCGCCTGCTCGAGCTGCAGACGGACGCGGTTCGATTCGCGCTCGGCCCGCACACGCTCCGTGATATCGACCGCCGATCCGATGACTTGAACGACCTGCCCGTCGCGGTCGCGCAAAGGACCGAACGTCGCGTCGATCGTTATGAACGTGCCGTCGCTGACGCGAACGACGAAGTCCCGGCGCACGATCTCGCCCCTTGCCGCACGTTCGATGGTTTCGCGCGCGCCCGCCTGCACGTCCGCCGAGTGCGACCAGAAATAAGTGTCCCAAAGCTTCCGGCCGACCAGATCGTCACGCACGAAGCCGAACGACTCGATGGCCGCGCGATTGGCGTCGAGCACCACGCCGTCCGGACCGAACAGCCCCACGAACACGAACATGCTGTCAAGCATCTCGCGCTGCTTGCGCCGTTCTTCTTCGGTCTGCACCTGGAGCGCGACGAGATCGGTGACGTCATGACACGTCCCCATCAGTTCGAGCGGTTCTCCCGTCGATGAGAACCTCGCCTCACCCTGCGCGTCCAAGAGCCTGACTTCACCGTCTGGCCGGACCACGCGATGACGACACTTGTACGGTTCGCGACTGTCGGTTGCCGAACGGATCGCCTCGACAAGGCGCAAGCGATCGTCGGGATGGACCAAGCCGAGGTAGTCGGCGTAGGTCGGCTGCACCTGCGGATTCATACCGAAGATGCGGTAGACCTGGTCCGACCAGACGAGCTTGTTCGTCGTGATGTCCCATGCCCAACTGCCCATGTTGCCGATGCGTTGCGCTTGGGCGAGCGTCGCTTCACTGGCCGCCAGAGCTTTGCGCGCGTCTTCCGCCCGCCGCAGCAGCACGATTGCGCGCCAAACGACGAGGCATGTGGCGGCGGCGAACACCGCAAGCCCTGCCACCAATACCATCGTCAACGACACGGCGCCCAAAGCCCGTCCTCATGGAACCGACCCAAGCCGCAAATTTAGACCGATGTGTTTTGAAGTTCCGTAACGTGAACCGGTTAAGCGGCCTTAACGTTTGCCTGGCAGCAGACCCATTCTCCGGCCGATCAGCCGGTCTGCGGTCCGCTTCGGGACAGTCCCAAGCACGAAGTTGAGCACAGGCTCCGGTGTGATCGTGTAGCGCACCTTGGGTTTTGCGATCGTCAGAGCCTTCATGATTGCCCGCCCCAGCACCTCCGGTTTCAACCCGCGCCGGCCCTGCTCCGCGGCAAGTTTCTGAAGCTTCTGAAGTTGCTCGGCGTACGGAGTATTGGCATAGCGCGCGAGTTCGGCCTCTCCTGCCTTGCCCCAGATCGCGGTCGCAACCGCACCCGGCGCAATCACGACAACGTCGATGGCAAACGGCAGCAGTTCCCGCCGCATCGCCTCCGACAAACCTTCAAGCCCGAACTTCGACGCGTTGTAGGGGCCGAGAAACGGCGTTGCGTTCCGCCCGCCCACCGACGAGATGTTCACGACGCGCCCGGGCGCACCTGTCAGTTCGCGATCCATGCCCAGAAGCGGCAGAAACGCTTGGGTTGCAATGACGACCCCGGTCAGATTGACGTCGAGCTGCTTGCGAAACTCCTCCACCGGCAGATAGGCGATCGGCCCTGCGACGGCGATTCCGGCATTGTTCACGAGCCCGAACAGCTTCTCGCCGTCGAGCGCCCGTCGCACGGTCGAGGCGGCCGCGCGCACCGCCGTCTCGTCCACCACGTCGAAGATCAATGGAACGAAGTTGGACCCAAGCTCCGCGGAAAGCCGTTTTCCGTCGGCCTCCTTCCGCACGCTGCCGAAAACGCGAAAGCCGGCTGCGGTCATGACCTTGGCCGCGCCCCAGCCGATACCCGTGGACACGCCCGTCACCACGACCGATCTCTGCTTCGCCATTTCCGCGCTCCCGCTCTTGGAGCGCTCTCATAGCCCGCAGATTGCTGCGCGCAAAGCGTGCTATTCCAAGACCACGGTCTCGCTGATCTCGACGCCGAATCCGGATAGAGCCACGTAGGCCTGCGGCTGCGTAACCAGATTCCTGATCGAGACCACGTTGAGATCGCGCAGAATTTGGGCACCAAGTCCGACCTCGCGCCATTGCTTCTGCCGCAGCGTTTCGGACTTGACCTGTTCCGTATCGATGAACTGCACGGGCACACCCGCCGCACCGTCGCGGAGATAGACGAGCACGCCCCGCCCCTCGGCGGCAAAGCGCGCGAGAGCCATGTTGATCAGCTTCGCTCCGCCGAACACGTCGCCGACGACATGCGCCCGATGCAACCGGGCGGGCACGTCGCGCCCGTTGCCGATCTCGCCGAAAGTGAAGGCGAAATGGTGGACGTCGTCGAACGCCGTAACATAGGTGTGCCCCTTGAGCGCACCAATCGCCGTATCCACGGGAAACGTCGCGATGCACTTGACCAGCCGCTCGCGCGACTGCCGGTACGCGATGAGGTCGGCGACCGAGATGCGCTTGATCCCGTGCCGCTGGGCGAACGCTGCGACTGCCGCCCCGCGCATCACGCTTCCGTCGTCGTTCGTCAATTCGGCGAGCACGCCCACCGGCGTAAGCTGCGCCAATCGGCAGAGGTCGACGCAGGCCTCCGTATGACCCGAGCGCATCAAGACGCCGCCGTCCTTTGCGATCAAAGGAAACACGTGCCCCGGCCGGACGAAGTCGTCCGCACCAGCATTCCCGTTGGCGAGCGCTCGCACGGTGCCCGTGCGCTCGTCGGCGGAAATGCCCGTCGTCAAACGATGGCGCGCGTCGACGGAAACCGTAAACGCCGTGCCGAGCGGCGCATCGTTCGCCGCCACCATCGGATCGAGCCGCAAGTTCTTCGCCCGTTCGGCCGACATCGGCGCACAAACGATGCCCGACGTGTGGCGGATGATGAACGCCATTTTGTCCGGCGTGCATTTCGAAGCGGCGATGAACAAGTCGCCCTCGTTCTCGCGATCGTCGTCGTCGGTGACGATCACGAGTTCGCCGCGCGCAAACGCCTCGATTGCCTCGGGAACCGAAGCCGGTGCCGACACGACGGCGTGCGAACCCTCGAACGGGGCAATGAAGTCGTTGGGCGTCACCGCGCCTTTCGTTTCGCGGAAGATCGCCTCGGCGGTTTCACGCGACAGCCAGGCGCCGTCGTTGTTGCACAGTTGCGTAACCGCGCTCGGCGACAACCCCGCTCGCCGCGCGAAGTCGACGCGCGAGACACCGTTGGACGAAAGCCAATCCGAGAGCTTCATACCGCATGATGAGCCCCGCCAAAGCGGCCTGACAATCCGCAACGGCGGTCAAATTCGCAGTCGATTTCGCTGTCGCTGAACGCACGGGTCAACTTCTCGTAGCGGAAGACCACCTGACGTTCATCGAGGCGCAACCCGGGACAATCGCTGTTCCGTAACCGCGCACGCCGCGCCCGACATAGAATCCCGGCATTCGCTGATTCGGTCGTTCAAGGTTGCGGAGTCTCGTCCATGCTGATCGTCGCCCGTGTCGTCGCGCTTGCCGCAACACTAATCGCTGTCGTTGCCTGCGGTGGCCCGGAAAAACAGCTGGCCACGATGATGCCGCCGCTCGCCGCTGCCGGCGGATCGCATGACTGGGACAGCCTGGCCGAGCTGCCGTGGCCGCAAGGCGGTCAACGCACCTACCAGACCTACGACGAAGCGCGGCGCATTTTCTGGCGCAAGATGTACCCCTCGGGCGGAACGGAACTCTACTGCGGCGTCACGTTCGACGGTACGAGGCGAAATGAGGCTGCGCAGGCACTCTCCGTCGAACACACCTTCCCTGCCGATGCGATCGCGGAAAGCGAACCTGGTTGCACCGACCGTACGTGCTCGGTGACGCGCATCCAACGCGCCATGGCCGATCTCCAAAATCTCTGGCCCGCGCTCCAGCGCGTTAACTCGAGCCGCAGCCGCCTCCGCTACGGCGTCATCGAAGGCGAGAACACGCGTCGGTTCACGGAATTCTGTCCCGACTTCGAACGCGGTTCGGGCGCAAAAGCGGTCGTCGAGCCCCGAGACGACGTTAAAGGCGATATCGCCCGCTCCCTCGTGTACATGCACTTCGTCTACGGCTTGCCGCTCGAAGACGCGATCGCCGACAAGGGGCTGCTGCTGAGTTGGATGCAAGCCGACCCGCCGGACGCCGAGGAACTGCGGCGCAACGCGATCATCAGCAGCCTTCAAGGCACGCCGAACCCGCTTCTCGACGAAGCGTTCATCGGCATGTAACTCACCCGCATATTCGCAAAACGCGAGAAAACACGGGCACATCGCGACCGAATCTCCGCGCGCGCCTTAACCGATTCGAAAGCATGTTTTGCCAAAAGGTTAACTGCGCGTTCAGGCTCTTCAACGGTGGGGGGGCATGAAGCGCCATTGAGGAGACATGCATGCAGAAGAAATCAGCATTGCTTGCTACCACGGCGTTCGCTGCACTCGCGTTCGCCGCGCCTGCCCACGCCGCGGGTAGCGGCTGGTACGTAAACCTGACCGGCGGCGGCAACTGGCTCGACGACAACGACTTTGCCGTCTCGGCCGCCGGCGACACGCTGACGGTCAACACGGAAAGCGACGCCGGATGGGTGATTTCCGGCGCCATCGGCTACAGCCTTGCCAAGATGGTGACGCCCGGACTGCGCGTCGAAGTCGAGGTCGGTTATCGCGAAAACGCGGTCGACGGCGACTGGGCGTCAAGTGACGGCGGAGCCGACGCCGGGTTGATCGAATACGATCACACTGCGCTCTCGGTGATGGCCAACATCTGGTACGACTTCGACGTGGGTGGTGTACGCCCCTATGTCGGCGGTGGTATCGGATGGGCGGACGTTGAGGTCGACGGCAACTTCCTCAGCGGCGACGTGCCGGCGTTCAGCTACTCGGACGACGGCTTCGCCTGGCAAGCCGGCGGCGGCATCAACTTCGACGTCTCGCCGAATATGCAACTCGGCGTCGGATACCGCTACTTCCAGGGACCGGAAGTCACCCTGTTCGCGCCGAGCCTCGCAAACTCGGCCGGCGGCGATCTCGATCACGACAATCACTCGGGCGTCGTAACGCTGACTTTCCTGATGTAACCGAAGAAACAACGAAGAAGCGGCCGCCTTCCATCGAAGGCGGCCTTTTTCATTCGGCCAAGAGCGCCGCGAGGTGATCTTGCCACAACCGGGCCCACGTATGCGACCCGTGTCCGCGCGTTTGCGCACTTGCAGGAAGCAGCACGAATTTTCCGTTGTGCAAGCGCTTCGCCTCGCGTTCGGCGATCATGAGTTCGGGCGGATTGATGAAGTCGTCGGCTGAGTTGATCCACGTCATCCTGGCTCTGATCGTCTCAAGCGTCGGCGCCGGATTGTACGTTCGCGACGCCGCAATCTGAAAAAGCAGATCGTTCGCATCAAGCTCCGCCATCCGCTCTGCCATTGTCTTCTCGACGTATTTGTCCGTCGCTTCGCGCGTCGGGTAGCTCTCTTGCAACGGGATCGGTGCACTGCCGGCGACGATGAGCAGACTGACGGCCGTGCGCAACGCGCGGACGGGTTGGCTCTTGTACCCGCCACCCTGCCAGTCGGGGTCGAGCGTAATCGCATCCATCGCCATCTTGCGCCACATCCTGTTCCGACCGGCGATTTCGACCGGTAGACAGGCAAGCGGCATCATCGCCTGCACGAACGCCGGATGCGTCTCGCCCCACACGAACGCGTGCATGCACCCCATCGACGTTCCGAGCAGCAAGCGCAACCGCTCGACACCGAGCCCCTGGGTGAGCAGAAGGTGCTGGGCCCTCACCATGTCGTCATAGTCGTAGCGTGGAAAACGCATCCGCATTCCGTCGCTCGGCTTCGACGACTTCCCGTGCCCGATCCCGTC